>CANGXD010000017.1 GCA_947457545.1 Gemmatimonadaceae bacterium
CACCCAGCGTGCGCATGGCGTCGACGACGCGGCGGTCCTGATCGATGGCAATGAATGGCACGCCGATGCGCTGAAAGGCTTCGCCAATGGTGCGCCCGACGCGTCCATAGCCAATGAGAATGGCGTGATTCGCTGGCGTAGCCATCCACAAATCGGTGGTCACCAGACGCGGCGCCTTCTGTCGCTCCAGGCGATCGAGCAGCCTGGGAAAGCGCGACAGCCAGCTGTCGATCTTGGCCACCAGCCAGAACAGCAACGGATTGAGCATGATCGTGCACAACGCGCCGGCGAGAATGAGGCTGCGTCCTTCGTCGGACAGCACGCCAAGCTTGACGCCGAGTGCGGCGAGGATGAATGAAAACTCGCCGATCTGTCCGAGGCTCGCCCCCAGCCGCAGTGAAGCGCCGAGCGGATGACGCAACAGCACCATGAGGATCGTCGACACAACGGTGTTGCCCAGCAGAATCACACCCACCGTCGCCGCGACCTTGAGCGGGTGCTGCAGCAACACCTGCGGGTCGATGAGCATCCCCGCCGACACGAAGAAGATGACGGCAAACGCATCCTGCATGGGGAGCGCATCGGCACCCGCGCGATAGCTCAGGTCGGACTCGCTGATGACGACGCCGGCCACGAATGCCCCAAGCGCGAACGAGACGCCGAACAACGCCGCCGCGCCAACCGCGACGCCCATTGCCACCGCCAGAACCGCCAGCGTAAAGAGCTCACGCGACCCGGTGCGCGCGACATGCGTGAGCAGCCACGGCACCGCACGCCGGCCGACAGCCGCCATGAGCAGAATGAACGCGGCAACCTTGATGACCGTGATGGCGACGACCTTCGCGAGGGCGACGCCGTCCGATGCCCCGCCGCTGGCGTTGCCGCCCACCGCTTCGAGTACGGCCGGCAGCAGCACCAGCGCAATGACGACAAAGAGGTCTTCGACAACGAGCCACCCCACCGCTATCCGGCCGTCGACGGAGTCGAGGAGATTGCGGTCTTCGAGCACGCGTAGCACCACGACCGTCGACGCCACCGACAACGACAGGCCGAAGACGATGGCACCGCCCGCCGCCCATCCCCATGAGAGCGCGAGCGAGGTACCCAGCGCGAGGGCACCGAGCATCTGCAGCAACGCGCCGGGCAGTGCGATGCGCCGCACCTTCATGAGATCGCCCGGGGAGAAATGCAGCCCCACACCGAACATGAGCAGAATGACGCCGATTTCCGCCAACTGGCCCGCCAGTTCCACGTCGGCGACGAACCCCGGTGAATGGGGGCCGAGTGTCATGCCGGCGAGCAAATAGCCCACGAGCGGCGGAATGCGCAGCTTCGCGGCGATCAGACCGAACACGAACGCGACGCCGAAGGCGCCGGCCAGTGTGACGAGAAGGGCGGTCTCTGGGTGCATGCTGCAAACTACTGCCGAGCCGCTCCCTGTCGTACCTCAGGTGTGCCAGATGGCGATGGCGTCATCGGCCATGCCACCCGGCGTGCCGCGGCTGTGGCTGCCGCCCCGCGTCAACGATCAAGAAGCGCGAGCAGCGCGAACGTCGCGAGCCAATGCTCACCCATGTAGTCGCCGGCCACGTGCGGCAAACTCGCGGCGAGGTGTGCCACGGCGGTATCGTGCGCCACCTGACGACGTGCGTCGTCTGCCGGCAGCGCACGGGCAATGGCGCGCCAGCACCAGGCACGCGAGAGGTTGAGCCCGTCGAGGTGCGCGATCTTGCCGTCGCTGCGATCGCTCACGAAGGCGGGGGTGAAGAGCGTGGCGGGCTCGCGCGCCAGCACGCGGGGAAGAAAGGCGTCGAACCACGGCACAAAGGCGGCGCGGTCGAGCACCACACGCATACACTCGGCTTCCATGAGCGCCGACGACAGAAAGTCGTCGCCTCCAGGCTCCCACGCCTGACAGTCGTGGTCGTTGAGGAACCAGCCCTTCGCCGCGTCGCGTACCATGGCTGACAGCCCGGTGTGGCCGGCGGCATCGGCATACTCGAGCGCGAGTCGACACGCGAATGCCGAACTGAAATGCGTGCCCACCCGAATGGGATAGGTGGCCTTTGGCAGAAAGGCCATGAAACGGCTCGCGAACACATCGGTGAGTGGCTGCAGTACCGCTGCCCATCGCCTGCCGGCGTCGTGCTCATGTCGGTCCAGCTCGGCTTGCAGGGCGAGGATCCACGCCCATCCGTACGGGCGCTCGAAGCCGGCGCGCGACGGATGCGCCGCATATTGCACTTCCGCGTGCATCTTTTCCGCCGTGAACTGCGACTCGAAGAGCGCATCAATGCGCGTCCGGGTGCCATCGTGCGGGTCGTTTGCCAGCGTCGTGCGGTACAGCGTCGCCAGCAGCCAATAGCCGTGCACGCACGAATGCCAGTCGAAGCTGCCATGGAACACCGGATGCAGCGCGGCCGGCCCCATGGCATCGCCATCGTTCAGCAACACGTGGTCGAGCTTGTTGGGATACTCACGCTGCACGTGCGACAACGCGAGCTGCGCGAAGTGGACGGCGGTGGCGTGGTCGAGCACGGGGAGTGTCATGCGGACGGCGGTTACCGTGGAAACGCAAAGAGCGACAGCAGCACGATGTTGGCCGCGAGCAGGATGAGCGCCGTCGGGACCTGCGCCTTGATGACGCCGTAGCGATCGTGCAACTCGAGTAATGCGGCAGGCACGATGTTGAAGTTGGCCGCCATGGGTGTCATGAGGGTGCCGCAGAAGCCCGAGAGCATGCCAATGGCCGTGACGATCACCACGTCGCCGCCGTACTGCTGCACGACCAGCGGCAGGCCGATGCCGGCGGTCATGACCGGGAAGGCCGCAAACGCGTTGCCCATGATCATGGTGAACAGCGCCATGCCAATGGCATATGCTGCCACCGCGGCCACCGGTGAGCCCAGCGGTAGATAGGTGGTGGCGAGGGTGCTCACCACCTTCCCGACCCCCGCAGCGGCGAAGACGGCGCCGAGCGCGGCAAGCGATTGCGGCAGCACCGCCGCCCATCCGACGCTATCCATGAGCCGACGGGCTTCGACAATGGGGGCGGCGGCCGGCGGCCGCAGCATGATGAACCCGGTGAGCAGCCCCAATACGGTAGCCACGCCGAGCGCGATCTGCGTGACCTGCTTGGGATCGACGAGCGGGTGCCCGTTGAGGGTGAGGTCCTTGAGCAGCAGGCTGCCGAGGAAGGTGGCGAAGGGCACGACCAGCACCGGTACGAAGAGACGATTGCCATATCGCTGCGCCGATGCGGCGCGTTGCGATGTAGTAACCGATTCGCGCGTGCCCTGCCCCAGCCCCGCCGCAGCGGTGGCCACCATGACGATCACCAGCACACCGCTCGCGAGACTGCTGATGTACGAGCCGACAAAGAAGAGCAGTGCGTACACACCCCAGAACAGCGTGTTGCGCCAACGACGCGGGTTGCTGTCGTCGCGCGCGTTCACCAGCGCGATACCGCCAGTGAGCAACCCCATAAGCACGTAGATCGCTTCGAGCGTGATCATGCGCGTGGCTCCGAATTGACGGAACTCTCGCGCTCGGCGCGCACGGCGCTCGCGATGTCACGGTCGAGCAGCAGCAGGCGCGCCCCGTGCACGACAAACGCAATGATCGCCGTGGGAATGGCCCATCGCGCCAGCTGCAACGGTTCTACGACGATGCCGTTCTGTTCGAGGAATCCGCGAATGAGCAGAATGGAGCCGATGGCTACGAAGACATCTTCGCCGAAGAACATCCCCACGTTGTCGCTCGCCGCGGCCATGCTCTTGATGCGCTCGCGCGTGTGTGTGGGCAACGCGCCGTGTGTATTGTCGGCGGCCCCTTCCGCCATGGGGGCCACCAGCGGCCGTACCATCTGCGCGTGTCCGCCAAGGGAAACCAGGCCGAGCGCCGATGTGGCCTGCCGAAGCGCGAGATAGACCAGCAATACACGTCCGGCCGTCGCCGCCTGAATACGGCTGATGACCTCCCGCGAGCGCTCCTTGAGCCCCGAGCGTTCGGCAAGCCCGATGACCGGCAGCGCGAGCCACACGATGGCGATGTACCGGCTGTCGACGAATGCTTTGCCGAAGGCGGCGATGACATCGGGGAGCGACTGGCCACTGACGAGCCCCGTGGCCACGCCGGCGAGTGTCACCACGAGCAGCGCATTGAGCCGCAGCGCAAATCCCACGATGACGATGAGAATTCCGATCAGGGGGAGCATGGCGTCCACGTTACTTCGCAAACCGGTCCCGCACCATGGAGCCGCACGAGACATGGCGGTACCTTTCCTATCTGGTTTCCCTCTCATTGGCCATCGCCAGGTCCGCATGTCGCTGCGTTTCCCCTCCACTGTCGCCCTCAGCGTGTGCGCGCTGCTCACGACCGCCTGTATGTCGGGCGGTCGCGCGGCGTACATGCCCTCGTTGCAGGCCGAGCCCGCGCTTCGCGTGTACGACACGAAAGCGCAGAAGTTCATCCCCTTCGCGCAGCTGGCGACGGCGATCGCGTCGAAGGACCTCGTGTTCTTCGGGGAGCAGCACAACGATCCCGCCACACATGCGGCGGAGACGGCGGTGCTTGCCGCACTGGGTGAGCGTCGGTCACGCGTCGTGCTCACCCTCGAGATGTTCGAGCGCGACGTACAGCCTGTCCTCGATCAGTATCTGGCTGGCACGATTTCCGAGGAGAAGTTTCTCGCCGCCGCCCGTCCGTGGGACAACTACACGGCCGACTATCGCCCCATGGTGGAGCTTGCCCGGGTCCGCGGATGGCCGGTAGTGGCGGCGAATGTCCCTCGCCGTCTGGCGAGCGCCGTCAGCCGACGCGGCCTGGCCGTGCTCGACACGATGAACGCGCGTGATCGTGGCTACATGGCGCGTGAACATTCGTGCCCGAAAGACGCGTACTACGCGAAGTTCGCCGAATCGATGCAGGGGCACAGCGCCGGCGGCGGACCGCCGACTGCGGCCGATCAGGCGGCCATGGCGCAGATGACCGATCGCTTCTACGAAGCCCAGTGCGTGAAGGACGAAGCGATGGGTGAAGCGATTGCCGACGCGTTCACGCGCTCACCCAAGGGCACAGTGATCTTTCAGGTGGACGGTGCGTTCCATAGCGACAACGGACTCGGTACCGTCGAGCGCGCCCGCCGCCGAGTCCCCAAGGCGTCGAGCGTCATTCTGAGCGCCATTCCGGTGGACGATCTTTCCAAGGCCAACGGCGACGACAAGCGCAGCACGGCTGACTACCTGCTCTTCACGCGCGCGCCAAAGAAGTAACCGCGCTACGACGCGTCTTCGTTCTCGTCGCGATAGCCGCGTTCGAGCAGAAACGCCCGGACCTTTTCGGGGTTGCGCTCCACTTCGAGCGACCCCGGACGCAGCCCGGTGCGAATGAGCATGCCACGGCCGACGCTCGAGGCCACCACGAAGGCGTCGGTGGTGACGCACACCACTTCGGCGGTTTCGGACAGCTGCCCCGGATGACCGGAGAAGACCATGGCCGAGCTTTCGGAAATGCCTTCGGCTTTCACGGGACCATGCGGCTCACTCCAGCTCATGCCGGTGAAGAGCACGATATCGTTGTTGCCGTCAATGAAATCTTCCACCGGCACGCCGGAAATGCCGGGGTCGTCGACGAGCTCAGCGCGAATGCGGTAGGCGTCGAAGAGGCCCTCCACATCGGCGGTGTCGAGTCCGACCCGCACGAACTGCCCATCGCGGAGCACGATAGTGAGCTCGTGTTCAGCGGTCGCCAATCCGCGCCAAGCGCCGCGCAACTTGCGCAGGGCTTCCATGGTGTCGACGGTGGCCTGAAAATGGTATTCGCGCACAAGACGTCCCGGATGAGTACGGGGCGAAATCTAGCCTCTGATTTCTCAGAATTCAGGTCTGAGTTCTGAGAGCTGCGAGCTCAGAGCTCTGAACTCAGTTCCGGATAGGCGTGAGAGTCGAGGAACGCAGAACTGAGAAGCCAGGACCTGCGGTGGCGGTTTCCCCAACCGCCGGTCCTCGCTGCTCGCCTCTGCGTGACTCGACTCTCACGCCTATCCAGAACTGAGCTCTGAGTTCTGAGTACTGAGCTCTGAGCTCTCAGAACTCAGTACTCAGTTCTGACCGTTACTTCCCCTCGTCGTCGAGCTGGAAGCCGAAGGGGTTCCCCCCGCCTGCCGCCCCCGTGTTCTCGACGCGCAGCATCTGCTTCTGCACCGTCGTGCCGATCTGCAGGACGATGCCGTAGTCGCCGGTCGTCGCGGTCGACCCGAAACCGCCGAAGCCGCCGAAACCGCCGCGACCCTGAGAAGGCACGGGCAAGCCGATCAGGTCGAACACCTTCCGCACCGCCGGGTTGCTGCCGGCGTTCTGCATCTGCGCCGCACGCTGCTGCAGCTCAGCCACATTGGCCTGCGGGCCGCGGGCGGCCGCTTCCGCGGGGCGTTCGCAGAACGTCTCCCACTGCGTCAACGGACGCTCGCACGGGCCCTGAGCGCCACGTCCGCCGCCGCCACCGCCGCCGCCGCGGAAATTGCCGGCGCCACCGACGGGGTTGAGCAGCTGCTTCGCGAGCGCGAGTGCGGTGCTGTCGTACTTGGCCTTCGTGAGCGAATCGAGCACCTGCGGCATCCGCACCGCGCGCAAAATGCTGTCACGCTTTTCGCTCGCCGACAGCGGCGCGCGCGGCGCGGGACGGCCGTTCACGGTGAAGTTCCACGACACCGTGTGGAGCCCCACCGTACCGGGCCCGGAGATCGTGGATACCGTATCGCCGACCGCGTTCAGCACGCTGATGCGCGCCGGCGCACCGGCCTGCGTGATGCGATACGTGATGTTCGCGCCGTACGCCGGATTGGGCGTCGCGAAGAAGCCCTGTGCGTTGCCGTTCCCCGACGCGCCACGAAGCGGTTCTTCGCCCCACTGGAACGCGGTCCGGGGCTGGAACAGATGCACCGGCTTGGCGGCCACCGTCTTGTTCATCTGCTGCAGCGCCGACACGTCGACAATCCAGAACCCACGGCCGTGCGTGGCGGCAATGAGCTCACGATCGCGCGGATGAATCTGCAGATCGTACACCGGCACACTCGGCAGCCCCGACGCGAGCTTCGACCACGTGACGCCACGATCGATCGAGGCGTACACACTGAGCGAGCTGCCAACGTACAACACGTCGGCATTGGTCGGGTCTTCGCGCACCACGTGCAGGAAGTCGGCGTTGCCGTCGGCAGGCAGATTGTTCACGAGGCTCGTGAAGGTCTTGCCGCCATCCTTGGAAACGAACAGGTACGGCTTGAAATCACCGTTGCGGTGGTTGTCGAACGCCACGTACACCACGTTCGCGTCGAACTTCGACGCTTCGATGCGCGTGACGTACACTTCGCCGTTGTTGGGAAGCCCCGTGATGCGCGGCGCCAGATTTTCCCACGTCGCGCCATCGTTGCTGCTCTTCCACACGTTGCCGTCATCGGTCCCGGCATACAGCAGGCCAGGCTTGGCGGGGCTCTCTTCGAGCGCGACCACGGTGCCGTACGTTTCGGCGCCGGTCGCGTCGAGCGTAATGCCACCCGTCAGGCGAAGCGCCGTATCGAGCTTGGCCGTCAGCCCCTTCGACATGTCGGGGGAGATGATCTGGAGGTCCTCACCGCGCTTGCTCGACTTGAGCACGCGGTTGCCGCCGAAGTACACCACCGCCGGATTGTGCGGCGACAGGAAGAACGGCGAGTTCCAGTTGAAGCGCAGCGCGAGATCGGCCGAGTCCTTCGCCTGCTGCTTGCGGAGCGCGGCAATGGCGGTGTTCTGCGCCTTCGTCGCCGGCGTGAGCGGGTCACCGCGCACCGTGGCGATCGAGTCTTCCCACTCCTTGTACTTCGCCTGCCACGACGGCTTCTGGAAGGCGTAGCGCTCACCGGTCTTGAGGTTGAGACGCGACACGTTACCACCCTGCGATTCGCCGTAGACGATGTTCTGGTCCGTCGGATCCATGGCCGCATAGAAGCCGTCACCACCGGCAATCGTGAACCAGTAGCCGAGGCTCGTCTGATTCACGCGACGCTTGCTGGGGCCGCACCACGTGCCGTTGTCCTGCGCACCGCCGCAGATGTTGTACGGCACGGCCATGTCGAACGCGACTTCGTAGAACTGCCCAATGGGGAGGTTCTGCAACTGCACGAAATTGCCACCGGCATCGTACGTGATTGCAATGCCGCCGTCGTTGGCCAGGAACCAGCGCTGCGGATCGTTGGGATCGATCCAGATCCCGTGGTCGTCCACGTGGACGTTCTGCGCGGCGCTACGCGACGTCTTGCCGCCGTCTTCCGACAGCTGCAGTTCGGTGCTCGAGAAGTACACGCGATTCGGATTCTTCGGATCGCTGCGCACCTGCGAGTAGTAGAACGGGCGCACGTTGATGTTGTTCATCTGCGCCCACGTGGTGCCGCCATCGGTGCTCTTGTACAAGCCGTTGAGCTTCGGCGAACGCTCGCCGACAATCGGCCCCGTGGCGTTGCTCGCCGCCTCGACCATCATGTACATGACGTCGGGGTTGGCCAGATTGATGTCGAGGCTCATGCGTCCCTTGTAGCCCGCCGGGAAGCCGTTGCCCTTCACTTCCGCCCACGTCTCACCGCCGTCGGTGCTCTTCCACAGCGCCGAGCCCGGCCCGCCGCTGAAGAGCGAGTACGGCGTGCGCCGGCGCTCCCAGCTCGTCGCGAAGACGACGTTGGGGTTTTTGGGGTGGATGGCGACATCGACGAAGCCAGCCTTGTCACTGATGAACTTGACGAGCTTCCAGTTCTGCCCGCCGTCGGTCGTCTTGTACAGGCCACGGTCGGGGTTGGAACGCCACGCCGCACCGAGCGCGGCAACGAACACGACATTCGGGTTGGTCGGATGCACCGCGATACGCCCGATGTGCTCGGTCTTCTCGAGTCCCATGGGCTTCCAGGTGAGGCCGCCGTCGGTGCTCTTGAAGATGCCGCCGCCGGGCTCGATGGAATTGCGCGAGTTGGGCTCGCCCGTACCCGCCCATACCTGCTGCGTATCGGTCGGCGCAATCGCCAGCATCCCCATGGAGATGATGCGCTTGTCGTCGAACGTGGGACGCCAGGTGATGCCGTTGTTGGTGCTCTTCCAGATGCCGCCGCCGGCCGCCGCAACGAAAATCGTCTTGGACGGGCTCGGGATGCCGACGACGTCGGAGAGGCGGCCCATGAAGTTGGCCGGGCCAACCGTGCGCCAGCGCATACCGGCCACGGTGGCCGAGTCGAGCGCCTGGGCGCCGAGGGCCGAGGCGAGCAGCGTGCCGTGAAGCACGAGCCCACCGGTCACCGCGGCCAGCCGCGGGACGAAGCGTGTAAGGGACATGATCAGGTAGAAAGGGAGCTGGGGAGTAAACATGGGGATGTTTACGTATTGAGAACGTACGCCGCCACCGGCACGTTTAAAATCTATGATTCCAACTTCCGGTATTGCCGCCTACGACGCGGCTTCCCCCCTCGCCCCCTGGCGGTTCGACCGCCGCGATGTGGGTGCGCAGGACGTACACATTCAGGTCCTCTTCTGTGGGATCTGCCACTCGGACCTTCACACCGTGCGCGGCGAATGGGGACCGTGTGCCTATCCTCAGGTGCCGGGACACGAGGTGGTCGGGCGCGTGGTCACCGTTGGCGCCGACGTCACCCGCTGGAAGGCCGGTGACCTCGTGGGCGTGGGGTGCATGGTGGACAGCTGCCAGAGCTGCCAGCCCTGTGGCGATGGCCTCGAGCAGTACTGCGACAACGGCATGACCGGCACCTACGGCTCGGTCGAAAAGGAAACGGGGCGCCCCACCCAGGGCGGCTACTCCTCCGATATCGTCGTCAACGAGAAGTTCGTCCTTCGCGTCCCGGAGAATCTCGATCCGGCCGCCGTCGCCCCGCTGCTCTGCGCCGGCATCACCACCTGGTCGCCACTGCGCCAGTGGAAGGTCGGCAAGGGCTCACGTGTCGGCGTCGTCGGGATTGGTGGGCTCGGGCACATGGCGGTCAAGCTGGCCGCCGCGCTGGGCGCGCACGTGGTGGTGCTGACCACGTCCCCCTCCAAGGCCGACGACGCCCGTCGCCTCGGGGCGCATGAGGTGGTGGTGTCGAAGGACGCGCAGGCCATGAAGGGGCTCCGCAATTCGCTCGACCTCATCATCGATACCGTCGGCACACCGCATGACATCGATAGCGAAATGCAGCTGCTGCGCCTCGACGGCACCCTGGTCCTGCTGGGCGGGTCACCCGAGCCGCACCCGGCGCCTGGCGCCTTCACCTTCATCATGAAGCGCCGCCGCCTGGCTGGCTCCCTCATTGGCGGCATTGCCGAAACGCAGGAAATGCTCGACTTCTGCGGCCAGCATGGCATTACCGCCGACATCGAACTGATCGCCGCGGATGCCGTCAACGACGCCTATGAGCGCATGCTCAAGTCCGACGTCAAGTATCGCTTCGTGATCGACCTCGGGACGCTCAGCGCCGCGTAAGACCTAGGTCCGAAACGCCCGTCTCTTCGGATTTCGGAGGGACGGGCCGATACTCCGCAGCAGACCCCCGCTGCCGACGGAGAACGACGACGTTCATGGATGATGTGACTTTGATGGATCTGTTTCCGCAGTTCTCCGCCGAGGGGGCTACGGACGCAATGGACTCGCGCGCCATTGCGGAGTCGCTGCAGAACCGGGAGCGGCTGCGGGAGATCGCGGCACTTCGCCTCACCGAACCGGACGTCCAGCACATTCTGCAGGACGTCTGCCGCGAGGCCTCGGCGGCCATGGGTGTGCCCATGGGGCTCGTGACCATCGTGCTCGATGAAGCGCAGCATTTTGCCGCGCAGCATGGACTGGGTGGATGGCTCGAGGAAGCCGGTGGAACCCCCGCCGAGTGGTCGTTTTGCCGCTATACCGTGGCGACCAAGGCGGCGTTCGTGGTGAACGACGCGCAGACCAATCCGCTGGTTCAGGGTAGTCCCCTGGTCTCTCAGGATGGGCTGCGGTGCTACGCCGGCATGCCGCTGGTCAGTTCGCGCGGGCACGCGCTGGGATCGCTGTGCGTCGCGGGGGTTGAAGCGAAGGCATTCACGGACGCGGAGTTGGCCACATTGAAGCGGTATGCCGCTGAAGCCATGCGTCGTATCGAGACCCGTCGTGTCGAGCTGCGGCCGTGACCGAGACGATTCCAGGCTACGGCCTCGAAGCGCCGTCGCGAGCCATGGTACTCGCCTCGCTGGCCCGGTATGTGGAGGACGAGGAGGTCGAGGAGCTGTGGCGCTCGGCCTGCATCGCGGCCGGGTATGACGCGACCGTGCCCCTCTCCCCCGAGGAGTTGCTGCCGGTGGTGGATGCGCTCGAGCGGCTGAACGAGCTGGCCGCCGTGTGTGCGAAAGGATTGCGTATCCGCATCATGTCGTACGTGGTGCTCGCACGCGTCGCGAAGCAGCAGACGGGCGTTCCCGCCGCTCACTGACGACGGGGGCCGTCCGCACGCGGCAACCGGTTTGATATTCGCGTCCTCTGGGGATTAGGATATACGGGTGCAGCAGCGGTCCGATTGGTCCGCTGGGTCGGCGGATCATCTGGTCCTACCGTCTATCGCCTCGGTCGACAGAGCGCCATGCCGTATCAAATCGGGGAGTGGCTCGATCCGGAACGGATACTCATCGTCGAAGATGACGATGCGTTGCGCGAGACGCTTGCCCATACCCTCGGGACCATCTGCCGCGACGTCCGCACGGCCTCCACGTTGGCCGACGCCTTTCGCGAAGCCGGCAACGCGAAACCCGATTTGATCGTGCTCGATCTGGGGCTCCCAGATGGTGACGGGACCGAACTGGTCACCCGACTGCGGGCGTTGACCGACGTCCCGATCATCGTGTTGTCGGGGCGCGACACCGAAGACGCCAAGGTCGCTCTGCTCGACGCGGGCGCCGACGACTTTCTCATCAAGCCGTGCGGCGCCTCCGAGCTGCTCGCCCGCGTCCGAGGCCAGCTCCGACGCTCCATCACCTCGCTCGCCGCGCGCTCGTGGGCACAGATCGTCGTCGACGGTGTCGAGATCGACCTGGTGAGTCAGCGTATCGTGCGGAACGGGCAGCCACAGCGCCTCACGCCCACCGAGTGGGCGCTGCTGCGGGCCTTGGTGCTGCACGCGGGGCGTACCCTCTCCCCGAAACAGCTGTGGGACCTCGTGTGGGATCGTGAGTTCGGCGACTACTCGACGCATGTGCGCGTGCACATCACGCACCTGCGCCGCAAGATCGAACCCAACCCGCAAATGCCCCGACTGATCATCACCGAGCCCGGAGTCGGATACCGGTTCAACGGGCCCACGTGACACAGCGAACAGCGCGGGTGTGGCTGTTCTGGTTGACCATGTATCTGGTCGTGACGGGGTTTTTCTTTTCCATCTCCCAGATCCCCGACATTCGCGTGGCGCACGGCATGCTTGGCTATCTCGTGCTGGTCATCGCAGCGAGCCGGCACGGTGGGCGCGCGCTGTCGCTCACGCTCGTGGCGCTGAGCTATCTGGCGGTGGACTGGTACTTCGTGCCGCCACGCTTTGCATTGAGCTCGGCCACCAATCTCGACTGGATCGTGCTGCTCGGATTTCTGGCGACGGGGTGGATGATCTCCGAGCGATTCGCCACTGAGCAGGCAGCACGACGCATTGCCGAGGAGCGTACGCGCGAAGTGGAGCGACTCAGCAGCGAGCGCCTGCAGCTGGAGCGTGAGGCGTCGACGTCGCGAGTTCTGAAAGAGGCGGACCGCCTCAAGAACGCCCTCATCAGCTCGGTGGCGCACGATCTCCGCTCGCCGGTCGCGACCCTATCGCTGCTCGCCGACCCCGCCTCGGGGTTCGAGCCCGATGTGGCGCTTCGACGCATTGGCGAAGAAGCGATGCGACTGGGCGAGTTCATCGGGACCATGCAGCGCTTCGCGAGCGAAAGCGGAAGTGCGCTCCTGATGTCGCGGCACCATGCGCCCCACGAGGTCATTCAGACCGCGCTCAAGTCGTGGGAGGCAGCACTCACCACTCGGGAGGTGCGCGTGGCCGCGATGGATGAGACGTTGCAGGTCGCCTGCGACATGACGTTGTCGGTGCAGGCACTGGGCAACCTGCTGCAGAACGCGGCGCGTTACTCGGCGCCGACGACGCCGATCGACGTGTTCGTACACGCGGCGGATACCACCATCGACATGATTGTCGCGGACCGCGGCCCCGGTATTTCGGGCGACGTGGAGAAATTGTTCACCCCCATGCGCCGCTACACGCGCAGCTACGTCGAGTCTTCCGGCGAAGCCAGCATGGGGATGGGACTGAACATCGCCCGCACGTTTGCGCGTGCGCAGCGCGGCGACGTGCTGTACCGCGCGCGCGAGGGAGGCGGGGCGGAGTTCGTCCTCCGCTTGCCTCGCGAACTCCCGAAGTTCCTGCAGTGATTACCTGAGGCAATCCCGGAAGACGGACTTCTTTGCCGTCTCGTCGGTCCGGATTTCCTTGTAGAACTCATCGTAGTACGCCAGCGTGTTCTTGATGGTACCCGGCGTAATCAACCGGCCGATGCTATCGGCGTACAGCGCTTCAATCGCGGGGCGTTTCTGGCGGAAGATTTCGTACACCGCTGGATACGCCTCTTCCTGTGAGCACCAGCCGCGGAAGAGCCGCGTGCGCACATTGCGAATGGGGAGCGACGGATCGGTCCCTGCATAGTGGGCATTGATCACGCCGGAGAAATCGAAGTCGTATGACACCGGCGCATACAGTCCATTGGGAAGCGAGACGATTTCGCCGTTGTGCAGCCCGTTGAAGGACACGTCGGTGTTCGCGATGAAATACAAGAACGTGTACGCCATGGCGCTGGCGGACGGCTCGAGATCGTCGGCCTTGGCCCCTTTTCGCGCGAGGATCTTGCCGCCGGCGCGCGCAGCCATTTGCGCGGGATCTTCGATGATGAACCCATAGCGCGTCGTTTCCACCGTGCCCGTCGCGCTGTCGGCGTAGGCGATGCGGAGAATACGTACCTTGTGCGACAGGTCGGTGAGCTGGCGGTACACGCGGTACAGCTGTGCTTCCTGCAGGTTGTACTGCTCGTATTGCGGGGTGTTGCGGCAGTAGCCCACGAGCTTGGGCTCATCGAGGTTGGCGAACTCGGTGCCATCGGCAGACTTGTCGCCGAATTTGAGACGCAGCGGCGGAAAGTCACAATGCTTGAGGCGCCACACGCCGCGCGTTTTGGCGCGCACCGGCACCGACACCTTCTTGCCTGACGAATCCGTGTAGCTCACCGTGGCCGTCCGCCACGGCGCGTCTTGCTGCTTGTCCTTCTTGATCTGCTTGAGATTGAGCGTCAGCGTGATGTCGAACGGTGTTTCGCGCCGGAACAACCGCGGATTGGGAATTTTGGGCGGGGTGGAATCTCCCTCCGCCTTCTTCTTGTCCGCCTTCGGCGTTTTCTGCTTGGTCTCCTGTGCGGAGACGAGCATGGGCGTGGTGCACGTGAGTGCGAACGCGACTGCGGCCGTGGCCCGAACGAACGAACGTCGCAACGCGTGTGAGATGCGGGCCTCCTTCAACCGTTTCGTCATTCGATTTCCGCCGCAGACAGTTGTGACGCACCGGCCGCGCGCACGAGCGAGAGCAAATCTTCGGGGGTGCTCTTCTTGCGCAGCTGCACGCGGTACTCGATGACCGTCTGCTCTTCACCCACCTCCATGCTCCCAAAACGCCACGTCTTCGTGAACTCCGATAGCCGTGGTTCGAGCGACCGTCGCAGAACCGTCGCATTGACGGTGGTGAGGCGGAGCGTCTTTTCTTCGACCACCACGGGCATTTCGGTGGTCATGTTATTCGCCTTGGCGCGACGCCAGGCCCGATCGGCCAGTCCTTCGAGTTGCTCGGTGGTCATGTTCTTGAGCACTTCGTCATCCATGCGTGCGACGAACGTCCCGGTGCGGGACATCTGCTTGGCACGCTGCAGTTTGCGTTCGGCCAAGCGTCCGTCGAGCTCCACGGGGGCGTTGCCGAAATCGGTGTACCAGAGCGCAAAGGCCAGGACGTTGAATCCCATCGAGAGCACCGCCGCCACCGGCAGATTCACCGCCGACGACAACCCGATGGCGGTCGCCAGGAACACATAGACCGCATCTTTCGAGTCGTCGAGCGAGTTGCGGAAGCGGACCGCCGCAACGATGCCGGCCAGCGAGAAGGCGAGCGCGAGCGAGTACTTCACCAGCAGCACGATGCCAGCGACGACCGTGGGGAGCACCACCAGCAGCTGCACGACCGACTGCTGGTAGCCGCGCTTGGCGCGCGTGAGCAGATAAATCCACGCCACCGGCAGCGATAGCAGTGCCGCCGCCGCCATGGCCACGCCGACCGTGACCGCCAGCGTGGCTTCGTCGAGGCCGACGGTTGGCGGCGCGTTGGCGAGATCGCTGAAGGAGGCGGAGGGACTCACCGACTGGGCACCCATGCCCATGAGTGCCTCCAGCGAAGGGGGCAACCGACTGGCTCCCCGTCGCGCGAGGTAGGCCGTGACCCCGACAAGCACCGAGTAGTACACGAGGCAGCGCACGACCACCCGACTGGCCGGAGTAGACCGCCACCCGCGTCCGCTCATGAACGATTGCTCCACCAAGATGGTATCAGAGACAAACTGGAAAACGACACAACGTCCAGTATCGTGCGTCCACGGCGTTCGCGCCATACATTCGGCTCATGAAGCGTTCTCTATACGGACTCTCCCTGCTGTTTGCCGTGGCCTGCATGGCCGGAGCGGCGGCGCCCGTCCCACCGCCGGTCTCCTCCAAGAGCGCCGAGGGGGCGCAGCAAAAGCCATCGTTGGTCGTGCTCATCACGATCGACCAGTTCCGCGCGGACTATCTCGAGCGGTACGGCGCCCAGCTGACGGGCGGCATTGCCCGACTCGCCCGCGGCGGCGCCCGGTTCGCCGATGCGCATCATGACCATGCCATCACCGAAACCGCACCGGGTCATGCCACCCTGCTCTCGGGACGTTTCCCGCGCTCGACGGGCATCATGATGAACGCCATCGGGGTGGATGACCCCTCGGCGCCACTGGTGGCGGGCGGCTATGGCCCGGGGGCCTCCCCCACCCGCTTCCGCGGCACCACGCTCGTGGACTGGATGACCGCCGCCGACAAGCGCTCGCGCACGCTCTCGGTCTCCATGAAGGACCGCGGCGCCATCCTCCCGGTGGGGCGCTCCAAGGCCGACGTGTATTGGTATTCCATCGACGGTCGTTTTCTCACCAGCACCTACTATCGCAAAGACCTGCCGCCGTGGGTGTCGGCGTTCAACGAGCGCCAGATGGTCGCGAAATATGCCGGGACGTCGTGGTCGCTCCTTCTTCCCGACAGTGCCTATGCCGAGAAGGACAGCGTGCCCATCGAGATGGCGGGACGCGATTTCGTATTTCCGCACAAGGTGACTGAAGACGTCATCGATGCCGGGGCCATGGTGCGCATCACCCCGTTCATCGACGACATGGTGCTGGCGTTCGCGCTGCACGGGGTGGAATCCCTGAAACTGGGTGCGGGCACCGGGGCGAATGCGCAGACCGACTTGCTCGCCGTCTCGCTGTCGGCCACCGATGTGATCGGACACAACTACGGGCCCGACTCGCGCGAAATGCACGATCAGGTGCTGCGCGTCGACCGCGCCGTCGGGGTGTTCCTCGACTCGCTCTACAAAATGCGCGATTCGTCGAGCATCACGGTGGTGCTCACGAGCGATCATGGCGTGGGGACCATTCCGGAGCTGGCGCCGGCGAGCATGCAGCCGACGCCACGTCGCGTCTCGCTCGCACCCATCATTCCCGCGCTCCGCGACAAATTGCGGGCGCTCAAGGTGGACACGTTCGCAATCGAGACTGACGTCAACATCGTGCTCGCCGACCGCCGGCTGTTCAAAAAGTCCGCCGACTTCGAGGCCGCACTCGATTTCTTTCTCGCGCAAATCCGCACGGTACCGGGGGTCGCGCGGGTCGATCGCTTTCAGCAACTGCTGGCCGACAGCGCGAGTGATGTGATTGCACGACGCTGGGGGCACCAGTTCCCGGCGGATGTCAACGTGGAGGCGGTCATCACGCTCGACCCGCTCTCCACGTGGGGCGGCAACATCGCGTCACACGGATCGCCGCGCGACTACGACTCGCACGTCCCGCTGCTGTTCAGCGGCTTCGGCGTCACGCCGGGCGTGCGGTCGCAGTTCGTACGCACGGTCGACATTGCGCCGACGCTTGCCCAATTGCTGGGGGTGAAGGTGCTGGAACGAGTTGACGGGGTCGCGTTGCCGTTGAAGTAGCCACGCTCTGCGGGTCTGCGTCGTCTCCGCCCTTTCATCTCTCCAGCGAACTGAGCAGCCGGTCGACTCGATGCACCGGACACTGATGCTGCCGCGGGAGTCCGCGTGCGGACAGCTCTGGGCGATGGCGACCGCCTCGTCGTAGTCTGCCGCCTGCACAATGAAGAACCCCGAAACGACTTCACGGAGCTCGGCGTAGGGTCCAGCGCGTACCACGACCTTGCCTCCCTCCTTTCGCAGCAGCTTTCCCCCTTCGTCCGCAAGCTTCTCTCCGCCCACGAGCTTGCCCTCTGCACCCAGCCGGTCGGACCACGCCATGTATCGCGCGATCACGGCCTGCAGCTCAGCCGGTGACATGGTGGCATACTCGCTGGGGTCGTCGGTGAGCAACAGCATGAACTTCGCCATGGTCTTCTTCCTCTTCGAAAACGGTGGAGCACGTGGCCCATCTGTCCCGTGCACAGGGATGACGCAGCATCGCTGATGGAATCGACATCCTTCAATTTGGGGCTCGCGATGCTGGACGACGCCCGCGGTTTTCGCGAGGCCGCCGCCGCCGTGAGTTCGGTGCTGTTGCGACGCTTTGGTACGCACCGGCTCGACCTCGTAGAAGATGCGGTGCAGGACGCCTTCGTGGCGGCGACGCGCCGCTGGCCGCTTCAGGGGGCTCCGCAGCAGCCGTTGGCCTGGCTGATACGGGTGGCGGAACGGCGGTATCTCGATCGTCTTCGGCCTGAGCGGCGCCTCGCGCCCGACGCCGACGTGCACCTCGAGAGCGCGCCGGCGCCCGACCCATCTGCCACGCCTGAGGGCGAGGACGACCAGCTCCGCCTCTTGTTCATGTGCTGCCATCCGTCGCTTAGCGCCGAGTCGCGGGTGGCCCTCACGCTCAAGACGGTCGCACAGCTCAGTGTCGACGAGATCGGCCGCCTGTTGTGTGCCGCACCGTCGGCGGTCGCCCAGCGCATCGTCCGCGCAAAGCGTTCGCTGCATGACGTGCGTCCGTCGTTCGTGGTACCGGAGGGGGAAGCGTTGGTGGCGCGCCTCGATGACGTGCTGGCCGTGGTGTACGCCATTTTCACCGCAGGCCACTTGCCTACCGCCGACGAATCGCAACGGCGGATGGAGCTGTGCGGGGAGGCGCTGCGACTCGTGCGCCTGCTCCTCGCATCCCCCGCCACAGCCACCGCCGACGGACAAGCACTCGCCGCCCTCCTGTACTTCACGAGTGCCCGGTTGCCGGCGAACAGCGACGAGGCGGTGGTGTCGCTCGCCCAACAAGACCGTTCTCGCTGGGACCAGCGCGCGATCGCGATGGGCGCACGCGCACTGGCGGCATCGGCCACCGGCACGCAGCGGACGCGCTACCATCTGGAGGCGGAAATCGCCTGCCTGCATGTGACGTCACCGACGTACGCCGACACACCGTGGGATCGCATCGTCGCGGTGTACGACGACCTCCTGCGCAGCACGCCGACCCCCGCAATCCAGCTCGCGCGTTTGGTGGCGCTGGCGGAGGCCGGGCATGCGGCGGTGGCACTCGAGGAACTGGAGGCACAACGACTGGGCCTTGAACGAGCCCTCGGTGACTGGGCCGGCTGGCCCGCAGCGATGGGCTTTCTCCACGAGCGGGCGGGCGACTTTTCGACCGCGAGCGGTTTCTACCACCAGGCCCTCACCTTTGACATCCCCGAACCGGTCCGTCGTTTCTGGGAAGACGCGCGCGACCGGCTCGGGGGATCGCGCGCACCGTAGCGGCGAACGATATTCGAGAGATGCGATCTGCCCGCGCTGCGATGCTCGCCTTTGCCATCCTGGTCCTCGTGGCCCTCTATCTCTCGGCGACAGCGCCGGTCGAGCCGGCTGCGGTGACTGAGGTAGTCCCCGCCCGTCCGAGTGATGGGCGTGCGCCGTAGGCGCTGGCGACTACCCGCTCTCGCCGGAGCCTGTGCGCTGGCCGTGGCGGCACTGGCCATTCGCGCGCCAGACCGGAGCGTCGCCGAGCTCTCGACGCGTTGGGCCCCGTCGCCGTCGCGCTTTCGGCCGGTGGATGGCCTGCAGGCGCATTTTCGAGACGAAGGGCGAGCCGCCGACAGCGTGCCGGTACTGCTGCTGCACGGCACGTCAGCGAGTCTGCATACGTGGGAAGGGTGGTCGGCGGCGTTACGCGGGTCACGGCGGGTGATATCGGTGGACCTGCCAGGGTTCGGGCTCACGGGCCCCGACAGCGCCAGCGATTATCGCATGACGCGCTACACGCGCTTTGTCGTGGCACTACTCGACTCCCTGCATATCGCGCGCGCGGACATCGCCGGCAATTCGCTGGGGGGCGAGATCGCCTGGGAGGTAGCCGCAGCGTATCCCACGCGCGTGCGCAAGCTGGTGCTCGTCGACCCGGCCGGGTTTCCGCTCGCGTCAACGTCGGTCCCGATTGGCTTCCGCATGGCCCGCACGCCGTCGCTGTCGTGGATCTTCACGCGCATTCTGCCGCGCAACGTGGTGGAGTCGAGCGTAAAGAACGTGTACGGCGATCCGTCGCGCGTGACGCCCGACCTGGTGACGCGCTACTACGAGCTGACGCTCCGCGAAGGAAACCGCGCCGCGCTTCCCGCACGTTTTGCGCAAATGGCGCCGGGCGCCGACACGGCGAGGCTTGCCGCCATTACCGCGCCCACGCTGTTGCTGTGGGGCGGTCGCGACCAGCTCATTCCGCCGGCAACCGCTGCGCGTTTTCAGCGACTGCTGCCTAACGCACAGCTGGTCATCTATCCGGAGCTCGGTCACGTACCGCACGAGGAAGACGCGGCACGCACGGTGGCAGATGTGATGGCGTTTCTCAACGGCGGATGACGTACTGCGCTCCTGCTGTCTGAGTGGCTGCCGTCTGCTGTCTCGGCGCGATGCGGCGGGTTCGCGCCGAGACGGCAGACGGCAGCAACCTCAGATGGCAGGAGCGGGGGAACTGCGGTTAGCGCCCCGCGTTCGCCCGCACGCTCAGCTGCCCCAGACGCTCGCCCGCCGCGCGCAGCGTTTCCTCGCGCTTGGCAAAGTGAAAGCGAATGAGATGCTTGACCGGCTCGCGGAAGAAACTCGAGCCCGGCACGCCCGCCACGCCGACGTCCTTGATGAGCCACTCGCTCGCCGCGGTGTCGTCGGCAAAGCCCAGCGCGCTGATGTCGACCATGACGTAGTACGCGCCCTGTGGCTCGGTGAAGGGGAGCCCCGTCGTGCGCAGAATATCGAGGAAGAGTTCGCGCTTCGCGGTGTAGATCTCCGTGAGCCCCGCGTAGTACGACGGCGGCAACTCGAGCGCGCCGACGGCCGCTTCCATGAGCGGCGCTGCGGCGCCAACGGTGAGGAAGTCATGCACCTTCTTGGCCTGATTGATCACCGCCGCCGGCGCGTGCACATAGCCCAGGCGCCACCCGGTGATCGAGTACGTCTTGCTCAGCGAGTTGCACGTGATCGTGCGCTCGAAGGCCCCGGGGAGCGTGTTGAAGTACACATGCTCGTTCGGCGCGTAGATGATGTGCTCGTACGGTTCGTCGGTGATGACCCACGTATCGTACTGTTCGGCGTACTTGAGAATCGTCATCAGCTCATCGCGCGTGAACACCTTGCCGCTGGGGTTCGACGGATTACAGATCACGATGGCCTTGGGACGCTGCGCGAACGCCTTCGCCAAGTCGTCTTCGTCGAAGCCGAAGCCGGGGGGATGCAGCGGCACGTAAATCGGTTCCGCGCCCGAGAGAATCGCGTCGGCGGCGTAGTTCTCGTAGAAGGGCGAGAAGACGATGACCTTGTCGCCCGGATTGCACGCCGTCATCATCGCCACCATCATCGCTTCGGTGCTGCCGCACGTCACCACGAGATGCTGATCGGGATCGACGTCGAGCTTCGTGAAGTGACTGATCTTGTTCGCCAGCGCCTGCCGGAAGCGCGGCGCGCCCCACGTGACGGCGTACTGGTGAAACGGCCCGCGCGTCGCGCGCTCGAGCCCTTCCAGCAGCACCTCTGGCGGATCGAAGTCGGGGAAGCCCTGCGACAGATTGATGGCGCCGTGCTGGTTGGCGAGGCGCGTCGTACCACGAATGACGGATTCCGTGAAAACGGACAGGCGGGAGGCTGTGGATGGCATGGCGGGAGACTACCGCCCGATTCCATGCGGCGCCATTACCGTGCAGCTTTTTTGTATGCCGCCCATCGAACCGCCTGCATCGGCCCCCGCGCCGTCGCCCATGCCCTCCCGCGCCCTGTGGCTCGTGAGCCTGTCGGGGCTCGCGCCGTTCCTCACCTGCCTCGTGATCGTGTACCAGCGAGGCGAGTACGCCGAGTCGGCCAAGGTGGTGTTCCTCATGTATACCGCGCTGACGCTCAGCTTTCTTGGCGGTGCACGCTGGGGGGCCGAACTGGCGCGGGCACCGCACGCCCCCAATCTCGTGCGTCTCATCCTCGCGGCGATGCCGTCGGTGGTGGGGCTGCTGGCCATGGTGCCGCAGGTCGACCTGCTTGCCGGCTACGGCATGGTGGTCGTCTCGAGCGTCCTGCAGCTGGCGTGGGACGTGTCGGCGTCGCAGGCCGGGCTGCTACCGTCGTGGAACGGGCGGCTGCGCACGGTGATGACGGCGCTGGGACTCCTGTGCACGGCGGCGATGGGACCGGCGTTGCTGGGCGGGTAGGTTAGTTCCTGCGTCCCTGCGGTCTGTGTGGCTGCCGTCTGCGACACTCGGCGCGATGCCGCAGAATCACGCCGAGACGGCGGACGGCAGGAACTACAGACGGCAGGCGCGCGGGCACCGCAGTCCTCCTGCGTCCCTGCCATCTGTGTGGCTGCCGTCTGCCGTACTCGGCGCGATTCCGCGGGACCACGCCGAGACGGCGGACGGCAGGAACCACAGATGGCAGGCGCGTAGCAACGTCGGCTGCCTCCCGTTTCCCCGCCCCCCCTTGGCTCGTCATGTCCGTGGTCTGCCCAAATTCCCTCGCCGTTCCGACGCCGTAACGGTCACGCGGGCCGACTGTCTGACTCACTTGCCATTGCCGTAACAGCGTGCCCCAACTCGACAAGGTCCTGCCGCGCCTGGAAGCAGGCACTGCTTCCCAGATTGTCCTCGAGACCGACGCTCCCATTCGGTGCATCACGCCGAGTGGCTTGCTGCAGGTGAGCACTCAGGTGCTGACACAGTCGCAGGTGCTCGCGCTCGTCAGTGAAATGGCCACGCCCGAAGACCGGCCGGCCATCGTCGCGGCCGACGGCATCAAGTTCATGTACACGTGGAACGGCAAGCAGTGGCTGGTGCAGCAGGAGCCCGACCCGGATCGCCTGCGCATTCGCATTCGGCAGTGGGCGGGCCGTCCAAGTGCCGGCACGCCGGCCCCGGAGCCCACCCCGCTGCGCAAGCGTGAGGAAGACGCGCCGTTTGGCCCGTTTGCCTCGAACGAAGAGGCCAAGGACGCGCTCGAGCGCCTGCTGCGCATGCAGGTCTCGCGCGGTGCTGCCGACTTGCACCTGCGTGTGGGCGAGCCGCCCATCTTCCGCATGGGCGGCGATCTGCTGCGCTTCGAAGACGAGCAGCCGCTGTCCAACGAATCGATCACGGCGATGATGCGCTCCATCATGCCGGAGAAGAACAAGCGCGAGTACGACCAGCAGTGGGATACGGACTTCGCGCACGAGATCGAAGGCGTGTGCCGCTTCCGTGTGAACGTATTGCGCGACCGGCACGGCGTAGCCTCGGTGACGCGAACGATCGCGAGCAACACCGTGACCGTCGATGAGATGGGCATCACGCCCGAGGTGCAGGCCCTCTGCCATCTCACGAAGGGACTGGTGCTCGTCACCGGCCCTACGGGCTCCGGCAAGTCGACTACGCTCTGCGCGCTCGTCGATCTCATCAACCGCACGCGCTCCGATCATATCATCGCGATCGAAGACCCCATTGAGTTCGTACACAAGAGCAAGAAGTGCCTCATCACGCAGCGTCAGGTGGGAGTGCACACGCAGTCGTTCAAGAGCGCGTTGCGTGCCGCGCTGCGCGAAGATCCTGACATCATCCTCGTGGGTGAGTTGCGCGATCTCGAAACGATCGCCATTGCCCTCGAGACGGCAGAAACGGGGCACCTCGTGTTCGGTACGCTGCACACGAGCACGGCGGCAAGCACGATCAACCGTATCGTCGATCAGTTCCCGGCCGACCGTCAGGACCAGATCCGCATCATGCTCGCCGAGTCGCTCAAGGGCGTCATTTCACAGACGCTGTGCAAGAAAGTCGGCGGCGGTCGCGTGGCTGCGCGTGAAATTCTGCTGGTGAACAAGGCCGTCAGCGCGCTCATTCGCGAAGGCAAGACGGTGCAGATTCCCAACATCATCCAGACGCAGAAGAAGCTCGGGATGGAGACGCTCAACGATGCGCTGCTCAATCTGGTGAAGAGCAAGACCATCGAGCCCGACGAAGCGTACACGAAGTCAGTGGAGCGCAAGGAGATGGGCGGCAAGCTGCGCGCCCTCGGCTACAACATCGACAACGTCGCGGGCGAAGAGTAGCGCGACCTCAGCCGCCGTGTCGCACGGACTCTACCGTGCGGCCGCGGTGCACTCGAGTTCGACCCGCGCGCCATTGAGCAGCGTGGCCTGGACCGCCGCACGAGCGGGGTATTTGCCGTTGCTGAAGTACGAGCGATAGACCTCGTTCATCGCCGGCCATTCCTTGAGGTCGGCGAGAAAGGCCGTGCACTTGACCAGCCGGTCCATTCCAAGCCCCGCGGCCGCGAGCGTGCGCTTGATGTTCTCCATGACCTGCTTCGTTTCGGCCGAAATGCCTCCGGGAACGAGCGTCATGCCGGTCCCGGTCGTGCCGAGCGTGCCGGAGACGAAGACCAGATTCCCAACGCGCACCGCCGGCGAAAACGGGTTGGCGGGCGGACCGTCGGGGTGGATGTACTCGGGGTCCGGCGACACGGGGCGGCGGGCGCTGCAGGCCGTGCCCACCGCGAGCATGGCGGCGGCAAGGGCGAGGTGGCGCAGGGAGCGCAACATGGGAGTGGAGAGCATGCCCCAACCTGCCGTTTTGCGCGCGTCCGTCAAGCCGGATGTGCGGGGCGCGTGCTTGTTTCGGAAACACCCCTCGCGTCCGACGGTACCACCGTACAGCTTTTGAGGTGACGCCCATGCGGCGACACCGGCGCATCTTCCCACCCAGCCGGTGAGGTACCACTCGGCCCACCCTACCCGGGCCCGAACAGGAGGAGCAGTGCAGGCTGCGC
Organism: Gemmatimonadaceae bacterium; assembly: GCA_947457545.1. Lineage (GTDB taxonomy): Bacteria > Gemmatimonadota > Gemmatimonadetes > Gemmatimonadales > Gemmatimonadaceae > Gemmatimonas. Next base: position 24,593 of record CANGXD010000017.1, read on the forward strand.
AAACCACGGAGTTCGACGCGATCGTCGTAGGCTCCGGCATCTCCGGCGGCTGGGCCGCAAAAGAGCTTACCGAGAAGGGGCTCAAGGTCCTCATGCTGGAGCGTGGTCACAACATCGACCACATCACCGGCTACAAGAATGCCACCAAGGGACCGTGGGAGTATCCGCACCGCGGTGGCCGCACGCAGAAGATGATCGCCGATTATCCGGTGCTCAGTCGCGATTACCCGCTCAACGAGAAGAATCTCGATTACTGGGCGAACGACAAGGATTCGCCGTACACCGAGACGAAGCGCTTCGACTGGTATCGCGGGTATCACCTGGGCGGCCGCTCGCTCATGTGGGGCCGTCAGAGCTACCGGTGGAGCGATTTCGATTTCGAAGCGAATGCCAAGGACGGCATCGCGGTCGACTGGCCGATTCGCTACAAGGACATCGCGCCGTGGTATTCGTACGTCGAGAAGCACGCCGGCATTCAGGGGACGCGCGAGAACTTGCCGCAGCTTCCCGACAGTGAATTCCTGCCGGGCTTTGCGCTCAACTGCGGCGAAGAACACGTCTCCGGTCAGATCAAGAAGAACTACGGCGGCAAGCGCCATCTCATCATTGGTCGCAGCGCCAACCTCACGCAGCCATTGCCGGGACGCGGGCAGTGCCAGACGCGCGACGCCTGCTGGCTGGGGTGCATCTTCGGCGCGTACTTCAGCACGCAGTCGTCCACACTTCCGGCCGCGCAGAAGACGGGCAACCTCACGCTCAAGGTGAACTCCATCGTGCACGAACTCGTGTACGACAAGAACACGAAGAAGGTGAGCGCGGTGCGTGTGGTCGATGCGGTCACGAAGGAAGCGACCGAGTACAAGGCGAAGATTTTCTTCGTGTGCGCCTCCACGCTCAACTCGACGTGGCTGCTCATGCGTTCGGCGCGCGACATCTGGCCTGGTGGGCTGGGGAGCTCGAGCGGCGAACTCGGGCACAACCTCATGGACCACCACTTCCGCCTCGGCGCGAGCGGTCGTCTCGAAGGGTTCGACGACAAGTACTACTACGGCCGTCGTCCGACGGGCTTCTACATCCCGCGCTGGCAGAATCTGTTCGGCGACAAGCAGCCGTACCTGCGTGGCTACGGCTATCAGGGAAGCGCGAGCCGTAGTGATTGGGGCGAAGCGGTGGCCGAGCTGGGCATTGGCGGCGACTTCAAGGATCGCGCGGCGCAGCCGGGTGCCTGGAGCATCGGCGGCACGGCATTCGGCGAGATGCTCCCCGATCACAGCAACATGATTTCGATCGACGAGACGAAAACCGACAAGTGGGGCCTGCCGGTACTCAAGATCGATTGCGAGATCAAGGAAAACGAAAAGCTGATGCGGAAGGACATGACCGTGCAGATGGCGGAAATGCTCGAGAGCAGCGGCGTAAAGGACGTGAAGACGTACGACGGCGGCTATGCGCCGGGCATGGGCATTCACGAGATGGGGACGGCGCGCATGGGGCGCGATGCCAAGACGTCGGTGCTCAACGCCAACAATCAGGTGTGGGACGCACTCAACGTGTTCGTCACCGACGGTTCGGCGATGACCTCGGCGGCGGCCGTGAATCCGTCACTCACCTACATGGCGCTGACCGCGCGCGCGGCGGACTTCGCCGTGAATGCGCTCAAGCGTCGCGAGCTGTAAGGAGATCGCCGCGATGACTGATTTCGAAAAGCTCTCCGGCATCGATCGCCGCGAAGCGATCAAGCGCGTGAGCGTGCTGCTTGGTGGCGTCGCGTTCGTGGGCGGCAGCTCACTGATGACGGCGTGTGCCGGTGATCGTCCGCCGGCGGCCGACAGCACGCAGGCGGCGGCAACGGGCCCGGCGCCGATTGGCGAATTCACGGTGGCCGATCAGCAGTACCTCGACGAAATCGCCGACACGATTCTGCCCACGACGCCCAAGTCGCCGGGCGCGAAGGCGGCGGCGACCGGGCCGTTCATGGCGCTCATGGTGACCGACACTTACACGCCGGCCGACCAGAAGATTTTCCGCGACGGCATGACGGCGCTGGACGCCGCGTGCAATACGGCGCACAAAGTGGGATTCATGCAGGCGACGCCGGAGCAGCGCACGGCGTTGCTCACCACGCTCGACGCGGAGCAGCATGCGTATCAGAAGACACGCAAGCCCGACGCGCCGCAGCACTACTTCCGCATGATGAAAGAGCTCGCGATGCTCGGCTTCTTCACGAGCGAGATCGGGTACACCAAGGCGATGCGCTACAAGGAAACGCCGGGGAAGTACGAGCCGTGCTTACCGTACGTGGCGGGAGAAACGACGTGGGCGTCGCACGCTTAGCGGTGCGGCGACCCTGACCTTGACCCTGGCCTTGACCCTGGCCTCGACGGTGGTCTTGGTCGGGGTTGCGGGTAGTAGTCGTGGTACAGCCACTACAGTCGGGGCACAGCCACTACGGTCGGGGTACTGCTACCACAGTCGGGGTCTCAATACAGTCGGGGTCCCGGTCGGGTCGGGGTAACACTGTCGGGGTCGAAGTCGGGGCAGGCCCCGACCCCGACCCAGACTCCGACTCCGACCCGCCAGCGAAGCGCCGCCCCAAGACCGCCGCTCCGACTGTGGGTAACCCCAGACCCGGCATCGACCCCGACTGTGTTGAGACCCCGACTGTGGTAGCAGTGCCCCGACCGTAGTAGCAGTACCCCGACCGTAGTGGCAGTGCCCCGACACTAACAAAGACCCAGACCACGACCCCCCGGAGTCAGCGGCGAACCGTGCGGGTAGAGTCGAAGTACAAGGTTCCGCCGACTCGTGTGCGGTACATGACCGTGCGATAGCCGGACACCTCTGCGGTCAGGCTGTCGCGGATTGCCGCCGGCGCCGCCTTGCCTCGTGTGAGGAGTTCGAGCAGCGGCCGTCCCGTGACTCCCGCCGGCGTGGACGGTTGCCCGAGCAAATGCAGCACCGTCGGTACGATGTCCGCGTTGCTGCTCGGCGTGGCGGCCACAACGCCGGTGCGAAACACCGGTCCCGCCGCCACGAAGGTTGCGGTGATGTCGTACGGGCTCGACGTCCCGTGCCCCGCCACCCCCGATTGGCGCGTGCTGCCTTTGTGCCCCGCACTGTTCGCTGCGTGCGACCATTGCGCGGAGTAGAGCACGTCGGCGGCACGCGCATGCTGCCAGGCAATGGCGCTCATCGGCAGCGTTCCCAGCACCGTACCGCGAACAGCACCCGGCCCTGCGCCATCGGACGCGGTGAAAATCGCCCCCGCCTCGGACCACTGCTGCAGCGTGCGCACGACGGAATCTCGTGTGGCTGTGCCGCCATGGAGCACGTGTACGGCACTGCCCGCTATCACCACACTGTCGGCCAATCCACCGAGCCGAGCGCGCAACGCGTTCGTGTTTCCCTCGTGCGTGGAGAACCCGTGATCGGAGACCACGATCACATTCACCGAATCGCGCAGCCCGCGTGTGCGAAGTCCGTCCAGCAGCCGACCGAACTCACGATCCGCGGCACGTATGGACGAATCGGCAAGCGTGCTTCCAAGTCCGGCGCCGTGAGCCGTGTGGTCGGGATCGGAAAGCCAGAGGTATCCGACATCCACGTCGAGCGAATCGATGCCGACACGCAGCAACGCGTCGACAGCCCACGCATTGCGGCCCAAGTTCGGCGATGCGTCGGGCGGTGCCTCCCCCAACAGACGCGTGACCGCAGGCGCCAGTGCTGCCGGGAGCACCAGTTCAGGGTTCACCACGGGCGTGCCGTCGCCACCTGCGAAAAGATACGCCGATCCCGACGAGCCAGCGCTCGCCACCATCATGCGCTTGCCTGCCGCGCGTAATCGTGCCCCGATCGTCGTCGCTGTCAGCAGACGCCCCGCCAACACACTGTCGGCGAGCAGCATGTCACGGGCGTCGCCGGTGTTCAATACGCGACGGCTCACGCTCGGCAGAAAGATGCTGTTGTCGAGAATGCCATGGCCGGCCGGCCCCGTGCCAGTCGCCAAGGCGCTCGCGTTCACGCGCGTGACGGTGGGGAACAACGAGTGATGCTGCCACGACATCACACCGCCCGCGCGCAGCGCCTCGAGATTCGGCATGCGCGACGGTGTGATGTGATCGGGACGCAACCCGTCGAACACCACGAGCAGCACGCGCAGTCGCCGCTGTTCGGCGACTGGCGTGTTGTCTTCTGAGGGCGCATGCACCTGCGCGGGCGCAGCCAGCGACCCACCCATGAGCAGGGCCGTCGTGCACCATGCACGACGGAGCTGCATACCAAGTCTGTGTCGCATCAGAACCGATACCGCGCGCCAAGCTGGATCTGATACGGCGTTCCACTCTTCACCGCGGTGCCGACGTTCTCGTTCACGCGGTACGTGTAGCGCTGCGTGGTCTGATTGAAGCCGCTCACGGCGTACAGCTGCTGCGAGCCGCCCAGGTTGTATTCGCCACCCCACTTGCGATTGAGCAGATTCTCGACGTTGAAGAGGTCGAGCGTCAGCTCTACCGCCTGTCCACGCACGGTGGCGATGTCACGGGCGACGCGAAGATCGGTCCGTCCACGGAATGGTGACCACCCCCCATTGCGCGGTGCGATCCGGCCGAGATTGTCGGCGATATAGTCGCGCGCGCGATTGTTCGGATTGTCGAGCACCTTGCGCATTCCTGCGGCGATATCGGCCGGTGTCGACGGATCGTTGGGGTCGAAGACGAAGGCCAGATCGTTGTTCGCCGTACCGTCGCCGTTCACATCGCCGTTGATCACCAGTGAGAACGGGCGCCCCGAGATTCCCACATAGCTGCCAGTCACGCGGAACCCCCACACACGCGGCAACAGAAACGCGGCGACGAACTTGTCGCGGAAGCTGTCTTCGGATGGGCCCCACGCGTCGTCGAGGCGACGCGGATCGCCGGTATTCTGCGAGAAGGTGGAAGTCAGTGCAACGCAGCAGTTGAAGCTGGAGTTGTCGCGCGTATCGTTGCGGGTGTACGACAGCGACAGCGACGAATGACGCGGCAGCGTGATGGCACCCTGGAGCACGACGGAACGCTGCTCCAACGTGGATTCGCCGACGAGTTCGAGTACACGCCCGAGATCGTTGTGAATGCGCGTGTCCGCATTATTGGTGCGACCGAGCGACGTGATTCTCGCGGCGGGAACGAACACTCCGCGACCGCCTTCCACGGTGAAATACGGATTGGCCACCATGTTGCGGTCGTAATACTGGAAGTTGTCCTGCGTACGCGCCCAGTAGGCAAAGGCCCCGAGCTGCAGACGCCACAGGCGACGCTCGTAGCCGCCACTCACCTTCCACGTGGTGGGGACCCGGAAGTCGCCCGAGAAATAGTTCACGTAGGCGGGAATGCTGGATGCACTCACGCCGGCGGGAATCCCCGGCACCGACGACAGATCCTGGCGATAGCGGACAAAGTCCGGGCGCGGTGCCTGCGCGCCCACCTGAATGATGTCCACCGCTTCGAGCCCGCTCTGCAGAATGTGATTGACGTGCACATTGTACGGCGGTTGACTGCTGAAGCGACCCGCGCCGAAACGGAACACGTTCTTGCCATCGGCCTGCAGATCCCACACGAGTTGCGCGCGCGGCGACACGATCCAGTTGGAGGGCTTCTCATCGGTACGCACGCCCAGACGCTGTTCCACGAGCGGATTGTAGGCCGCAGCGGTGAGAAACTGCACGCCGTCAAGTCGCACGCCGGCCGAGGCGGTAAGCCCGCGTCCCCAGTGCCACTCCGACTGCGCAAAAGTGGAGAGATCGGCAACCGTGAAGTCGGCAGTGGTTCCGCCAGCGCGCAGCGGCACCTGACGGCTGTAGCGCGCGGGCGTCAGGGCATCGAGTTGCGCCAGATTGTCGAATTCGAAGAGCCCACGCTGTTCGACCGGCAGATAGCGCTGGATCTGCGTGACGATGTTGTCGGTGCCGAGCGTGATCGTCTGGTTGCCCCGGTTCCAGAAGAGCGTGTTGGCGAGCTGATACTGACGTTCCTTGTAGTTCTCCGGCGCCAATCGATTGCCGCCGAACTGTACGGTGACCGTACGGTTGGAGTTGTCGGGCAATCGCGACGCGAGGCGGACGAAGCCACGCGGAAGTTCGTTCTGGGCAATGCGTTCGCGTGTGAACTGCAGCGCCTGCACTTTGAGTTCGTTGACCATGCCATTGCCGAGCGTCGAACGCAGCGAGGCGAGCGTGCCCGTACTGTTCACCTCGGCCGCGCCGCGGCTTTCGGCGTAGTGCAGAGCCTGATCAGGACCGATTTCCTGCGGGTCCGAATAGAGCGTCGTGTTGTTGCGCAACGTGAGGCGATGGTTGCTGGCGAGCTGCCAGTCCATACGGCCGAAGAATGCCTGGCTGAGCGGCTTGCGACTGAACACACCCGTCTGCTGACGTACCGTGTCGAGTCCGTATTTGTTGACGAGGATGTTGGTGAGCCGCGTAAGCGAGTCACGGGCGATGCCAAGTTCGATTTCGTCCGCACTGTTGCGCACATTCATGATCTCGAGCGGCAACGACTGATCGGAGCGATCATAGACACCGAAGACCGTCAGCTTGTCCTTGATCAGCGGCCCACCCACACTGAAGCCCTGCTGACGCACCGTGAAGTTCTGCGCAGCGACGCCGCGGTAGTCGTCGGTGGTGAGGCTCTTGTCTCGGTAGTACGAGAACGCCGAGCCGCCCCAGCGGTTGGTGCCCGACTTGGTGACGGCGTTGATGAGGCCACCACCCTGCCGTCCCTTGGTCACGTCGTACTCGTTCGTCGCGATCTCGAACTCGCGAATGGCTTCCATCGTCATCGTGAGCGGACCAGCAAACGTCTGGCCGGTGTTGTTCATCTGCGCCCCCACGCCATCGATGCGCACATCGGTGCTCATGGGGCGCGCGCCGCCGAGGCTCGTTCCGCTGCCAGCCAGTGGCGACAGCTTGGTGAGATCCTGGAACCGGCGGTTCTGATTGGGAAGCTCTCGCACCTGCTGCTCGCCAATGCGTGTCACTGCGCCATTGCGCTCCACTACGCGGGCCGGTTCTGCCGTGACAGCGATCTCCGACAGCTGCACGGTGCCGGGCACAAGACGAAAATCGGCGGTCACGACACTGCCGATGTTCAACGTGATCCCTTCACGAGCGCCGGTTCGAAAGCCGACGGCGCGCGCGACGACACGATAGGGACCGCCGAGTGGGAGCTGCGTGGCGACGAAGCGCCCACGGTCGCTGCTGCGCACCACAGAGAGGAATCCGGTGGCAGTGTTGCGGATCTCGACGATGGCGGCGGCCACTGCGACACCGGCGCTGTCGGCGATGGTACCACGAATGGAGGCGTCGGTGCCCTGCGCGTGCACCACCGAAAACGGTGAGAGCAGCGCCGTGAGCAACCCGGCCAGCGCGACGAGCGCGCGAGAAACGTAGGATGGAAGCATGAGGGGGCGTGGGGTGGAGGGATCGGTACACACCGATGTCCACACCATGCGGCGCTCACGTCACGGCTTACTGCTCGCCGTGTTCCGGACGCGCAACGCTAGGTCACGCTTCGGCGACGTCGTCAGCTTGTTACTGTGCTGAGACGGCGCGCGCGTTGCTTGATTTCGTCGCGCTGTGGTCTTGGTCGGGGTTGCGGGGGGTAGTCGGGGTACAGCCACTACAGTCGGGGTACTGCTACGACAGTCGGGGTACTGCTAACACGGTCGGGGTCTACCGACGGTCGGGGTCCCGGTCGGGTCGGGGTAACACTGTCGGGGTCGGGGTCGAAGTCGGGGCAGGCCCCGACCCCGACCCAGACTCCGACTTCGACCCGCCAGCGAAGCGCCGCCCCAAGACCGCCGCTCCGACTGTGGGGAACCCCAGACCCGGCATCGACCCCGACTGTCTGTAGACCCCGACTGTGGTAGCAGTGCCCCGACCGTAGTAGCAGTACCCCGACCGTAGTGGCAGTGCCCCGACAATAACAAAGACCCAGACCACGACCCGCGATTAGTCGGCAGCGGAGCGGTCCATGCGCTCGAGCACCGTGGTGACGAGCGCGCGCACGATGTCGGGACGCCCGCGCTGTACGTGTTTGCCCGGCATCCAGATGATGGTGCGCGGCTCGTTCGCCGCGGCATAGAGCGCTTCGATGCTTGCGCGCGGCAATCGCTCGTCTTCGGTGGCGTTGATCATCGTGAACGGCCGCGGCGCAATGCGCGACACCCACCGTTCCGGGGTGAGATACGGCCCGCCGACGATCACGTCGGCCATGGCGCCGGCCAATGGCGCGAAGAGTGCCGGCATCGACTCTTTCGCGTTGTGCGCAAGCAGCGCGCGCGACTGCCCCGCCCCGTGCACACTCCACACATGCGTGATGCGCGTGTCGAGCGCCGCGGCCACGGTCATGAACGGGGTGCCGAGGCTCGCGCCCACGCCGTGTACTTCGCGGGCGTTGACCCACGGCTGCTGCAACAGCCAATCGAGCGCCAGCTGAATTGCCGGCGGCGTGTCGTGCAACGCCTGGCGAATGTCCGGCGCCCATTTGAGCACTTCGAGCCCTTTCATACGGTGCGGGCCCGCGTACGGATACGACAGCGCCACCACGACGCGACCGCGTGTGTCGGGAATGAGTCGTGCGGCGTCGCGACCGGTCGCGTGTCCGCCGAGGATGAGCACCAGCGGCGATGGGGTGCTGTCGACCGGACGCTTGATGAGCAGCGGCACGGTCACGCCACTGGTCGAGCGCACCGTCACCGCCTCCACGAGATGCCCGTCTTCCACCGTGGCGCTATCCCGGATGGTCGACTGCACTTGCCCCCGACGCTCGGCGAACGCCGGGACAGGATCGTCGAAGCGGAACGCGGCCCACCCGCACGCGCCGGCGAAGGCCATCACAGCAGCAGACACTCCCGCGATTCGCCCGAAGGCGTTCCATTTACGTCGCACGCGTATCCTCCAATACGGTTGATCCGACTGTCCGTGGCTTCTCCTGTATTCCTGAGACCGGCGTCAGGTTCCACCCCCCACTCCCTACCGGCCATGTACCACACCCTCGAAGAATTCCTGTCGCACTGGGCGTTCGAAAGTGCCGACACGCAGAAGCTCATGGACGCGCTGACCGACGCCTCGCTGACCCAGCCGATGTATCCCGGCGGGCGCACGCTCGGCCGCCTGGCGTGGCACGTTGCGCAGACAGTCCCGGAAATGATGAACAAGACCGGGCTCGCGGTCATTGGCATTGACGAGCATGCACCGGCGCCGGACAACGCCGTCGAGATCGCGCACGCCTACGCAGCGGCCGCGGCGTCGCTCGTGCAGGAGATGACGACCAAGTGGACCGACGCGACGCTTGCCACGACTGACGAGATGTACGGCTTCACCTGGACCAAGGCGATGACGCTCGCGGCGCTCATGAGCCATCAGATCCATCATCGCGGACAGATGACGGTGCTCATGCGGCAAGCGGGGCTGCGGGTGCCGGGCCTTTACGGGCCGGCGAAGGAGGAGTGGGAATCGTACGGGATGGAGCCGCCGCTGGTCTGACTGGTCGTGGTCGTGGTTGCGGGTGGTAGTCGGGGTACAGCCACGACAGTCGGGGCACAGCTACCACAGTCGGGGTACTGCCACGACGGTCGGGGTCTACCAGCGGTCGGGGTCCAGGTCGGGTCGTGCGCGGCGCTGCGCTGGCGCGTCGGGGTCGGGGTCTTGGTCGGGGTCGGGGCAGCCCCGACATTTTGTCCCCGACCCGGCATAGACCCCGACTGTGTGTAGACCCCGACCGTCGTAGCAGTACCCCGACTGTAGTGGCCGTACCCCGACTACTACCCGCCACCACGACCCCGACCACCGTCGCAGTCGCAGTCGCAGTCGCAGTCGCCGCCGAAGCCTAAGCCGCCCCCCGCCACGGATCAGCGCCGCGCGTACACCCGTACCCAGTCCACATCCATCCGCGCCGGAAATCGCGTGGTGCTATCCGGCGACCCCAGAAAGCGCCCGCCCACCGCGAGATTCATCACGAGATAAAACGGCTGATCGAACGGCGCCGTCGCACTGTCGCGTTTCGTGCTGTCGCTTCCGCTGTACCACTTGGTCTGCACCTGGTACACCGAGTCGTCCACACTCCACGCCATGCGGCGCGGCGTCCACTCGACGGCATACTCGTGCCACTCCGAAATGCGGCCGCCGCGTGGCAGTGTGTAGTCCATGCCGGAGTACACGTTCTTGGGCCACTGCGCGCCGTAGTGCAGCGTGCCAAGCACCACGGTGGGGTTCTGCCCGCGCGCTTCCATCACGTCGATTTCGCCGCTCGCGGCCCACGTGCCGTAGGTATCGCGCAGCGGCAGCATCCAGAGCGCGGGCCAGAGCCCCTGCCCTTCCGGCAAGCGCGCGCGGAACACCACGCGACCGTATTGCTGCGCAAAGAGCGCGCGGCCGTCATGCGCGCGCGTCTTGAGTCGCGCCGACGTGAACGCGCAGGTCGCGGTGCTGTCGCGCGACGAGACGTCGCGCACTTGTTCACGCTGCGCCACGAGCGACAGGGCCCCATCGCGCAGCTGCACGTTGTTCGCGCTCGTCGTGTAGCACTGCAATTCCTCGTTCCCCCACCCGCCCACGCGGGCGCTGCTGTCGGCGTTCCAGAAGCCATTGCCGGCTTCGAGTGCCCAGTGCGTGCTGTCGAGCGTGGGGCCGTCGAATTCGTCGCTCCAGGTGAGCGTCCACGGCGACGTCTCTTTGGCCGTCGTGTCGGCGGCTTTGCCGGTGCAAGCGCCAACCACGAGCGCCGTGGCGGCGCAGACGCAAAACGCCGCGAAGCGCTGGTGCGCTCCGCGGCGTGCTACGTGTGACGACATGCGCATCACTTCCGCGCGACGGGCTCGAGGCGCACGATCGCCGTCGGCTTGCCCTGCGAATCGTCAATCGCGAGGTAGATGAGGCCGTCGGGCCCCTGACGCACGTCGCGCACGCGTCCCTGGTTCTTCACGAGATTGTCGGCCACTTCGGCCTTCTGGCCGTCGAGCGTCACGCGCACGAGACGCTGGCCCGCGAGGCCGCCCACGAACACGCTCCCCTTCCACTCGGGGAACTTGGCGCCCGTGTACACCAGCAATCCCGACGTCGCGATCGACGGAACCCACACGTTCTTCGCGTTCTCCATCCCCTTCATCATCGTGGCCGAGTGAATGGCCTTGCCCGGGCCGTAGTTCACACCGAAGCCCACCACTGGCCAGCCGTAGTTCTTCCCCGGCTCGACGAGATTCAGTTCGTCACCACCCTGCGGGCCATGCTCGATTTCCCAGAGGTCGCCCGTGACGGGGTGAATGGTGAGTCCCTGCGGATTGCGATGGCCGTAGCTCCAGATTTCCGGCTTGGCGCCCGCCGTGCTCACGAACGGATTGTCGGTCGGGACGCGACCGTCATCCATGAGGCGAATGATCTTGCCGTGATGATTCGTGAGCTGCTGCGCCGGGTGGTTCGGCAGGTCGCCTTCGGGCGGCACCTGACGGTCGCCCACGCTGATGAAGACGTGGCCGCTCTTGTCGAAGGTGATGCGCGAGCCGAAGTGGCCCGGCGCGCCCTTCGTTTCGGCAACGAACAGATCCTTGCCTTCCACCAGCGCGTCATTGCTGAACTTGGCGCGGTACAGCGCCGTCGTGGCCGCGCCGCCGCCCACGGGCTTGGAGTACGTGAGGTACACGAAGCCGTTCTGCGCGAAGTTGGGGTGCAACGCCACGTCGAGCAGTCCACCCTGTCCACGCGCGACGACTTCCGGCACGCCCGCCACGGGGTTGGGGAGCAGCTTGCCACCGCGCACGATGCGCAGGCGCCCCGGGCGCTCGGTGACGAGCATGTCGCCGCTGGGGAGGAACGCGATCGACCACGGATTCACGAAGCCACTGGCCACCGTGACCACGCGGTAGTCGTGCATGGACGACTTGTAGACGGGCGACTGCGCAGAGAGCGCGGGCGCGCCGAGCGCGACAGGAAGCACGGCAGCGGCAAGCCGCAGGAACGAACGACGCATCACGAACTCCTTTGGGGTGAGATAACCGAGGGAAAAGTAGCGCCCCCAGCTACCCGCGGGCAAAGGCGCGGAGCACCCGCACCGTATTGAGGTGGACCGCGACGGTATTGTGCACGTCGTGCCCATAGCCGCCGCTCATGGTGGCGCAGACGGGAATCCCCACGTCGCGGCAGGTGCCGATCACATAGCGGTCGCGCGCCATGAGGCCGTCAAAGGTGAGCTTGAGCCGCCCCAGCCGGTCACCCTCATGCGGGTCGGCGCCGGAGAGATACACGACGAGGTCGGGACGCGCCGCGCGCAGCACATCGGGCAGATGCTCCTGCAGCAACGCGAGGTATGTCTCGTCGCCCGTGCCGTCGTCGAGCTCCACGTCGCGCGTGCCCGGCACCTTGTGAAACGGGAAGTTCTTGGCGCCGTGCATGCTGAACGTGTACACGGAGTCGTCGCCGGCAAAGCAGCCGTGCGTGCCGTTCCCCTGGTGCACATCGAGATCGACAACCGCCACGCGGCGCACCTTGCCGAGTGCCTGCAGACGCCGGATGGCGACGGCGACATCGTTGAAGGTGCAGAACCCTTCGCCGCGATCGGGGAAGGCGTGATGCGTGCCGCCGGCGAGGTTCATCGCGACGCCGTGCTCGAGCGCCGCATCGCTCGCTTCGATCGTGCCCTGCACCACGCGAAAGGCGCGCTCGACGAACGCCTCACTCCACGGCAGTCCGATGCGGCGCTGTTCGGCGGGCGGCAGCGTACCGTGCACAATGTGCGACACGTACTCCGGGGTGTGCACGCGCAGCAGGTCGTTGACGTCGACGCGCTGGGGGTCGTGGAGACGGTCGGGGGAGACGAGCTGTTCGCGCAAGACGCTCTCGCGGAGGAGCGCGTACTTCGCCATCGGAAAGCGGTGGCCGTCGGGGAGTTCGATGGCGTACTGCGCAGAAGACCAGAGATTCAGCACGCGCTTAACGTACACTCGGGTCGGGGTCTTGGTCGGGGTTGCGGGTGGTGGTCGGGGTACAGCCACTACAGTCGGGGTACAGCTACGACAGTCGGGGCACTGCCACCACAGTCGGGGTCTACAAACGGTCGGGGTCCCGGTCGGGTCGGGCGCTGCGCGTTGCTGGCGCGTCGGGGTCGGGGTCGGGGATAAAGTGTCGGGGTCGAAACGTCGGGGCCCTGACCCTGCCCCAAGCCCCGACAGTGTGCCCCCGACCAGCGCGCAAAGCGCCGCCCCCAAACCGCCACTCCGACTGCAGTAAGACCCCGACCCGGCCGAGACCCCGACCGCAGGTAGACCCCGACTGTAGTGGCAGTGCCCCGACTGTCGTAGCGGTACCCCGACTGTAGTGGCTGTGCCCAGACCATAGCCACGACCCCGACCAAGACACGAGAGAAGAAAACGATCTGTCAACTCGCAAGTCGTACACCGTTGTTCGCTGGCGAAACACGATTGCGGATCCGCAGGATGGTTCGGGTGTTACAGAGCAGACTCCTCCACATTTCATTGACCGCCAATGCGCGCAGAGCCGACCTCCCTCGCGGAACTCGGATTACTCCCCGATACCGCTGGCCAGTGGCCTTTAGCCACTCTTCTCGACCATACCCATGCGCGGCCGGCCCACGACGCGCTCAAGCGCCTGATCGCGACACCACTCAATGCGATTGCCGACATCGAGGCGCGACAACGACTGCTGCCCGCGCTCGCCACGTTATCACCGCAGGTTCGCTGGTCCGAGCTGCACGGACTCGCAGTACAGGTCAGCCGCTATCTGGCGAGTAACTACGTGCTGCTCCCCACGTCTCCGGTGGAGCGGGCGGTGTTCGCGCTCCGCAACCGGGACATCGTCGCCGAACTCACGGGGCAGCTGCGCCGCGTGGACGAATTGCTGCGACAGTGCGTGCTGCTGCAGCTCCGACTTGCGACACTGCCGAGTGACGCAGCATTCGAGCGTGTTACCAGCGCGTTTAGCAACGCTGTGCGCGACCCGCGCGTCGCGACGCTTCACGCAGCAGTCAATCGGGACAACACCAACGCACTCGCCGGGCTTGATGAAATGGTGCGTGGGACGATAACTGACGGAACTGGGTCTCTTCACACCGAGACATCGGCATTGCCTCTACGCGACGTCTTGCTTGCGCTCGTCGACGCCATCTGGCAGCTCGACGCGTTCTGCTCGCTGGGCACCGCATCGGAGTCCTTTGGTGGAATCACGCCGCAGCTGGCGCCGCGCGGGGCCGCCGAGATGTCATTCGGGGGGCTCCGCCATCCGCTGCTTCCGCAGGGTGTAAGCAACGATGTCACGCTCTCCGACGAGGAACGTGTGCTCTTTCTGACCGGCCCGAACATGGCCGGCAAGAGCACACTGCTCCGTGCGTTTGGTATTGCCATCTACTTCGCACACCTGGGCATGAACGTGACCGCAGACTCGGCTATGGTGCCGCTGTTCGATTCACTGATGGTATCGATCACTGTGCGCGACAACCTGCAGCGCGGCGAGAGTCTCTACCTCGCGGAGATACGCCGTGTGCATACGATTGTCGAAGCCGTGGCACGCGGAGAATCGGTCGCGGCGATCTTCGACGAGGTGTTTCGCGGCACCAACATCGCCGACGCGACGCAAGCCACTGCCTTGCTCGTGCAGGGACTCGCGAACGCTCCGCACGGCACATTCGTCATAGCCTCACACCTCGCCGATGTTGCGCATGATTCGACCACCAATCGTGGTGTTTCGTGCTGGTACATGCAGGTGGACATCGCCGGACCGACACCGCTGTTCACGCATCGCGTACAGCGTGGGGTGTCGGAAGTGCACCTCGGCATGATGCTGCTCGACGCAGAAGGAGTTGGGCCGACCCTGCGACGCATGGCGGGACTGCAGTAGCGTGATTGGCTCGCCCCGTTGTGGTCTTGGTCGGGGTTGCGGGTGGTGGTCGGGGTACAGCCACTACAGTCGGGGTACAGCTACGACAGTCGGGGCACTGCCACTACAGTCGGGGTCTACCTGCGGTCGGGGTCTTGGCCGGGTCGGGGCGCGACGCTTCGCTTGCGTGGGTCGGGGTCGGGGATAATGTGTCGGGGTCAAAATGTCGGGGCCCTGACCCCACCCCCAGCCCCGACAGTGTCCCCCCGACCAGCGCGCAAAGCGCCGCCCCAAGACCGCCACGCCGCCTGTGGTAAGACCCCGACCCGGCCGAGACCCCGACCGCAGGTAGACCCCGACTGTAGTGGCAGTGCCCCGACTGTCGTGGCGGTACCCCGACTGTAGTGGCTGTGCCCAGACCATAGCCACGACCCCGACCAAGACCCGTCAGAGCGGAGCGTCAGTGCGATGCTCGGCCGTAATCCGCCGCGTGTCTTCTTGGTGCGTCTCGCTGCGTTCGTCGGCCGGAATGATGCCGAGGTCGTTCATCATGAGCCCCACCGCATCGGGGATCATGGCGGGCCACAGCACCAGCCCCTCGAGCCGCAACAACCGCCGCGCGCGACGATCCGTGCCGGCATAGCGCCGCCGCGCCCACAACTCGTACACCACCGTCAGCCCGCCGCCGAGCAGCGCGAACACACCCCACGTCACCACCGCCTCGCGCAGCGGCAAGTCGTACAGCATCCACGCC
The DNA here is from genome assembly GCA_947457545.1 of Gemmatimonadaceae bacterium. GTDB lineage: Bacteria > Gemmatimonadota > Gemmatimonadetes > Gemmatimonadales > Gemmatimonadaceae > Gemmatimonas. The sequence goes on from CANGXD010000017.1 coordinate 40,204, forward strand.
AGCACGCCATAACTCAGCACGAGCCCCATGATCCCCATGCCGCGCCGCAGCGCCGCATTGAGCAGCACACACGCCGTGGTCCACAGCAGTACGCCGAAGAGCACGATCGCCCACATGAGACTCACCGAGTAGAACGTCATGCAGCGAGTTTGCACCACGCCGTGTGTAAACGCCAGCAATCAACTCCGCTCGCATGACGCATGTCCGTATGCGGTTTCCCTCGCAATCACCGAGTGCGCCGCGCGCGGCGAGGCTGTGCAACCAAAGTTCTCCGCCTCTGCCGTCTGTGGTTTCTGCCGTCCGCCGTCTCGGCGCGATGCCGCGGGATTGCGCCGAGACGGCTTCGTCAAGTGAATGGTCAAATCGGCGCTGGGGGAAACCAGCGTCAGTAAACGCACTCCCCTCGTACCGTTACGAACCGCTCAGCCGCTTGAACAGCGACGTGCCGGTCCAGACAGTGTCCTTTCCTATAAGCACTGGTAGCTGGAACACACCGATAGAGTCTGCGAGCCTGGCATGCTGCGCCACCACACCAGCCACTTCTTCCGAACGCATACACTCAAGAAACGCTTCCGGCATCAATCCCGCCCGCTGCGCCGACGGAAGAATCGGACGCGAAACCTTCCCTAAGCTCTCAATGCGGTCGCCGACATACTCCGATAGCCTCCCCTGCCGTCGCGCACACTCCACTGCTACGGTCTCGAGTTCGGATGTATGATCACGTTCCTTCTGCGGGCGAAAGATCAGCTGTGCCTGTCTTGGCAAACTCTTGTGCTTTAGCATTGACTGGAGCGCTTCAAGCGAGCCTGGACAACTCCCGTCTACAACGAGCACGTATTGGGGAGCGCCAGTGACTACCGACCCGTCATCGACCCGAACGGATCGACCTGACAGGCTCTCGACTGCAGCAACTCGAGCGATTTTTCGCAACGCGCTACGCTGAGGCGTATTCCGTTCGACTAAACGGATGCGACCAAGATCAACAGCAAGGACAAGCGCGTACACAGCCGCCGTCGCGATGAGAACTTTCTTCATGTGCATAGTCACCCGGCGTCAATGCGAAGGGATCCGCTCACGAATGCCGCACTACTTGGACTCGGGCAAGGGATGCACCGATACTCGGATTCCAAGATCACTGCGCTCCAGCACCATCATCTTTCCGCCCGCGACGTCTACCGAGAAGGCGGGCCGCTCCAGTTTTATCGAGTATTCGTACTGACCGGTTGAGACATCATATACGTCGACGACTCTCGACTTCAGTGATCCACTTCCAACATGTAGCACAAACAGATTCTTCCCGTCCACCGCTGAACCGTCAGCCGACGCTCCTGCGTCATTTACAATTGCGTAGCCGTTGCGATATCCGGTGACCGGCGCGTAGGAATAACGCTCGAAGTACGGCATGTACTTTGCGCCACGAAACGAAGCAGAATCCAGCGCCAGGAAGTAGTTCCCTCGTAGCGAAATCAACACGCAGGTTGACCCTCTGGACCTCGCGAAGTAGCCCTGTCGATAGATGAACACCTCGTTCATTTCCTTGTCCGGCCAAACGATCGAATCGCTGGCCACGACGCTTCCTTCCATACTCCACTGGATGACCCGACTGCGCGCCAGATCAACGCCGAGAAGGCGTCCCGTCCGCGTATAGCACGTGTTGTGGAGGTCAATGGACGTCGCGTCGCCGCTTATGGAGCTGAGGAAGCGGCCATCTGAAGCGAGGATACTGACCCTACCTTGTCGAGGGTCGATTACAGCAAAGCGCTCTGGCGTCATCCACAGGAGCGTAGTGGGAGACGCAAACTCGGCAGGGCCGGCACCTTTTCGCCCCGCGACCCACTTCAGCTGTCCTGAATTCGCCGAGACTGCACGGACATTTCCCAAGTCAGGCGATAGCATGACGACTAATGAATCCAGCAGCATCGCGTCCAAGACATCCCCATCACCAATTGCTGCTCCCGACGAGTCAGCCCAGAGCGCGGCTCCTAAGTCTCGGAACGTGCGAAGCTTGTGATGCTGATCTTTGGCGCAGCCCGCCAACGCAAGCAGCGCAAGCGCGAGATAGCGCCTATTTGACGGAAAGTCGCGCAAATAACGGTGCCCCTTTCCAGGCAGAATCTCGCCCAATGAGCACTGGGAGGTCGTAAACGCCCACCGAATCGGCGAGCGCAGCCTGTCTCGTCACGTCCTGGACGACGGAGTCTGAACGCACACACCGAAGAAACTCATCAGGTCGTAGTCCGACTTCCTCGGCCGAGACCAAGATGGGCCGGGCCGTCTGCCCCAAACGTGCCACACGATGTGCTACGTAAGCCTCGAAACCACCTTGGAGCCTCGCGCACTCCAGCGCTACCGTCTCATGTAACGCAAGGTGATCGCGTTCAGGCTGAGGCCGATATATCACGGAGATACTGTTGCGAAGCTTGGGATTCCCCAATGCGGCCGAGAGAGCTTGCAACGAAGCAGGGCAGCTTCCGTCGACGATAAGCACCTGCGGAGCCGACGACTCCGCTCGATTGCTCTCCGTTAACGGTATAGCTAGCAGCTGCAGCCTTCTCAACGCCTGATCTTTGGCAATCGCTCTCGGTGCGATATGGCGCCTTGGCTTCCCCACGAACCACAGTAAAAGGGCCAGACAAACTCCAAGTACGATCTGCCAAAACATCGGTTCGCGGTCTCTCATTTTCTTCCGGGCGACGACAGCTGGTAAAGCGAAACTCGCGATCCGCCTTCTGTGTCGTCAATCACCAGCAAGCGATCTCCAGATACGTCGAAGATGAACGCCGGATGAGCAAGCTTAATCGAATACAGGTACGAACCCCGAGCAACATCGTAGACGTCCAGAAGCTGCGCCTTCGAATCGCCCGGTCCATCCGCAAGGATATACAGAAGTCCTCCGTCGCGTACGGCCCAATATGCAGCTGTTCCTGCCGGCGCGAAGACCGGCTGTCCGTTGCGTTCACCGATCTTTGGCGGGTACGCGTACTTCGAGAGATAGGGACGAAACGTCGCCTGACTGACCGGGAGCGAGTCCAAGACGGCGAAGTAACCTCCTCGTGTTGAAATCAATACACAGGGGCCGCCCCGCGCTCGCGCAAACATCCCTTGTCGAAAGAGTGCATACTCGTTCATTGGCGCCTCGGGCCAAACGAGTGAGTCCTCGCGCGCGATTGAACCAGTTCGGCCTACCTGTACAAGCTGACTTCTGGGCATGTTCACACTCAAGAACATTCCGTCACCTGATGCACAGCCTGTATGCAGATCGAGCGCGGTCGCGGACCCCACAAGCTGCTCTAGCGGCAAACCGTTGCTCGAGAATAGACTCGCTCTGCCCTGCCGGGTGTCGATTACGACGAACCGTCCCTCGGCAATCCATACGAGCGACACCGGTGATGCGAACTCGCCTGGCCCCGCTCCCTTTCGGCCCGCTATCCACATTCTGCGACCATCAACAAGAGACAAGGCACGCAATTGCCCCTGGGCCTGGTCAAGAAGAACAACGTTTGAGTCCACGATCAACGCATCTTGAACGTCCCCCCCAAGCAGAGAGTCGGTCCAGATCAGCTCACCGCGTGCTCGGAACGTTCGGTCAGCAGTGCCATGAACGTTCGCATCGGTCGACGTGTCACATCCAACCGTTATGAAGAGCATCCAAAAGTACTTTCTCATTCTGAACTCCAATGCACCGTGGCCGGGTGTGAGAAGGGGAAGACCTACGGTCGCCGCACTTCAGTTTCTTTGATGCGGCGAATTGATCTGAGATTGCCACTGGGTGCACTGTCCAGCACCATTTCGCTGCATGCACACACACACTGTGCACCCCGTCAGCGCTTGGCATGTGACATGGCCACCGTTACAGCTCGCCGGCATCGGCGCACAGGTCTGCTGACAGTCGCCCGTATCAGAGTCACCGGTTTCGATGTCCTGGGCGAATACCACACTCTGTTGGCTGTCCATCAGCGAGCCGATGGAGGGGTGCAGAATCGTGATGCCGCATAGCACCGCGATAATCAAAAAGAATCGTTTCATACTCACTTGCTCCGGTAAAGATTAAGGAATTCTCACACCCGGCATTCCATCGTATCCCCCCCCACACTATCTCGTCAAGGGTGCGCAATGCGTGTGCAGGAGGCCGTTTGCACTTTGTGCCGACATCCTTAGACACTGGGAGGTTCCGCTTCCCTCGACTCAAAGCCTCCCGTCTCGGCGCGATACCGCAGCATCACGCCGAGACGGCAGAAGGCAGCCACTCAGACAGCAGTCACGCAGGAGCTATCTCCCCACCCGATCCAACTCCGCCACCATCCGCGTGTAGTAGCGCAGCTGCGACCGCTGGTCCGCCGTCGGCGCCCCCGTCCACCGTCCCACGGCCGAGTACAGCGTCGACAGTCGCGACGACAACTCCTGCGCCTGACGCTTCGCATCGCGCGTCGCCGCGTCGGTGCCCGTCAGTCCGCGCACGCGCGTCGCGATGTCTGCAAACCGCGTCACCAACTTCGCCACGTCGCGATGGAACGCCGTCCACGCCGCACGCTCGGCAGCAGTGACGGTCATCCGCGGGTCTTCCTTCACCACCACCGTGCGGTTCGTCGTGCGCCCCTCGTGCACCATGCGCACCGTGTACGTGCCCGGCAACACCAGCGGGCCCGGCGTCGTCGCGCGCGGTCCTTCGTCGTCGTCTTCTCCGCCGCCACTACGCACCGGCAAATCCGCCTCGCGCAAATTCCACACGATGCGATTCACACCACGGCGCTTTGTCGGCGTGAGCGTTTGTACCACCCGACCCGTGACATCCAGCACGGTGA
>CANGXD010000018.1 GCA_947457545.1 Gemmatimonadaceae bacterium
ACGGCGCACCCCGCCGACCTGTTCAACATCGATGCGGCCCTCACCGAGGAAGAGCGCGCGATCCGCGACACGATCCGCCGCTTCGTCGACGAGCGCGTGCTGCCGATCATCGGCGACTGCTACGTGCAGGGGCGCTTCCCGGATGAACTCATCCCCGAGCTCGCAGAACTCGGGGTGCTCGGCGCCAATCTCCCCGAGGAGTATGGGTGCGCGGGCCTCTCGAGTGTGGCCTATGGCCTGATCATGCAGGAACTCGAGCGCGGCGACTCCGGCATCCGCTCGTTTGCGTCGGTGCAAGGCGCGTTGGTCATGTATCCCATCTTCGCCTTCGGCAGCGAAGCGCAGAAGCGGGAACTGCTCCCCAAGCTCGCCAAGGCCGAATTGATTGGCTGCTTTGGTCTCACCGAACCCGACTTCGGCTCGAACCCGTCGGGGATGATCACGCGTGCCCGCGAGCAGGCGGACGGCAGCTGGATCATCAACGGTGCCAAGATGTGGATCACCAACGGCTCCAAGGCCGACGTGGCGATCATCTGGGCCAAGACCGGCGACAGCACCGAAGACACCAGCATCCGCGGCTTTGTGGTCCCGACGAACACGCCCGGCTTCCAGGCGAAGGATCAGAAGGGCAAGCTGTCACTGCGCGCCAGCGATACCTCCGAACTGGTGCTGGTCGACGTGCATGTGCCGGCCGATGCGATTCTGCCGTTGTCCAAGGGGCTCAAGAGCCCGCTCATGTGCCTCACGCAGGCCCGGTACGGCATCTCCTGGGGCGTGCTGGGCGCCGCCATGGCGTGCATGGAAGAAGCGGTGAGCTACGCCAAGAGCCGTGTCATGTTCGATCGCCCCATTGGCGGCTTCCAGATTCAGCAGGTACGCCTCGCCGACATGCTCACGGAGATCGTGAAGGGGCAGCTCGTGTCGCTGCACTTGGGGCGTCTCAAGGACGCCGGCAACTTCACGCCCACGCAGGTGTCGCTGGCCAAGCGCAACAACGTCGATATCGCGACGAACATCGCGCGCGAAACGCGCCGGCTGTTGGGGGGCAACGGGATTCTTGCCGAATACGGCGCCATGCGTCACATGGCGAACCTCGAGAGCGTCTACACCTACGAGGGCACGCACGACGTGCATTCGCTCATCTTGGGCCAGGCACTGACGGGGTTGAACGCGTTCAAGTAAGCGGCGCCCCGCGGTTTCCCCGCGGTTTCCCACGAGCGAGGCCCGGTTCTGACAAGGAACCGGGCCTCGCTGTTTGCGGCAGGGTGAATGGCAAAACGAGATCGAGTGGCGCGTTACTGGACTGTGACGTTCGGGCAGGTAGTTTCTGCCGCACAACGACGTCCAGTGATTTCGTTACCTCACCTCTGGGAGAATGATGCACATGCTGCACTCCGCCGTTCGCGATGTCGCGGCCAGGGCGCGCGCGCTCATGGCCGTGCTCGGGCTCGCCGCCATGAGTCTGGCGCCAAGCGACTCTGTCATGGCACAAGCTGCCGGTTCGATTGCCGGAACCATCGTCAACGAGAAGAACGGCTCCCCTATCGGCGATGCACAGATCTCGGTCGAAGGGCGCAACGTCGGGACGACGTCCGACGCCGCGGGTCGCTTTCGTCTCGCCGCGCTCACCGGGAGCGGATCGGTACAGCTCACGGTGCGTCGGATCGGGTTCCTGCCCAAAACCATCGGCGCCACCATCGGCGATGGCAACGTGCGCATCGCCATGGCTGAACGGGCCATGGAGCTCACGTCGATGGTCGTCACGGGGACAGCAGGCGTCGCGGAAAAGCGCGCCATCGGTAACGCCGTGTCCACGGTGAACGCGGCCGAAGTGGTCGCCACGCAGCCGGTGAGTTCACTGCAGGAACTGCTCAACGGTCGTGCCTCGGGTGTCAGCGTTGTGGCGAGCTCGGGCCAGGTCGGCACAGGCTCGCGCATTCGCGTCCGCGGCGCGAGCTCGCTGTCGCTTTCCAACGATCCGCTGATCTACGTCGACGGCGTGCGTGTCGACAACACGCAGGCGTCGGGACCGGCCAACCAGGGGTTCGGGTCGGCCTCCATCTCTCGCTGGAACGACTTCAATCCCGATGACATCGAGAGTCTGGAAGTCATCAAGGGGCCGGCCGCGGCAACGCTCTACGGTACCGAAGCGTCCAACGGCGTCATTCAGATCATCACCAAGAAGGGTGCCGCCGGGCGCCCAGTGTGGAATGTCACGGCGCGTGGCGGTTCGAGTTGGGTCCCCGACATGCTTACGCGCTTCGATGACAACTACGGCACCGTCCCGCGCGCCGGCAGTGCGACGGCGCTCGACACGGTCAGCATCTCCACGCGGCAGCTGAACGATTCGCTGCAGCGGAAGTTCGGCAACGACATCTTCACGAACGGCACGCTGCAGGACATTCAGATGTCGGTGTCCGGCGGGTCCAGCGCCGTGCGCTACTACGTCGGTGGCGGATACGAGGAGAATCAAGGGGCGGAGCGGGTCAATCGTCTGCGGCGCACGAATCTGCGTGTGAACCTTCAGGCGAATCCCTCGCCCAAGGTCGATCTGCAGACGAGCCTCGGGTACACGACGGGACGTACGTACTTGCCCTTCGAATCCGGCGGGGGCGGCGCGGTGTGGGGGACGGTGTTTTCGTCGCCGAGTTTTCTGTACGGCGGCGTGAACGTCCCGTCGCGCAACCCCAATAATCCGCAACTCGGGTTTCGCTCGGGGCCGCCGAACGCGTACTACGAAGCGTACGACGTCTTCCAGGATGCCGATCGCTTTACCGGCAGCTTCCAGTTCACCAATCGACCCACGAGCTGGCTCAATCACCGCTTGATCGTGGGCCTCGATCGGCTCGCCGAAAACAACGAAGATCGCACGCCGCGCAATGACATCATTGGTGCGACGTACGCGTCGTTTGCCGGCAGTGGCCTGCCGACTGCCGGTTCGATCTCTACGTCGACGCGCGACGTGACGCTCACGTCGTACGACTACGTGGCGAACGCCGATTTCCAGTTGTCCGGCGCCGTGAAGAGCGTGACGTCGGCTGGCGGACAGATCTATCTGCGTCAGTCGCGGTTTCGCTCCATCAGTGGTTCCACGTTCCCGGCCGTGGGGCTCACGTCGATTGCCTCAGCGAGCATACGCAATGTGGGGAGCGACGAACTGGTGCAGAACAACACCGTCGGCGCTTTCGTGCAACAACAGTTCGTCTGGAACGATCGCCTCTTCCTCACCGGTGCCATTCGCACCGACGACAACTCGGCGTTCGGGACGAACTTCGACGCTGTCACGTACCCAAAGTTGAGTGCGTCGTGGGTCTTGAGTGAAGAGCCGTCGCTGCCGATTCCGACGTTTTTCAATCAGCTGCGTGTCCGTTCGGCCTATGGCGCGAGCGGATTGCAGCCCGGCGCCTTCGATGCCATTCGCACGTACACTGCGTCGGGTGGGTTCCTCACGCCGTCGTCCGCCGGCAATCCGGATCTCGGACCCGAGCGCAGCACCGAACTGGAACTCGGCCTCGACGCCGGGATGTGGAACGACCGTCTCGGTCTCGAGCTCACCTATTTCGCGGGCTCGACGAAAGACGCGATCCTCTCGCGTCAGGCGCCGCCGTCCAACGGGTTTCCGGGACTCCAACTGTTCAACGCGGGACAGGTCGATCGCTCCGGCCTCGAATGGTTGCTGCGCGGGACGCCCATTCGCCGCGACAATGTTTCGCTCGAACTCACGCTCAGCGGCTCGGTCAACAGCTACAACATTGCCTCGCTTGGCGGCACCACCGATTTCGTGTCGCTCAGCAGCAACGTGGCGCATAGGGTCGGGTACGCGCCCGGCGCGTGGTGGGACCGGCGCATTGTGAGTGCGGACTACGACGCCACCACCAAGCGTGCAACGAACCTGCTGTGCGACAATGGCAACGGCGGTACGGTGGCGTGTGCGACCGCTCCGCGCGTGTTTCTCGGGAATTCGGTGCCCACGCAGGAAGGATCGTTCTCCGCGGGCCTGACGTTGTTCCGCAATCTTCGCGTGAACGCCTTTGTCGACTGGCGCGGTGGCTACAAGAAGCTCGACGGCAACTATCGTGTGCGCTGCGGCGCGTTCGTGCTCTGCCGCGAGCTGTACTACCCCGACGAGGTACAGGACAAGGCGTTGCTGGGTGCCGTGCAAGCCGGTACGGCCTACACGCACCATCTCATTTCCGACGCGAGCTTCGCACGCTTCCGCGAACTCGCCGCGACCTACACGCTGCCGCAGGCCTTTGCCAAGCGCCTCGGCGCCAGCCGTGCCTCGGTCACCGTTGCGGGACGCAATCTGGGTTTGTGGACGAACTTCCCGGGCATTGAACCGGAAGCGTCGTTCAACGGTGGCGCGCGCGGCGGCGCATTCGGCCAGTGGGAGCAGAGCGTGCTGCCGCAGCTGCGCCAGTTCGTCACCACCGTCAACTTCAACTTCTGATCATCATGCACAAGTCGATGAAGCTTTTGACCGCGGTGATCGTCCTCGGGTTGACCGCAGCCTGCGGGAACTTCGATCGCCTGCTCACGGTGCAGACGCCCAGCCGTCTGGCCGAATCGTCGTATCTCGTCGCGGGTAATGCGGCGCTCATTTCTGCGAGTGCCGTCTCCGACTACGAGTGCGCACTTGGCGGCTACATCGTCGCCAGCGCCCTCGGTGCGGGTGAACTCGTGGATGCCACACAAACGGCGGCCCGGTGGAACTACGATCGCCGCAACGTCGAGGCGGTGGATGCGTTGTACTCCACCTCAGGGTGTGAAGGCATTGGCGTGTATACGCCGATCAGCACCGCTCGCTACACCAACGATCAGGCGGTGAGCAAGCTGGAAGGCTGGAGTGATACTGAAGTCCCCAACCGTCAGCGGCTCATTGCGCTGAACTCCGCGATGGCCGGCTTCAGTCTGCTGTTGCTCGGTGAAGGGTTCTGCGAAGGCGTCATCAACCTTGGTGCCGCACTGACGCCGGCGCAGCTCTTCGACTCGGCCGAAGTCCGCTTCACGCGCGCCATCACCGCTGCGACCGCCGCGGGCGACGCTTCCGTGCTCAACCTCGCCTACGTCGGGCGTGCACGGGCGCGCATCAACAAGGGCGTGAAGGTCGGTGCGGCCGAGGATGCCGCGCGCGTACCGGTGGGTTTCGTGTACAACGCCACCGCCGATGCCACGATCGGTCGCCGCAACAACCGCATCTTTCAACAGGTGAATCAGTCGAACAACACCTCCGTGGCGCCAGCGTATCGCACGCTGAACGATCCGCGGGTGTCGGTCACCGATATCAACCGGACGGCGGCCGATCAGGTGAATCGCCTGTGGAACCAGAACAAGTACGCGAGCCTCACGGCGTCGTATCCGATTGCGACGGGTATCGAGGCGCAGCTCATTCTGGCCGAGGCGCGCGGTGGCACGGACGGGGTGAACATCCTGAATACACTACGGGCGCGTACGGGCGTGGCGCTGCCGGCACTCACCGCGCAGGAAACCGCGAGCTTCGACGCCGCCGTGGCGGAAGAGCGTCGGCGTGAGCTTTTCCTGCAGGGGAACCGGTGGTTCGACATGAAGCGGTTCAACGTGGTGCAGGTGCCGGCTGCCGGCGCGCTGTATCCCAAGGGCGGTGTGTACGGCACCCAGCGCTGCTGGCCGTTGCCGGACGTGGAAAAGCTGGCGAACCCAAATTTCGGGGGCTAGCCGTTGGCAGTGGGGCAGGCGCTGGATGCCGCCTGCCCCCACCTCCGAGCCTCCTGTCCCGCCTGTTACGGAAAACGCGACGCTGCCGTCGCGTTTTTTGTGTTTTGGAGTGCCGCCCGTGTTGCCCCGCGCATGGCCGGTCTCTAGCTTCCCCTCGGTAACGTCTCATTCCTACCTGACACTCGAACGGAGCGGCAGCGGTGAAGATCGCCGTGTGCATCAAGCGTGTCCCCGTCATGGAAACCAAGTTCGCGATCGCGGCCGATGGCACGCGCGTGGACGAGGCGGGGCTCAAGTACGACGTCAATGACTTCGACCTCTGGGCAATCGAGGCGGGTCTCCAGCTGAAGGAAAAGAACGGCAACGTGGGCGAAGTTGTCGCGGTGTGTCTTGGTCCCGACGCGGCCCAGGAGCAGATCCGCAAGGCGCTCGCGATGGGCGCCGACCGTGGTGTGCTCTTGCAGGCGGCGTCCGTTCCGGCCGACGGTCTCGCCATCGCGCGGGCGCTGGCGGCCGAGCTCAAGGACGGCGGCTACGACCTCATTCTCTTCGGTCGCATCGCCATCGACTCCATGAACCAGATGACGGGACCCATGGTGGCCGAGCTGCTCGACCTGCCGTGTGTCACGAACGTCTTCAAGCTGGAGATCGCCGGCGGCGCGGGTCGTGTCGAGCGTGCGCTCGAAGGCGCGAGCGAAGTCGTGGAGTTTCCGCTCCCGGCCGTGCTCACCATCGATGACGGTCTCAACAAGGAACGCCTGCCCAGCCTCAAGGGCATCATGGCGGCCAAGAAGAAGCCGCTCGATGTGAAGCCGGCGCAGCTTGGCGACATCAAGGTGTCCGTCGCGAAGATGGCGCTGCCGCCCGAGCGTGCCGCCGGACGAATCCTCGGCGAGAATGCCGACGCGGTCCCAGAGTTGGTCCGCCTCCTCCAGACCGAAGCGAAGGTGCTCTGAGCCATGGCCAACGTTCTCGTTTTTGCCGAAGTGCGCGGTGGTGAGCTGCGCAAAGTTGCCTTCGAAGCGGTAACCGCTGCGCGTCAGCTGGCGGACCTCTCCGGTGGTGGCAGCGTGCATGCGGTGCTCGCTGGTGCGGCCGGTATTGGTAGCAAGGCTGGTGCGCTCGCCGAATACGGCGCCGACTCGGTGCTCGTGCTCGAACACGCAGGCTTCACGCAGTACAACCCCGAAGCGCTGGCGGCCACGCTGGCGCAGCGTTTGGGGAGCGGCACGTACGGCTACGGCGTGTTCAGCGCCACGGCGCAGGGGCGCGATCTCTCGCCCCGCGTGGCCGCCAAGTTGGGAAGCGGCCTCGCCCCCGACCTGACCGGCTTCACGGTGCAGGGTGACGCCGTCCATGGGCAGCACTTCAACATGAACGGCAAGACCATCGCCACGCTCGCGCTCACCGGCGCGCCGGCGGTGTTGTCGGTGCGTCCGGCGGCGTTCCAGCCGGTTGCCAATGCCAAGCCGCTTGCCACCGAAGCCATTACGTCGGCTGCCGATCCGTCGGCGTCGCGCGTGAAGGTCGTGGAGCTCAAGCAGGGCAACACGGGAAAGCTCGACCTCAACGATGCGCCGGTGATCGTGGCGGGTGGTCGCGGACTCAAGGCCCCCGAAAACTTCAAGCTGTGCGATGACCTGGCCGACGCCTTCGGGAATGCCGCGGTCGGTGCCACGCGCGCGGTGACCGACGAAGGCTGGCGTCCGCACTCCGATCAGATCGGACAGACGGGGCGGAACGTCAGCCCCAACCTGTACATCGCGGTCGGTATCTCGGGTGCCATTCAGCACCTTGCCGGAATGCGCACCTCCAAGACGATCGTCGCGATCAACAAGGACAAGGACGCGCCCATCTTCAAGGTGGCCGACTATGGCATCGTGGGTGACGTGTTCGAAGTCATGCCGGCGTTTACCGCCGCCGTGAAGGCAGCGCGCGCGCAGGGCTGAGTTGTCCGTTCGTCCAGAGGGGCCCCATCTCCAGCTCGGTGATGGGGCCCTTCATGTTTTTGACCCTCTCAGCTTGTCGCCCTCCCGTCCACGGTCTAGCTTCGCGCCATGACTCTGTCGAACATCGTTTTTGCGGTGATCCTCGCCGGCGCCCTCTGGCTGTTCTCGCAGCAGGCGCAACGGCTCGTGCGGTGGCTCAAGTTGGCCAAGGACGAAGTCCGGACCGACCACCCCGATATCCGCACCAAGAACTTCCTGCTCATCGGTCTCGCGCAAACGAAAATCCTGCGCGACCCGGTCGGCGGCATGATGCACGCCCTGGTCTTCTGGGGCTTCTGCGTGCTCGGTCTCGGCACTATCGAGATCATGATTCAGGGGCTGTATACGCCCTTCACGTGGGACGTGCTGCTGCCGCGACTGCTGTACGTGCCGTATGTCTTCTCGCAGGAGATCTTCGCGGTCTTCGTGCTGCTGCCCGTCGGATACCTGCTGTATCGCCGCCTCGTCATCCGCCCCAAACGTTTCACGGTGGATGCCGTACACAGCGGCGAAGCAGTGCTCATTCTGAGCGTCATTGCCGGCCTCATGGTCACGCTGTTGCTGCTCTTCGTGGGCGACGCGAAGCAGCCGGGTGCCGACATGAGTGGGCGTGTGATCACCTTCATGCTGCTGCCGCTGTTCAGCGGCATGTCGGCAGAGACGGCACACGTCATGGCGCGCGTTTCCTTCTGGGTCCATGCGCTCGGCATTCTGTGGTTCCTCAACCACCTGCCCAAGTCGAAGCACCTGCACGTGCTGTCGTCGCTCATCAACGTGTGGTTCTCCAACACGAGTGGGCCTGGGCGCGTTGGGGCGATGCGTCCCATGGATCTCGAGGCCGAAGACGCCGAGCAGTTCGGCGCGAGTGACGTCGAGCACCTCACCTGGAAGAATCTTCTCGACGGCTACAGCTGCACCGAATGCGGGCGCTGCACGGCAGCGTGCCCGGCCAACATTACCGGCAAGGCGTTGTCGCCGCGCATGATCGTGGTGAAGACCCGTGCGCGGCTGACGGAAAAAGCGACGGCGCTCGATGCCATCACGGCCGGCGGCGGTACGGCCACCGTTGAACAGCAGGCGGTGCTCGACAAGAACCTGCTCGACGACTGGATCACCGAAGACGAGCTCTGGGCCTGCACGTCGTGCCGTGCCTGCGTGACCGAGTGCCCGGTGAGCATCGATCAGCTCGACATCATCAACGAGCTGCGTCGCGATCTTATGCTCATGGAGTCACGGTTCCCCGAGGAACTCCAGCCGGCACTCACGAGCCTCGAGCGCAACGGCAGCCCGTGGGCGTTCAGCGCATCGGACCGCGAGCAGTGGGCCGAAGGAATGAACATCCCCACCATGGCGGAGATGGCCGCGGCGAACGAAAAGCCCGACATCCTGTTCTGGGTGGGGTGTATGGGCTCCTTCGACGATCGCGCCAAGAAGATCACGGTGGCGTTCGCGCGCATCCTGCAGGCGGCCAACGTGAAGTTCGCCATTCTCGGTCAGGAAGAGACCTGCCACGGCGATCCCGCGCGTCGCATGGGCAACGAGTACCTCTACCAGATGCTGGCCAAGGGCGTCATCGAAACGCTCAATGGCTACGAGCTCAAGACCATCGTGACCTTCTGCCCGCACTGCTTCCACCAGATGGGCAAGGAGTTCCCCGATCTGGGCGGGCACTACGAAGTCATTCACCACACCGAGTACATCGAGCGACTGCTCAACGACGGGCGCGTCCCGCTCGACACCGAGCATGGGCAGCGTCTCAAGGTCGCGTATCACGACTCGTGTTATCTGGGGCGCTACAACGAGATCTACGACGCACCGCGCAACACCCTCAAGAAGGCGCTGCCCATCGTGGAGCTGGTCGAGCCGGCGCGCACCAAGAGCCGTGGACTGTGCTGTGGTGCCGGCGGCGGTCGCATGTGGATGGAAGAGAACGTCGGCAAGCGCGTCAACGTCGAGCGCAGCGAAGAGCTGCTCGCGACCGGCGCCGATCAGATTGCCGTCGCGTGCCCCTTCTGCATGACCATGATTACCGACGGCGTGACCGGCGCGGGCCGCGACGTTCCGGTGCTCGATATCTCCGAAGTGGTCGCGGCACGACTCAGCTGAGTGAAGTGGTTACGGCGTTGGTGACGGCACGGCCACTTCGCGCCGCAGTCGGATATCTCGGCTCGACGCACCAACCATAATGCGCCACGTGCCGGGTTCCTCGATGAGCGACAGCGACTCATCGAGGAACTGCAGCTGTGCGCGCTTCACGTCGAAGGACACGCGTTGCGTGGCACCAGGCGCCAGCGTAATGCGCGCAAATGCCGCGAGCTCGGTAATGGGGCGCGCCACGCGCGCGAGCACATCGCGCAGGTACAGCTGGGCGACTTCATCGCTCTGCCGAGTACCGCTGTTGCGCACGGTGAACGACACACGCAACGCAACGCTGTCGGTCACCGGGCGCACGGCGACATCGAGACTGTCGTACGTGAAGGTGGTGTATGACAGGCCGTGTCCGAACGGAAAGAGCGGGTGGCCGGTGAGATCGAGATAGTCATCGCCGCGACCCGTGGGCTTGTGCGCGTAGTGCAGCGGCACTTGCCCTTCATGCAGGGGAAAGGTGAGCGGCAGGCGCCCTGCGGGTGCCGTGCGACCAAAGAGCATGTCCGCCACGGCGTGCCCCCCTTCCTGGCCCGGGTACCACACGTCGAGTACGGCATCCACCTGCTCGATCCACGGCATGGTAATGGCGCTGCCCCCAACCAGTACCACCACGACCGGTGTGCCCGTCGCGGCCACGGCCCGAATGAGCGCCTCCTGTTTTCCCGGAAGTCCCAGCAGCGCTCGATCACGGAACTCTCCTTCTTCGATGCCGGCCACCACCACGGCCACATCGCTCGTACGCGCCAGCTGTGCCGCCGACGCGATCTGTGCAGCCTGCGTGTCGCGGATGCCAGCATCCCACAGCAGGCGGAGTCGCGCGTTGCCGGTGGCTTCGTAGTACTCGAGCCGTAAGCGCACCGTGCTGCCAGGGGCGGCCCGCAGCGTGGCGCGCTGCGTACCGAATGACGCCTTCTGCCAGCGTTCGATGCGAAGGGTGTCGTTGACGTACAGTCGGTAGCCGTCGTTCCCCTCCACGGCAATCGTGCGCACGCCGCCTGCCGGAATCTTGAGCGTGCCTTCCCAACGCGCACTGAACCAGTCGAATGGAATGCCGCGACCGGGTGCGCTCAGCGTCCACTGAAAGTTCACCTGCGCATCCCGACGGACCAGAGTCGGTTCGTTGCTGAAGGTGGCGTTGTCCCAGTACCGCCCGCGGAGTCCCGCCAGAGACTGGGCACTGCTGTCGTGTGCAAAAGCGGCGGCAGGAATCACCTCGAGATCGCGCCACAGTCGCGGCACACCGGCGTGCATGCGCACCGCAGTGCCGCGCGGCGCACCGGCAGCGATACCGTCGGCAATACTCACCGCGCGTGCTCCAGGTGGCGAATAGCCGCCCACGCGCGCCTCGCTGGCATCAGCGCCGATCACCGCGATGCGTTGGGCGCCCCCGCGCAGTGGCAGGCGATTCCGGACATTCCGCAGCAAAACGAACGACGCCGATGCGGCTTCGCGTGCGAGCTGCACGTGGGCGGGCGAGCGCGATGTCTGCGCGGCGCTGTCGACGTTCACGTAGGGATGCTCGAACAGTCCAAGCGCAAACTTGACGCGCAGCACGCGCAATACCGCACTGTCGATGGCAGCCGGATCGATGCCGCCGGTACGAAACGCATTGAGCCACGCGCGGTGCTGCGCGTATTCCGACTGGAAGATCACGTCCAGCCCCGACTCCAGCGCATGCTTCGCGGCGGCAGCGGTATTCGCTTCCGTGTGATGCAACACGATCGACCCGCCGGTGGCTGCCGCATCGGAAATGACGAACCCGTTGAAGCGCCACTCACGCTTGAGCACATCGGTCAGGAGATGGCGATTCTGTGATGCCGGCTGCCCATCTACCGAGTTGTAGGCGCTCATGATGCTACGCGCGCCGGCATCGAGCACCGCCGATTTGAACGGCGGAAGATATCGCTCGCGCAACAGACGCTCACTGAATTCGATGGGGTAACTGTCTCGCCCACCATCCCCGACGTTGGCCACGAAGTGCTTCGGGGTGGATACAATGCCACGTGACTCGAACGCACGAATGTAGGCGCGCCCCATCGCCGAGGAGAGGAGCACGTCTTCGCCATACGTCTCTTCGACGCGTCCCCAGCGGACATCATTGGCGATGTTCACCACCGGAGAGAGCGAATGGCGAATACCGCGCGAGCGTGCCTCCGTCGCGATCGCGCCCGCGACACGTGCCATGAGTGTCGTGTCCCACGAGGCGGCCAGGCCGATCGCCTGGGGAAACGTTGTGGCCCCTTCACGACCGAGGCCATGCAGCGTCTCTTCGAACGGGAGTAACGGAATGCCGAGTCGCGTGGAGTCGACGAAATAGCGCTGCAGCGCGTTGATACGGGCCGCATGGGCGCGCGCGACAGCGGCGGCGGGAAGCGAATCACTGCGGGCCGCATCGGCTCGCATAGCAGCGGGCACATTGATCTGCAGGCCGAAGGCGCCGTTCCGGTAGTCATGGGCCTGGTCGTCCCGGTCGCCCGGAATCATGAACAGCTGCCAGAACTTCTCGTCGAGCGTCATGCGCCCGAGAAGGTCCTGAGCGCGGGCGGCCGGGGAACATGCCGGGTCCCGATATGGCGCCGTCGCGGGCGGCGCAGACTGCGCGCGCATGGCGGGCGCCAACGCGGTGGCGCCGACGGCAACGGCGGTACTGCCAATGAACAACGGGCGGAGCAGGGGAAAGAAAGACATCCCCAAGGCTACTCCACAGCAGTTACCGGCGCACGTCCTGCTGAATCTCCAAATCCGCCTGCGCGGCGGCGAGCGCGGGGCCGCCAAAACGCACCAGCGCGAAGAGCACATACTTGCCGGCCGGAAGGGCCGGCATGTTCACCCGATACTTCTCCGTCTTGCCCGCATCGATGCGCTTCCCTTCGACAAAAGCGACGGCGTCGACCACGTTGCCCTCCCCATCGCGAACCTGCAGCTCGCCGATGATTTCCGTGGCCACGCTGCCGACGTTCTTGTAGGTAATCTCGAGCTGCTTGCCCTTGAGCACCAGGTCCACGACTTCGCCGTCAACCGCCGGCGTCGTGGGACGTTCCGGGGCCGACTGCGCACGAAGCGACGCGCCCGGGTAGAGTGCCAGCAGCGCCAGCACGAAAATCACGACCACCACCAGCGGGGCGCGGAACGGAGAAGGGCGAAGAGGCTTCATGCCCGCCTCTTCTGGAAGGATGATGCCACGCGGTTCTGCCCTGAAAAGCGCTGAAATCCGCCGTAGCAGGAGGCTCTTGTGGCCTTCACGCTACAGTCGGTGTCGGCGTCGTGCTGCATTGTGCTGAATATCTCACCGTAAAGAGTCCAGACTCGATCAGAATTCCGGGAACGACTCGTCATTCCGGAAGTTAGTCCCTAAGTACGGCGACGTGGCCGCTCGAATATTCAGCCCGAGGTCGTAAATGAGTCTCGCCGAAAAAAATGTGGCTGACACCACCGACACGGCGCTGTTGTCGGCGATTGTCGATACCGCGGGAAGTGTGATACTGGGGCTCCGCCCGGATGGGCTGATCTTCGCGTGGAATCGCGCGGCCGAACAGCTCTATCAGACGCCCAAACAGGATGCATTGGGGACGAGCTACGTCGATCGCTTCATCGCGCCCGAGCATCGGGCGTTCGTCAAGGCGGACATTCAGGAAGTGCTCGCCGGCAAGCGCACCATCAATTTCGAAGATGACTCCATCCTCCCGGACGGCACGCGCCGCACGCTGATCTGGAACGTCACGCGCGTCATGAGCGACGATGGGCAGCCATCGGGGATCGTCGCGATCGGACAGGACATCACGGAGCGCAAAGAGGCCGAGGAACGGTTCCGCGTCATCTTCGAGCACGCACACGACGGACTGCTCATTTCGGACGCCACTGGCGTCGTCGATTGCAATCCGGCGGCGCTGCAGATCCTTGGCCTCGACGACAAATCACAGCTGGTCGGAAAGCGGCCCGCGGCGTTCTCCCCCGAAACGCAGCCCGATGGCCAGGACTCCAATGACAAGTCGCGCGCCCTCGGCGCCGTGACGCTCACGCACGGCGCGCACACGTTCGATTGGATGCATCAGCGTCCAGACGGAACACTCGTGCCCGTCGAGGTCAGTGTGCGCCACGCCAACGCCAGCGGGCGTCGCGTCTCCGTGGTCGCATGGCGCGATCAGACCCGTCGCGTAGAACTCGAACGCGAGCGGGCTCTTGTGCAGGAACGGCTCGACCTCGCCCAGAAAATGGAGGCCGTCGGACAGCTCGCCGGTGGGGTCGCGCACGACTTCAACAACTTGCTGGCCGCCATTCGCAACGCGGTGCAACTCGCGCTTTACGACGTGCCCGTCGACTCGCCGGCACGTCCCGATCTCGAGGTGGCCATTCAAACCGCCGAGCGCGCGGCGGGGCTTACGAGGCAGCTGCTCGCCTTCAGTCGACAGCAGCCGCGCTCCGTGTCCGCCATCGACCTGGCCGCGCTGGTCCGCGAGCTCATGCCGCTGCTTCGCACGTCCATGCCATCGAATGTGACGTTGCGACTCACCTCGCAGCCCATCGATGGCCGCGTCGTCGCCGATCGCAGTCAGCTCGAGCAAGTCATCCTGAACCTTGTCCTCAATGCGCGTGACGCCATGCCGCACGGCGGACAGATTGGCCTCGCGGTGTGGGTCGATCACATTAGGCAGCAAGTAATGTTCAGCGTCTCCGACACCGGAACCGGCATGGATGACGCCACCAAACAACGTATCTTCGAGCCGTTCTTTACGACCAAGCCCATGGGGTCGGGCACGGGACTTGGGCTGTCGGTGGTGTATGGAGTGGTAACGCAGGCTGGGGGGACGGTCCGCGTAGACAGCGAGCTTGGCCGCGGCACGACCATGCGTGTGGCGCTCCCGTACGTCGCGGCCGAGGAGCTGGCCAGCACACAGGACCCCTCGCCGTCGACGGATACCGCACATGGCGTGCTGCTCGTTGACGATGAATCGGCGGTCCGCACCACGACACGACGCTTGCTCGAGCGTAACGGTTGGACGGTGCTCGAGGCGACTAACGGGGAAGAGGGACTGGCCCTTTTTCACCGTCACCGCAGCAAGCTGGCCATTGTGCTCACCGATGTCCGCATGCCTGTGCTCGACGGCGTCGAGTTGGCGCGTCGCATTCAGGAGGAAGCGCCCGGATTCCCAGTGGTCTTCTTTTCCGGGTATGACGAGCTCGATCAGCACGATGTGGCGCAGGTAACGAACGTCCCGCTGCTTCCAAAGCCGTTCGCGTCGGCCGAGCTGTTCGCCGTTCTGCGTCAGGCGCTCGCCGCCGAGTAGCGCGAGCGCCGGAGGCGTCAGCGTGCGTGTCGCAAATGCAGGAGTTGCACGCTCTGTTTGATGATTCCGTCCTCGTATGGCACGACGTCGGTGTGCACGAGTTCGAGACCCACGTCCGGCAGGTGATCGCGAAAGGCCGGTAGCGCCAGTCGGCCGGGATCGGCGATGATCGCCTCCCCATCAGGCGCCAGCGCCCGCTTGAGGCACGCACCAACCAAGGTGGCGTACTCTTTTTCGTAGAGCACATCGGCCGCAATGACGACATCGAATGTGCCGATGTCTTCGGGCCATGCGCGCCAGTTCACCAGGCGCGCCTGCGGCTCACGGCCAAGATTGCGCGCCGCATTGCCACGCGCCATGTGAATGGCGTCTTCGTAATAGTCGGTCGTGGTGACATCGAAGCCTGCGGCCATAGCGGCCGTCGTATCGAGCCCAAGTCCGCATCCCATCTCCAACAGCCGCCGACCGTTGCCAGAGAGCTCGAGCAGCGCGCCGGCGAGCACACGCGCCGACGGCCACAGATCGGCCCAGTACGGCAGGCGTTCGTCCATGACGTAATCGGCTTCGCTGATCAAGTGATCGGCGTTGGCCGGCTTGAAGAGCGTGAACGTCCGCTGCGTATGCCCGGCGCCCACTGTAACCGCTTCGAAGGCCGTGCTGTACTTCTGCGAGAACGCGGCGTCGAGTGCGTCACCGTGCAGATCGACGAGCGAACCGGTCGCCGGCGTCGGCGTCGAGGTCGCCTCGCTCACGTGGACTGCCCCGGCGTCCCCGCAACGAGCGGCGGCGCATCGGGGAGGAGAATCGCTTGCATCAGGCTGCCCGCTTCGACGCAGTCTTGCGTGGCGGGGACTTCGAGCAAGGCATCGGCCATGGCCATCGTACGCAACAAGTTGGACCCCTGCGCGCCGGACAGGCGCGCCTCCAGCGAACCGTCCGCGCCAGCATGCAGCGAAACGCGAAGGAAGTAGGTGAGTGGTGCCGGTGTCTCGGCGCGATCCAGCATGCGAACCGGAACGCGGAGATGTTGCACGGCGGCGTGCCCACCCAGAGTGCGGATGAACGGCCATGCAAAGAGGGCTCCGGTGACCATCGTCGACACCGGGTTGCCCGGCAGGCCAAGCCAAGGCACACCGCGCACTTCACCGGTGCCAATGGGGCCGCCCGGACGAATACGCGCGCGCCAGAACTGCTGCGCACCGCCTAGGGCGGCCAACGCATCTCGCGTGAAATCGTGCGCACCAACCGAGACACCGCCGGTGGTCACGAGTAGATCGCAGCCGGCGTCGAGTGCATCGCGTAACGCCGACGTAAGCCCGTCGAGTGTGTCGGGCGCCAGTGGTGCCATCGTCACGTCAGCGCCCGCGCCTCGCAACAGTGCCGGCAGCGCATAGCTGCTCGACGACACAATGCGATGTCCGGCGAGAACGTCGTCGAAACGATCGAGCATGACCAGTTCGTCACCGCTCGATACGACCGTGACGCGCGGTGCCCGGTACACCGCTACCTCGGCCGCGCCGATCGACGCGAGCGCGCCAACATGCGACGAGCGCAACGTGGTCCCCTTGCCGAAGAGCACGGAACCAGCGGCGATGTCTTCGCCGCGCGGGCGCACGTTGCCACGGCCGGCGGTGTCGCGATCGTCGCGTATCGATACTTGCGTCTCGCCGCCGTCGGTATCTTCAACGCGCACCACGGCGTCGGCACCGGGAGGGAGCGGCGCGCCCGTCATGATGCGGACGGCAGTGCCGCGCTGCACCCACGGCAGCGCCGTCGCGTCGGCGCCGGCGACACTCGTGCCGATCACCGGAAACACGCGCGGCGATGTCGCCGAAGCGCCAAGCACGTCGGCGCGCTGCACCGCGTAGCCATCCATGCCGGCGTTGTCCCAAGGCGGCAGCGCAATGCGACTGTATACGTCCTGCGCCAACGCGCGCCCCAGTGCCGCAGTCAGCGGGACACGCTCGATCTGCTCGCGTTGTGCCGCATGGCGCTGCGCCTGCTGCAGAATCGTGGTGAGCGCATCGTGAAAGGCGAGTCCGGTCGCCGGACCCATCCCGGCAGGCATCACCGGGCGCTGCTCACGGTGAGCGTCCCGCCCGCAATCATCGCCGCGAGCATGTCCTGCACGCGCTCTACCTCGCGTACCGGCACCGTGAAGTTGTTGGCGAGCATCGAGAAGAGCACGAGGCGCCCGTTCGCCGTGGTGACGTATCCGCTCAGCGATCGCGCCTTGTCGAGCGTCCCGGTCTTGGCCCGTACATTCCCCTGGGCCGGCGTATCGCGCATGCGGTTGCGAATGGTTCCGTCGACGCCGGCAATGGGCAGCGCGTCACGGAAGAGCGCGAAATGCGGCGACTGCCGCATGGTATCCAGCACCTTCACGAGTGCGCGCGGTGTCACGTAGTCATGTCGCGACAGCCCACTCCCGTCGCGGTATGAGGCATCCGATGTTGAAATTCCCCACGTCGCCAGCGTGCGCGCGCCAACGGCCTGTGCACTGTCGGCGCTGCCGCTCCCCGTCTGCACGAACCCGACGGTGCGAAAGAACAACTCGGCCATTTGGTTCTGCGACGGCTTCTCCATGCGCCGCAACACGTCGGCGAAGGCCGGAGACTCGATCACGTGCAACGTGTCGAGCGCGCGGCCAGCGGTATCACGCTTGGCAACGGCCTTGCCGCCGACTGCGATGCGCCGCGTCTGCAGTGACTCGTGCAACGCCGCCATGAAGGCATCGGCCGGATGGCGATACGCAACGGTGAGCGTGGTGCTGTCGCCCTCCGTCAACGTGCCGGTTACTACGAGCGTGTGGCCAATGCTGTCGTATGCGGCCTCGAGGCGTGGGGCACGCGGCGTCCCCGCCACCGGCGTACGAGAACGCGAAATCGCCTCCACGCGAACGGCCGGATACCGAACGGTCGGCGAGGTCGTGACCTGTACGCGACTGCCGACCGCACCACCAGCCTTCACGTGCACGTAGAGCTCGCCTTCGTTGAACATCAGTTCATCGATAGCCGCACTGTATGCCGCGTCGAAATCGTCGTACGCCCATCCGTAACCGGTCGTGAGCCCTGGCAGCGCATCACCCAGCGGCAACACCCGCCCCGTAATGCGGCGGATACCCCGTGCTTCCAACGCAGCCAGCGCACCGTCGAACGCGCTGATCGCCCGCCCGCCGCGCAAATTGTCGCTGATGCTGGGATCACCGCTCCCTTGCACGTACACATTGCCTGCGAACGTGGCACCGCGCTGTGTGCCATGCAGCAGCACCGGTGTCCGCCAGCGAAACGATGGCCCCAGCAACTGAGTGGCGATCGCCCCGGTCAGCAGCTTCTGGTTCGAGGCCGGCATGAACAAGCGGTCCGCGTCGTGTTGCACGAGCGTATCGCCGGAGAGGGGATCGACGACCAGAATCCCCAATCGGGCGTTCCGCCACATGGGCGATGCGACCACCGAGTCGACGGTGTGTTGCAGCAGTTGTCGCAGTGTCGGTGCCGGTACCTCGGCGACCGGCATCATCATCGGCGCGATCGGCTCAGAGCGGCGCGGCCCTACCGGCGCCTGCGTGGCGGGCGTTGCACACGCCGCCGCAGCGCCGAGCACGATGGCGGCGCTCACGGCCGCCGAAAGCGAACGTGTCCTCACGCATCGACCTCGTAGCTGCTGCTTAACGTGGAGTCTTCGGCCAGGTGAACTTTGATGACTCGTGCCGTCGTGTGCGCGAGCGCGGACTGCACCCGTTCGCAGATGAATCGCGCGAGATTCTCACCGGTCGGAATCATCTTGCCATCGGCGAACTCCGGAACATCGAGATTGATGTTCCGATGGTCAAACCGGTCGCGAACTTCGCGCTGCAGCACCTTGTCCAGAAACGCGAGGTCCACGAGAAATCCCGTCTCCTCGTCGACAGGCCCTGCGACCGTCACATCGCACACGTACGTGTGCCCGTGGTAATTGGGATGTGCACACGCGCCGAAGATGTCGGCGTTCTCCTGGTCGCTCCAATCGGGCCTGCGGTAGCGGTGCGCCGCGGCGAACATCACGCGGCGGGTGAGTGACGTGCGCGGCACGAGGCAATTACCGGAACAGCGGTACGATTACGCCGGCCGACAACGACCAGTTGCCACGCCACGCTTC
The DNA here is from genome assembly GCA_947457545.1 of Gemmatimonadaceae bacterium. GTDB lineage: Bacteria > Gemmatimonadota > Gemmatimonadetes > Gemmatimonadales > Gemmatimonadaceae > Gemmatimonas. Next base: position 19,253 of record CANGXD010000018.1, read on the forward strand.
ACGGTTGCGCGTGTCGGTAAGGATCGCGGTGGTATCCGCCGCGCGTACGAAGTACCGATCGGGATACTGATACTGCCACAGAAAATTGGTCGCGTCGATCCGGAACTGCGGGCCGCGCTTGGGCAGGTAGCGCAGGCTGAAACCATAGTTGAAGGCGAACTTGGTGCCGAACCGATAGCCGCCTGTATCGGCCGCGGCAAAATCGCTCACCAGCCCCGCGCCGCCGCTCACCGACGGCATCAGGCGACGCCACGTCTTTCGTCCGGTGAGCGAGATATCCAGCCCGGCGTCCATGAGGTGCGTCGTCGCTCCCGGTGTGCCGATCTGCCGCGTGGCTTTGGGGTTCGTGGGCACCAGCAGCCGGCGCTCGCTCGGCGAGGCCATGTAGCGCGCAAACAACGACGCCGGACCACCTACACCAATTTCGTAGCGCAGTCCCGCAGTCCACGCCGCCTTGGGGGCGACGTCGGCGAGATCGCGCTTGACGGCCAACCAACCACCAAGCACCGAAAGCGACTGTCCAATCTTGAAATCTTCGTAGGGGCTGGCGGCGGGCAGATGACCAATCTGCGCCCGGGCTGCAACGGGAGACAACGTGACCACCGTGGCGGCGAACGCGACGGTGACGGAGTTGGTGAAGAGAGCGCGCATCAGGACTGGATAGCGGATGTGCGGTCGCGCAGATCGCGACCGGTGATTTGTGGAGGCAGCGAGAGACCAAGCAGGGCCAATGCGGTCGGCCCCACGTCGCAGAGGGCACCACCGGTACGCAGCGGGACCGTTTCCTCAGGGTCGAGGACCACGAGAGGTACAGGGTTGGTGGTGTGCGCGGTATGCGGCTGATGCGTGATCGGATCGACCATGACATCGGCATTCCCGTGATCGGCCGTGATGATCAACTTGGCGCCGCTCTGTGCGGCCGCATCGAGAATGCGGCCAAGACAGGCGTCCACCGTTTCTGCCGCCGCGATGGCCGCGGGCAATGAGCCGGTGTGCCCCACCATGTCGGTGTTGGCAAAATTGCACAGCATGAAGTCGTGCGTCCGGTTGGCCAGCGCGTCGCACAAGATGTCGCAGATGCCACCAGCGCTCATCTCGGGCTGCAAGTCGTACGTGGCCACCTTGGGGCTCGGCACCATCTTGCGATCTTCTCCCGGGAACGGGTGCTCATGCCCGCCATTGAAGAAGAAGGTCACATGCGGATACTTCTCGGTCTCGGCCGTGCGCAGCTGCGTGAGGCCGGCGTTGGCAATCACTTCGCCAACGAGGTGCTGCATTGACTGTGGTGAAAAGGCAATCGGGAACGGAAACGTATCGTCGTACTGCGTCATGGTGCTGATATGCACCAGCGGTCTCGGTCCCGTCTCGAAGCCGCTGAAGTCCGGCAGCGCGAGCGCGCGCAACGACTGGCGCATGCGATCGCTTCGGAAGTTGAAGCAGATCAACGCATCACCGTCGCGCATCGGGGCGAGCGCGTGCCCGTCCGCATCGGCCATGACCCACGGCTTCACGAATTCGTCCTGCACACCGGCATCGTACGAACGCTGCAACGCCGCCAGGGCGTCCGTCTCCACCGGGGCATTACCGTGCACGGCCGCCTCATACCACAACCCCGTGCGCTCCCACCGGTTGTCGCGATCCATGCCGTAGTAGCGGCCGCTCACGCTGGCCAGCTGCGCCTTGCCTGCTATGCGCGACAGGGTGGTACGCAGGAAGGCCATGCCGCTGGTGGGCGGTGTATCGCGTCCATCGAGCATGGCGTGCAGCACGACGCGCGGGACCTTTTGCTGCGCGGCCAGCTCCACCAGCGCAAACAAATGTTCGTCGAGCGCGTGGACCCCGCCGTCTCCGAGTAATCCCAGAAGATGGAGCGTGCCATTGTTGAAGCGGACATGCTCGCACGCGGCCACCAGCGTGGGGTTCGCGAAGAAACCACCGTCGTCGATGGCGCTGCCGATGCGCACCAGGTCCTGCATCACCACACGCCCGGCACCGAGATTGAGGTGCCCTACCTCGCTGTTCCCCATCTGGCCTTCGGGCAACCCTACTGCCTTGCCCGATGCCGTGAGTAATGTGCGTGATGGATGAGACCAGATACGGTCCCAGTTGGGCGTATTGGCCAGACAGATCGCGTTGGCTTCGCAATCTTCGCGATAGCCCCAACCGTCCAGAATGATCAGGGCAACGGCGCGGTCTACACGTGCAGACATCGGTCTCCGGGGTATGCTTCTGGTGCGAGCGTCTCTCTGGGAACGCAGCCGTTGGAATCTAAACCCCGCTTACTCATGCGTGTTCGGCGTCGTACCCTGCTGTTGACACTGCTGTTGGTGGCCTTGGTGGCCCTCGATGGTTTGCTGCTGGTCCGCCAGGGGCGGTATCGCGCCGAAACGGCGCGTCTCCGCGCCGGCATGACCGACCTCGAACGCACCAGGAACGACGCCATTCTGGCGGCCGACGCCGATCGGGCGATGCTCATGGTCGAGGTCATGCGGCGGCAGGCCCAAGGTGACGACGCCATTCATCTGGCGGTGAATACCGACTCGGGATTTGTGGCGCTCGACCGTGGCGGCGCGCGGCTCCGCACCATGCCGGCGCAGATTGGGCCGGAACGTCGGGTCGGCACACCCCCCGACACACTCCGGGCCGTCGTGCCCCGAGGCGTTCGTGCCATTGAACGCCTGCTGACCGCCGCCGATGCGTACCCGCTGCCGCTCTGGCTCTGGGCTGACCGCGGCCTGCCGGCGCCATCCTCGCTCGCCGAGCCTGGCTGGACCGGCGGCGAGGCCATCGTGACGACCGGCGGCACGTTGCTCTACTCACTGCCGTCAGCCGGGCCGCTCGCGGACGATAGCTACGTGATGCCCGGTGCCATCCGGCTCGCCGCGGCCGATCTGAAGGCCGTGCGCGAGAATCTGTCGACCGGAACCCGGGTCTACTTCTACTAATGACATCCCTCGGAACGCCTTTGCCGGCCGCGTCGTCGACGGCCCGGTCTGCTCGCCTTCGGCGCCGTGGATGGCGCGGGGCGCCGTTGTGGCTCCTCGCACTCACGGCCCTCGTCGCGCTGCATACGGGCTGGGTGGGCTACCAAACGGTGCGCACCCGCTTCGAGCGCGACGTGGCCCGACTGGTCTTCAACGACAACTCCGAAGCCATCGAAGCGGCGGTCCTGCAGGCCGCCCAGGGGAACGACAGTCTCCGCGCCGAACTCTCGGCGTCGCCGCCCCCACCGCCAGCCGACTCGTCGTACCTCGTCGTCTCGATCACCGACCGCCGAGTCTGGTACAAGCGCGGGGACAGTGTGCTGTTCACCGCTCCGGTGGCCACGGGATCCGGGAAGCAGCTGGTCGTGAACGGTGGGGCCAAGGTCCTTCGGTTCGAGACGCCGCGCGGCCGCCTCGTGGTGCAGCGCCGCGACTCGGCGCCGGCCTGGATCCCCCCCGACTGGCACTACCAGGAACAGGCAAACAAACGGCGGCTCGGGTTGACCCAGCTGGTCCGCGGTAAGCCCATTCCCCTGCGCGATGGCGGCCAGCTCACCGTCCAGGGGAACGATGTGGTGCGGGTGGGCCGCGACGGGACGGTGCGCGCCTTGTCCGCCGCTGACGGGCGCGAGATCGTCGCGGACGGCAAGATCGTTATTCCTCCCTATGGAACGAATCAGCGGAAATACGGGGAGGTGCTCGGGAGCTTCCGGCTGTACTTGGGGGACGGCTACGCGCTCCATGGCACGAACAACCCCAAATCGGTGGGGCAGGCGGTGAGCCACGGATGTGTGCGATTGCGGAACGAAGACATCGCAGAGCTGTACCATCGCGTAGTCGTCGGCACTCCAGTCTTCATCTACTGATCTGACAATCAGTTACCGATGAGATTTGCCTGAGCCGCTCATCACCGTCGGGTGAGCGCACGAGTCCGAGTTGGCTATATTTCCAGAACGGGCGTTTGGTCGTCTGACTTGGGGGCCGCAGGTAACCTGCGGCGCCCGGTGCCGCTGCCTCTTGGCGTGCGACCGATTGCCATACCCGACATCGTGACCCAGACAAACTCTGACGCTTCGGCGTCTTCTCCGCGCATTGCGCGCCCCAATCGCACCCGTCGTGCCCGCCGCCGCGTCAGCGTCGTCGCGGGCTTCGTCGTGTTCGCCGGTCTCGTGGCGTTCGTTCGCCCGGCCGGTCCGATTGCGGCCTCGCCCGCGTTCGGCAGTACCTCGCGCGCCATGACCATGGCCGCTACGGCTTCTGCTCCTGCCCCGTTTCCGGGGCTCGATTCCCTCCGTGGCTTCAGTCGCAAGCTGCGCGCCCGTTTTCTGGCGCCGCAGCGCGCTGCCGCCGTGCCCGTGCTTCGCGAGTATTTCGGTGACTCGGCGGCCACGCGCGCCGGTGTGTACGCGGCCGACGACTCGGCGGGCGCGTTCCACTTCATCACCATGCGTCCGTTCGCCGACAAGGTGAAGGGACGTATCGGGAGCTATCGCATCGGGTTCTTCCCGGCCGAACAACGCGGTGCGCGCGGCGGGTCGTACGGGAACCCCGAGGGTTTTCTCGAAGTGACGGCCAACAACGCCGACACGCCTATCTCCGAGCATTTCCGTCTGCGCGATTTCCTCACGAAGGACCAGGGCACCGTGTGGCCCAAGTATCTCGTGCTGCGTGAACCGCTCATCGACAAGCTCGAGCTGGTGTCGTCCGAACTGCAGCAAATGGGCGTCGCGGCCTCGCGCCTGCGCGTCATGTCCGGCTTCCGCACGCCGCAGTACAACGCGCAGGGCGTCGGCGCGGGTGGTCGCGTTCAGGACAGCCGTCATCAGTATGGCGACGCGGCCGATGTCTACGTCGTGAATGGCGCGCGTGATTGGATGACCGATCTCAATCGCGACGGTCGGGTGGACACCGGTGATGCCCGACTCTTGGCGGCGGCTGCCGCGCGGGTCGAGCAGCGTCATCCGGAGCTCGTCGGTGGTATCGGCGTGTACCCAGCCACTGGGGCGCACGGCCCGTTCGTGCACATCGATGTACGCGGCACGCGTGCGCGCTGGGGACAGCTGTGAGCGTGCGCCCATGATGCAACGTCGAACCGCCCTGCTGCTCAGCGGGCTCGTCGCGATTACCGCGGCGCTCATCTACCAGCCGCCCGGAGAGCTGCTCGCCGGGTCGTCGGCCGACAGCTATCGCCGCGCGGTACCACGTGTCGCCGCCGCGTCATCGCTCAAGGGGAGCAGCGGCGAAGTCCGCATGCACTTCGTGCGTGCCGGCGAACGCGTCGCCTTCCCGCTCGAAATCCGTGGAGTGTCCGGCACGTTGGGGTTGCGCTATCAGTGGGTGCAGGTCGGCAGCGGGGAATCCGTCGACGTCATGCGACCGCTCGAAGGCGACACCTTGCTCGCGCCGCTCACGCCGGGCTTCTACGAACTCTCGATCATCGGCAACGGCGTTACGCAGCGTATCGACGAGCCGCGGCTTGCTGTCATCCTCCCCTTCGAACTCAAGTTGGGGAGCACGCTCAACGGGTATCAGATCGGTCGCTATCCCGGCGAATGGTCGCGCGATGAACAGGCCGAGCGCCCGTCGGGCTTTGCCGAAGTGCGCGAAGAGCATCTCGATCTGCCGCTCACCAAGCACCTCAAGGTGCGGGACTTCATCACGCACGATCGCCAGACCATCTGGCCCAAATACGTGGCCGTCGACCCTCGCGTGCTCGACAAGATCGAATTGGTGTTGCGTGAACTCGCGCGGCGCCGCGGGGAAGAGCAGGCGTCGTTTACGCTCGAAGTGCACAGCGGATTCCGGACGCCGCTGCACAACGCGGGGGTCGAAGGCTCAGCACGCGATTCCCGCCACCTGTACGGCGATGCGGCCGACGTCGCGATCGATGCCGACGGCGACGGACAGCTCACGTTGTTCGATGCGTACCGGGTGGAGCAGGCCGTCGATTGGGTGGAGCGGTCGCATCCGGAGCTCGCCGGCGGGCTGGGCGTCTACAGCAGCCGCCGGTTCGCGACCCCGTATTGCCATATCGACGCGCGCGGTGAACGGAAACGTTGGCGTGGTTGACCCCGTAGGGCGTGCCAGGAGGAGCCTACCATGAATCCGTACGTCCGCGATCGTATCAACCGCAAGCTCGAGACGCTCTCCGATGAGCGTCTCTATCAGATCCTCGACTACGTCGAGTTTCTCGAATCGAAGTACGGCGAAAAGCCGGCGCCGGTCACCAACGTCTTTCAGAAGTTCACCGATGGCGTGGAAGACACGCTGCGCGCCGGTGGACTTGCGGCGGGCACGGTGGTGGAAGCCGTCGGCTTCCTCAACAAGGCCATGGGCGTGTTGAACAACGTCGCCCAGACCACAAAAACCGTGGCCACGGATGTGGTGAGCACGGCGCGAACGGTTGCCGACCAGATCGGCGCACCACCGCCGGGCACGCAACCTGCGCCGCAGGCGAGTACTCCGGTGCCGCCGGCGGACCCGTCGACGGGTCAGCCGCCCGCGGGTCAGCCCCCAGCGTCACCACCGCCAAGTTCCCCTGCCTGAGAATCCTCGCATGCGCCGGTCCGCCCGCCTGTCCAACGACTCTGCATCTGAGGCTGCTCCCCGACGTGGGCCGCGCACCGGGATGAAGCGGTCGGTGCTCCATGTCATTCGGCAGATCCCGTCGTACCTGCGGCTGCTCGTGGGGCTCATCGGCGACGGACGCGTCTCGCGCATCGACCGGTTGCTCGTCGTCGGCGCGTTGGCCTATATCGTCTCGCCGCTCGATTTCATCCCCGACATCATTCCGTTCCTCGGGCAGGTCGACGACGCCTTCCTGCTCATGATGGCCATCCAGCGACTCATCGAGAACGCCGGAACCTCGGTGTTGCTCGATCACTGGCGCGGCGATCCAGACGATATCGAAGATCTCAACGTCTCTCGGGTCGTATCGGCGGCCGCGTTCTTTTTGCCGCCGCAAATGCGCCGCCGATTGCGCCGCATGGCTGGCGGGCGGTCCGCGACGAGCCGGCGGGAGTAGCGGGGGGACGTCGGGGCGGAGTCGCCTGAGCCGCCCCCGCTGGTATCCCTTCCCTCAACACTGTAGTTTTCGAGATGGCACCCTCATCTCGCGCCTCGCGCATTCGTGAAGACGTCGCGCTCACATTCGACGACGTCCTGCTGGCCCCTCGGCACTCCCTCACGCACCCGCGTGAGGTCACTCTGGCGTCGCGCTTTACGCGCGGTATCACGCTCAACGTGCCCCTCGCGTCGGCCGCGATGGACACGGTCACCGAAAGCGAGATGGCCATCGCCATGGCCCGCTACGGCGCCATTGGCGTGCTGCACAAGAACATGTCCATCGACCGGCAGGCGGCCGAAGTCGATCGTGTGAAGCGTAGCGAGAGCGGCATGATCCTCAATCCGATCACGCTCTCCCCCACCGGTTCGCTCCGCGAAGCCGTGGCGCTCATGATGCGCTTCAAGATTTCCGGCGTCCCCATCGTCGACGCCAACGGCAAGCTGGTGGGCATTCTCACCAACCGCGACCTGCAGTTCGAGCGCAATCTCGATCGCCCGCTGTCCGACGCCATGACGAGCGAAGATCTCGTCACCGCTCCAGTGGGTACGACGCTCGATGAGGCCGAGAAGATCCTCGCCAAGCACCGCATCGAGAAGCTCCCGGTGACGGACGAGCATGGCATCCTCAAGGGCCTCATTACCGTCAAGGACATCCATAAGCGTCGCCAGTACCCGGACGCGAACAAAGATCAGTACGGTCGCCTGCGTGTTGCGGCGGCCATCGGTGCCGGCGGCGACTATCTCGATCGCGCGCGCGCCCTCATCCAAGCCGGTGTCGACGTCATCATCATCGACACCGCCCACGGCCATAGCGAGGGGGTGCTCGTCGCGACCGCGAAGGTCCGCGAAGCCTTCCCCGACGTGCAGCTCATCGCTGGCAACGTCGCCACCAAGGCCGGCGCCGCGGCGCTCGTGGCCCGTGGCGTCGATGCCGTAAAGGTCGGTGTCGGTCCCGGCTCCATCTGCACCACGCGTGTCGTCACCGGCGTGGGCGTTCCGCAGATCGCCGCTATCATGGACGCGGTCGAAGGGGCAGGGGACATCCCCGTCATCGCCGACGGTGGCATCAAGTACTCCGGTGATATCGTCAAGGCGCTCGCTGCCGGCGCGTCGAGCGTCATGATGGGATCGATGCTCGCCGGCACGGAAGAGAGCCCGGGCGAGTCGTTCCTGCTCGAAGGGCGCCGCTTCAAGATGATCCGCGGCATGGGCTCGCTCTCCGCCATGCAGGACGGGTCGGCCGACCGGTACTTCCAGGACGGCGAGATGTCGCCCAAGAAGCTGGTCCCGGAAGGCATCGAGGGACGGGTGCCGTACAAGGGCCCCGTGGGCGACGTGCTCTTCCAGATGATTGGTGGGCTGCGCAGCGGCATGGGGTATGTGGGCTGCGGTACCATCGAGGCGCTGCGCACCGAAGCCGAGTTCGTGCGGATCACCACCGCCGGTCTCCGCGAGTCGCACCCCCACGACGTGACGATCACCCGCGAAGCCCCCAATTATTCGCTCTAAACCGGGCCGAAACGCGCGAAACGGGTTCTGTTTCGCAGAACCCGCCGTTGCGTGAATTGCAACCGGTACCGAGTTTGGTGGGTCTACTGTTGGAACGCCGTGCGGGCGGCCACATTAGCCCCCGAGTGACAGACCGTCACCCCGCTCGGACTCCGTCGTACTTGCGCGTGGTCGCTTCCTGCCACGCGCTTCACTCAGACCACACGGCTGATGGGAATCTGGTCCAAGAAATCGATCACAGCGCTGCGCGCTGAGGCCGACAGCTCCGAAGGTGGCCTCAAGCGTACGCTTGGTGCCCTCAACCTGACGATGCTCGGCATCGGTGCCATCATCGGCGCCGGTATCTTCGTCCTCACCGGCACGGCCGCCGCCAACTTTGCCGGCCCCGGTGTCTCGCTCTCCTTCGTGCTGGCCGGCCTCGCCTGTCTGTTCGCGGGCCTCTGCTACGCCGAATTCGCGTCGATGATTCCGATCGCCGGGTCCGCGTACACCTACAGCTACGCCACCATGGGTGAAGGCGTGGCGTGGTTCATCGGCTGGAACCTGGTCCTCGAGTACCTCTTCGCCGCTTCCACCGTTGCGGTGGGCTGGTCGGGCTACTTCAGCGCCATGCTGAACGAAGCCGGCGTGCACATTCCCGCCGCCTTTGCCTCGGCGCCGCTTACCGTAGTTAACGGACACGAGGTCGTTCGCGCCTTCACTTGCGTCGACTCGACCGGCACCACCGTCCTCGATCAGGTCACCAAGGCTGCCTTCACCGTGCGCGAAGCGTGTACGGCGGCCGGCGGCTCACCGGTCGAAGGGCTCATCAACCTGCCCGCGGTGTTGCTCATTCTTGCGCTCACCTTCCTGCTCGTGCGCGGTGTGCAGGAGTCGGCCACGTTCAACAACATCGTCGTGGCCATCAAGATGGTCATCGTGTTGCTGGTGATCGGCTTCGGCTTCATGTACGTGAACACCGACAACTGGTCGCCGTTCATTCCGGAAATGGTCACCAACCCCGACGGCAGCACCAAGTACGGGATGGCCGGTGTGCTGCGCGCGGCCCCGGTGGTGTTCTTCTCGTACATCGGCTTCGACGCCGTCTCCACGGCCGCGCAGGAAGCGAAGAATCCGCAGCGGGACTTGCCCATCGGCATGATCGCGTCGCTGCTCATCTGCACCGTGTTGTACATCCTGATGTCGCTGGTCATGACCGGTCTCGCGCCTTACACGGCGCTTGGCGTGCCGCACCCGGTGTCGGCCGCGCTCGAAGCGGTCCCGCAGCTCAAGTGGCTCGAGTACCTCGTGAACATCGGCGCCGTGGCGGGTCTGTCGTCGGTCGTGCTCGTGATGCTCATGGGCCAGCCGCGCATCTTCTACACGATGTCGCGCGACGGTCTCCTCCCGAAGGTCTTCGCCAAGGTGCACCCGGTGTATCAGACGCCGGCTGCCTCCACGTGGATCGTCGGTATCATCGCCATCATCATCGCCGGCTTCTTCCCGCTCGGCCTCCTCGGTGAGCTCGTCTCGGGTGGTACGCTCGCCGCGTTCGCCACGGTGTGCATCGGCGTGTGGGTGCTGCGCGTACGGTCGCCGGAGCTCGAGCGTCCGTTCAAGACCCCGCTCGTACCGCTGGTGCCGTTGCTTGGCGCCGGCGCCACGCTGTACATGATGTACCAGCTCCCGAAGCTCACCTGGCAGTTGCTCGGTGTGTGGACCGCGATCGGCATGACGACGTACTTCGTGTACGGCATGCGCAACTCGACGATCGGCAAGCAGGAAGCTGGTAAGCGATGAGCGGTGCTGTGGCAGACGGGCTGCTTCAGGCATCCGAGGCGCGGCAAGCGGCAATCCATGAATGGTTTGCCGCCCTGCGCCCGGGTACGACGGTAGCCCTCTCCACACATATCAATGCCGACGGTGACGGATGCGGCAGCGAAACGGCGCTTGCGCGATTACTCGCGCAACGCGGCATTCGCTGCCGCATCGTCAATCCCACGCCATGGCCCGCGATGTTCGGGTTCCTGCTGGGAGACGACATCGAAGAAGCGAGCGCGCAGGGTGCGTCTGCACTCGACGATGTCGACGCGTTGATTGTGCTGGACATCAATGATGTGCGTCGGTTGGGGAACCTCGCCGACCGTGTGCGTTCGCTGACGGTGCCCATCTCCGTGATCGACCACCATGTGGCCGGCGACGAGCCGGTCGGTACGCTGGCCGTGGCCGATACGGCCGCCTGTGCGACCGCCGAGCTGGTGTACGATATCGGCGTGACCCTGGGGCTCGACATCACCCCTGCCATCGCGCAGTCGCTGTACGCCGCCATTCTCACGGATACCGGCAGCTTTCGCTTCAGCAACACCTCGCCACGCGCGCACGGTATTGCCGCCGCGTTGCTCGCCGCTGGCGTGAACCCCGAGGAGATGTACCGGCGCATTTACGCGCAGGTCAGCCTGGGGCGCTTGCAGCTGCTGCGTGAAGCGCTCGCTACATTGCACAGCGAGCCGGAAATCGGCTTGTCGTACATCTCGGTGAACGCCGATGTGCTCGACCGGTTCGATGTCACCAGCGAAGAGCTCGACGGCATCGTCGAGCATCCGCGCAGCATTACCGGGACGCGGATGGCGCTGTTTTTCCGCGACCTCGGGTATGGCAAGGTGAAGGTGAGCCTCCGCAGCACCGGCGATGTGGATGTGCAGCAGTTCGCGCGGCGCTACGGCGGCGGCGGTCACCGCAAGGCGTCGGGGGCCATGCTCACCGGCTCGTTGGCGGCGGTGGAAGAACAGGTTTTGGCCGACGCGCGGTTGTATTTGCGCGGGGAATTACCGGCCGCTTGATGCTCCGGGGCTGACGGAATCCCATCTCCGTCAGCACCCGGGTGGTATCGGCGGTGTCGGCCCAGACGCGGAGCTTTTGCGTGGCGTCAGTCGATAGTCCGTATATGCGCCCATTGATGTAAAACAGGCGATCTTCGGGTGGCTCTGGCCACGATCCGATGTAGGTGCCGTTCTGCAGGTAGAGGTCGAGGACGCCGCCCTTTATTTGAGAGCCACCGAAGCTGACAACAATGGTGTCTCCGCTCCGCGAACCGCCTTTGGCCGCGTTGTCGCCCTTGTCGAGATACGTCGCGACTCCGCCACTACTCAGGCGTTCCTGACGGAAGGTGGGCAGTGCTACCTGTTCGACAAATGGGAAGCTGAGCAACGCGCCCTTAACGTCGATGGTAAAGAGGCCAAAGCCGAACGTCGTGCCATACACGCAACGATCCGGGCTGCCGCCACGGATGACGTGGGTACTGTGCAGGAAATCGTTGGCGTCGTTTTTCAACGGCCAAGGGAACTTCCATTTTGCCAGCTCTTTCCCCTGTGCGTTGACGCGTATGATTTTCGAGTCGCTGTTGAACGTCGATAGCAGCGCGGTCCCGTCAGCCAGAAAGCAGACGCTGTTGGCAACCGACGCTTGCGGCGAAACGATGCTCCGCAGATAGCGACCGCTAGCGTCGAAGATGGACACCCGTCCGTTCCCGGGATCGAGCACGCCCACCTCGCGCTGTGGCGTGAGCGCAATGTCCACCGGCCGCGCGAGTTGCCCAGGCCCGCTCCCCTTGGAGCCGGCGCTCCATGCGTACTGTGAGGTCTGTGCATTGAACGCATGCACCTGCAGTGTGCCGGCATCGAGGATATACACATGCTTGTCGTTCGCCACATGTTCGCGCACCCAGCCGAAGAGGGTGTCGTCGGCGGTGCCGCCAACCCGCCAGATGGGTACCCATTTCTTGGGCAGCATCCGACGCCCGCCCGTCGGTGCTTGAGCGTGGAGGGCAGTGCTACACAACAACGCTGCCGCCACAACGGCAACCGTGACAATGCGTCGGGAAGTCATGATCGACATCGCGAGATTCTGCATCAGTGAGAAGGGTCGTCAGTTACGAGGTGTGTGATCGCACGGCCAAGTGCGACCCGGGCAACCGGATTGGCATCGACGTGACTCGAAATGCGTAGGCGCGACTCGTGATCGAACAGCAGCAGCACCGGCGTGGCGTGGTGTCCGATATCGTGCAGCCATGCCTGCTCTTCAGGACGAAGCAGCCGCAGCGGACTGTTGCGAAGCGCGAACGGCAATTCGAGCCGGAGTCCGATGGTGTCGCGCGGATTACCCTGAATGATCAGTTCGGGTGGCGCGGTGTTCTTCCGCGCGGGGCCGGTGGCGACCACGTTGGCAAGCGACAGATTGCCATTACAGTCGGCGCGCTGGGCCACAAACACCGCACGGAAGCGCAGATCATCAGGCGCCGCGTGACCGCTGACGCTGGGCTGGATCGCAGAACGGTGCGTGACGGCGAACCGCTGTGGTATTGCCGCCAGCACCCGCCGCACGTCGAGACTCAAGGACGCGAGAAACGCCAGCATAAGTGCGCTCGCCATCAGCATAATCGACCGACGGCGACGATGCCGGGAAGCCTGTCGGGCTTCCCGGCGTGCCGCAGTCAGCACGACTCCTCACCGATCACTTCGGGAACAGATTCTTCATCGTCCTTCGATCGCGTGGCATCGGCCGGGAACTTCTGCGTCTGAACGCACACGCCACTGGCCTTCATGCGCTCGAAGTCCTTGTAGAGGGAGATCTTGCCGTGCTCGGTGCATGAGCCGAACGAGATGTTGAAGCCCCAGAGTCCGGCGGTGGGCGTGACGGAGAAGCCAAAACTGCAGGTGATCTGCGCGGGCTTTTGGCCACATTCATTCGCCTGCCCGGCGCCGCACGCGGTCGTGACAAGTTCTGATGTCGCCTGCTGCGCCCCCACCGGCGTGAACGCCAACCCGGCGCTCAACGCGATGACCGTCGCCACGACCTTGAACAGTGTGTTGTGTGACATTGGAAATCCTCCAAATACCCATCTATCGGTGAATGACCAGCGGCCCCATGCCGCCGGCTGTCCGGGGAGTCGCCGATCGGCGCCCCACCCGCGACGGAGCCATCATACCACCGCCCCGTCATTCCCCTGTCACCAGAATCCCGCGCATTGGGCCATTCCAACGCGTCCCACGGGGGCCTAACTTTGCAATGTCTTAAATCCGAGCCAGTTACTTCCCTATGCAGCCTCTCATGGAACGGATCACCGGTGTCCTCACCGGTGTCCGAAACCCCCGCACCGGCGCCGATGTCATGGCAGCCGAACAAGTGCGCGATATCGCCACCACCGTCGACGGCAAAGTGCGGCTCACGCTGCTCCTCGCCCCCGACGACGATGCCACGCTCGTCCGTGATGTCCGCCAGGCCATCGAAGCGCTCGAGGGCGTGAGTGATGTGCGCGTCGACGTCCGCGACCCTGCTCAGTCCGAACCCACACCGGCGCGCCGCGCGCCAGCCCCCGCCATGAATCAGCCGAAGGCTCCTGCCACCGGGGGTATGGGCCGAGCCCTCCCCGTCATGGACGCCGCGCCCCAGAAGGCGCCGCCAAAGGTCCCGGATCCGGTCCTGTATCCGAACCTCGGTCGCATCATTGCCATCTCGTCGGGCAAAGGCGGCGTCGGCAAGAGCACGGTGGCCGTGAACCTCGCCATCGCGCTCGCCAAGGCCGGCAAGCGTGTGGGCATCATGGACGCCGACATCTACGGCCCCAATTTGCCGCTCATGCTCGGTGTCGATGCCGCTCCCGCAGTGCGCGATGAGAAAATCATCCCGCTCGAGGCGTATGGCATCAAAGTCATCTCGCTCGGGTTCCTCATCGAGAAGGAACAGCCGGCGATCTGGCGCGGCCCCATCGTCATGAAAATCATCACGCAGTTCCTACGTGATGTGGCGTGGGGACAGCTCGACTACTTCCTCGTGGACATGCCACCGGGCACCGGCGACGCACAGCTCTCGCTCGTGCAAGCGACACAAGTGCATGGTGCCGTCATCGTGACCACGCCGCAGCAGGTCGCCGTGGGTGACGCGCTGCGCGGCGTAAAGATGTTCGAGCGCACCGCCGTGCCGGTTCTCGGTATCGTGGAGAACATGTCGTACTTCGAAAACCCGGAGACGGGCAAGCCCATCGCGCTTTTCGGCAGCGGCGGCGGTGAACGTCTCGCGAAGGAATGCGATCTCCCGTTGCTCGGACAGGTGCCCATCGATCCGCGCATTCAGGAAGGCGGTGACACCGGTCGCCCCATCGTGGCCGCGGAGCCCGACTCGAAGGCGGCCAAGGCGATCAGCGCCATTGCCGAACGGGTGATGCAGCGCGTTGTCGAACGTTACGGCTGATCACGCAGCGCCTGATGCACCACGTGGCGAACTCGTCGGCGAACCCCTTTCGCTGACGATTCGCCGCGTGGCGCTTCCCGCCGTCATCGCGAACCTGCTGATGACGGCGTTTCACAATGTCGACACGTTCTGGATTGGTCGCTCGCTTGGCGCCGACGCGCTGGCGGCGGTCACGGGCGCGATCTTCTGGGTGTGGCTGGTCATCTCCATTGGCGAGATGGTGAGCATCGGGCTCGATGCCGTGGCTGCGCGCCGTCATGGGGAACGACGCCCGGAAGATGCCGCGCGCACCGTCAGCGATGGATTCATGCTCGCGCTGTTGCTCGGAGCGGCCATCGCCATCGCGACGCCATTTCTGTTGTCATGGCTGTTCACGATGCTCGGCACGAACGCCTCCGTCAGCACGATCGGCCGCGAGTATCTGGGGACGTATTTCCTTGGCATGCCGCTCATCTTCGGCTTCTTCGCCGTCGATGCCGCCTTCCGCGCCAAGGGAGACACGCGCACGCCATTGTGGATTCTCGCCGTCACCACGATCCTCGCGCTCGTCCTCGACCCGCTGCTCATTCGCGGATGGGGGCCGTTCCCAGCCATGGGTGTGCGCGGCGCCGCCATGGCCACCCTCGTGCCACGAGGACTTGGCTGTCTGGCCGGCGTGTTGATCCTCAAGCGGCGTGGCATGATTGCATGGACGCTGCCGCGCTGGAGTGTGCTGGCCACGATACTGCGCGTCGGAGCACCGGCCGCGGCCACCGGTATCGTCTTCAGTTTCATCTACGTGCTGCTCACGCGCATCACCACGCAGTTCGGGACGCCGGCGCTCGCCGCGCTTGGCCTCGGCTTCCGCATGGAAAGCGTGATCTACGTGGCCAGTGTGGGCATGGGCGCTGCGGTGGCAGCGATCGTGGGGCAGAGTCTGGGGGCAGGGGACAGTGCGCGTGCCGCGCGCGCGGGGTGGCTGTCGACGGCGGTCGTCAGCGTGCTGGGCGTCGTGATTGCCGTGGCCAGCCTGCTCTTTGCCGAAGAGTTCGCCGGCATCTTCTCGAACGATCCCGCGGTGATCGCTGAGGCGGCCAAGTACCTGCGCATCTCCGCGTTCTCGCAGCTGTTTCTTGGTGCCGAGGTCGTGTTGGAAAGTGCCATGGCTGGCGCAGGATGGACATTCGTGCCCATGCTGCTCAGTACCGGGATCACCGCACTGCGATTGCCCATTGGCGCGTGGGCCGCAGCAACATGGGGCACCACGGGGCTCTGGTGGACGCTTGCTGTCACCGCTGCCGCGCGCGGCGTGCTCATGGTGCTCCTGTGGGCGTGGGGCCGGTGGCGCACGGCACGCGTTTAGGACACGTTAGGCACATGTCTCCCGCTGCCATTACGCTGCTTACCGATTTCGGCACCGCCGACGGCTACGTCGCCGAGCTCAAGGGCGTGCTCGTGTCGTTGGCACCTGGCGCACCCATTGTCGATCTGTCGCACGACATTCCGCCGCAGGACATTGCCATGGCGCGCTTGACTGTTGCGCGCTACTGGCGGCGCTTTCCGGTCGGCACCGTGCATGTGGTGGTGGTCGATCCGGGAGTGGGCACCACGCGGGCGGCGATTGCAATCGCGAGCGAAGGGCGCTTGCTGGTAGGTCCCGATAACGGCGTGCTCTCGCCGGCGTTGTTCTCGATCGACGCGCGCGTGGTGCAGCTCCCCATCGACGACACCGCGTCGGCCACTTTTCACGGTCGCGACGTGTTTGCGCCCGTGGCGGCGCGACTCGCGTGCGGTGCGCCGCTCGAGCAGATCGGTGCGCCCTACGCCGGCGCCGTTCGGCTACGCACACCGCCGCCACGGCGCGATGCGCACGGCTTGCTGCATGGCGAAGTCCTGACGCTCGATCGCTTCGGCAACATCATCACCAATCTCATGACCCGCGACGCGTCGGGCATGGTGAAGATCTGTGGACGCGCCGCGCGGCTGGTGCGCACCTACGGCGAAGCGTCACCAGGCGAGCTCGTGGCGCTGGTGGGGTCGAGCGGTTTTGTGGAGATCGCAGTGCGCGAAGGAAGCGCGGCGCAGCTACTTGGGGTCGAACGCGGCGCCGTGGTGGTGCTCTCGGGCGCGCCGTAAATCAGCGCGGTGCGTCGGGACGGTGCGTCGACGAAGACGCGTCGGCGGGGCGCGGGGCCGCCACGACGCCCTGAATGGGAGTCGGCGTCTGCCAGCTGACCGGCACCTGAACTTCGTTCACCCCGGTGCTGCTCGATGCCGCCCATTTTCCGGTGAAGCCGCCCATTTTCGCGCCGCCGAAGCGGCCGAACTGCACGCTGATCCGCGACACGCCAATGCGGCTCTTGACCACGGCACCCAACCCAACGGTGGCCACGGCCCACGTGAAGGCCACCGCCGCCAACCGGGCAATGGCTCCCACGAGCGGCGTGCCAGCGGCAAGCGCGGCGCCGAACCACACGAGGCTCAGCACCATGAGGCCAACGGCGAGCCCACGGAGCGCGGCGCTGCGTTCCGTGCTTCCGGTGCCGCGTCCGGCGATGGCACGGCCGATGACCATGGAGACGGCCAGTACGCCGAGGGTAACGGCGCCCGCGAGGGCAAGCGCCCACGCCAGCGCCGCGATGGGGATGGCCAGCAGGCCAATGATCGTGATGGCGCAGGCGATCACGAGAATGGCCAGCGCGGGGACGGCCAGCAATTGCGTCAGCACGCCGGCCCAGAAGCTTCCGCTCACGTCGCGGGCGGCGCTCTTGGCGACGGCGAGCAGCGCTTCTTCCGCGGTCATGAGCACCACGATCCCGATGATCATGCCGATGCCGAAGGTACCGGCCACAGCCATGAGCGTGGTGGCAAGCATGGGTCAGTGCCTCAGCGGGCGGATTGCGATGACGTGGCCAGCGCGCGGATACCCACCACGCCCATGCCCGCGACCGCGACAAACCCGCCAAGCGCCAGCGCCATGACTTCGGGGCTGCTGCCACGCAGCGCCTCGAGGCCCGGTTGCCCAACCACCGTCGTGAGCAGGTCGCTGCCGGCAGCGACCACCTGCTCGCGGAACGACTCGAGGCCGAGTTGCGCGAGCACGAAGCCCATGTCGGCGCGGGCCACGGCCCACGTGGCACCGGCTGTCGCCAGGCCGGCGGTGACCGCCGCGCCGAGGCCGGCCGCCAGACGGGCCGGGCGGGTGGCCGGCACGAACTGCTCAACTGCGCGGGTCGCCGCCACATGCCACGGCTCGAACACCTGCACCTGACTCATGACGCGATCGGCAAACGCCGGAGACGGCGCAAAATCAGGGAGCGTGTCGAGCGCAAACATGAGCTCCCGGGCACTCTCCAGCTCCGCTTGGCACTCCATGCACGAACGGGCGTGCGCCCGCAATGGGGCCACGCCAAAGCCTTCTTCTCCGTCGAGAAGCAGCTCGATTTCGTCTGGTCTGAGGTGTCGGTCGGTGCTCATTCTGGTGCCTCCATGAGGGGACTACGCGGAGGAGTGTGACTGGGTTTCAGGGAAGTTGCAGCGAATGTGCGGGTGTGTCCGCTGAAGTTCTGTTCATGCAGACGACTGGGGCCGGGAGCGTAACGATTCATTCCCGAATCGGCTCCAGCGCCTTGCGCAGCTCGTGCCGGGCTCGGTGGATGTACGTCTTGACCGTCCCCAGCGGCAGGTCCAGTGTGGCGGCGATTTCCTCGTACGAGCGCCCTTCCACGTGACGAAGCATGATGCACGCTCGATACTCCGGCCGCAGCGCCGCGATGGCCCGCTCGATGGCCGACCCGAGCTCCTTGGCCTCGAGCTCGTCGAGCGCGCTCTCCTGCCCGTCGCCAAGCTCCAGTGTGGACGCCTCCACCTCCGCCGCCGTCGTGGCGTTCGGGCTGCCGTCCATGCTGATCGTGTCGATCCGTCGGCGGCGCAAATGGTCGATCGCGACGTTGTTGGCGATCTTGAACAGCCAGCTCGAAAACTTGAACTCGGGGCTGTACTTGTCGATGTGATTCAGGACCTTGATGAACGCGTCCTGCGCCAGATCTTCGGCGGTTTCGCGGTCGCGCACCATGCGGAAGACGAGCGAAAACACCGGCCGCTCGTAGCGGCGCACGAGTTCGCGAAACGCGAGCTCGCGCCCCTGCTGGGCGAGGCGGACGACATCGGCATCAGGGAGGGTTCCCAGCTCGTCTTGAATAGGCATGCGCAGCGGGCAAAGCTAGCCCAGCGGCCGCGGGGGGACCAGCCATGCGGCCATGATTCCGGACTGGCCTATGTGTGGCCCCTCTGTGAAAAGCCTCGAAACGCCGCTTGCTCGGCTCGCCCCGTCCCTTGATGTTTCGGGATGCCAAGTACGATGGACGCCCCTCGCAATACGCCCGGTTCGCCGGCCGACGACCTGCATGTCGCCGCGAACGCTGCCCAAGGGGAAGGGAAGCGCGAATACGTGCAGCAGATGTTCTCCGACATCGCACCGCGCTACGATCTGCTCAACCACGTCCTCTCGCTGAACATCGACAAACGGTGGCGTCAGCGGGCGTTGCGACTGCTCGGGTGGACCAACCGTCCAGCCGGCACCTATCTCGACCTCTGCGCCGGCACGCTCGACGTGGGCGCGATGCTGGTCAAGCAGGCGGGTTTCACGGGGTTCGTCGCGGGTGCCGATTTCGCCGTGCCCATGCTGCAGTACGGCAAGGGCAAAGCCTCGCGTGACGTCCTGGCGCCCGTCGGCGCCGACGCACTGCAACTCCCCTTTGGCAACGCTTGTCTGGATGGCGCGATTGTCGCCTTCGGCATTCGCAACGTGGCCGATCTCGATGCCGGACTGCGCGAAGTGCGTCGTGTGCTCAAGCCCGGTGCGCGCTTTGTCATTCTCGAATTCTCCACGCCGCGTTTTGCACTCGTGCGCGCGGCATATCTCGCCTATTTCCATCACGTGTTGCCGTTCGTCGGCCGCCTCGTGAGCGGACACAAGTCGGCATACACGTACCTGCCACTTTCCGTGGCACAGTTCCCCACCGAAGAAGCGCTGGCCGAGCGCATGCGCCGCGCCGGCTTCTCCACCGTCGTGTGGGAACGTCTCACGCTCGGCATCGCCGCCATCCATACGGGCACAGTCTGACCGGCGCCCTCGACAACGCATGACACTCGATACCCTCTCCCAATTCATCGACGCGATCGATCAGATCGGCGAGCTGCATCGCATTCCGCAGCCCGTGAAGGTGCATCTCGAAATCACCGAGATCGCCGATCGCGTATCGAAAATGCCCGGCGGTGGCAAGGCGCTGCTCTTCGAAAAGCCTGTGCTGCGCGACGGGACCATTTCGCAGTATCCGGTGGCGATCAATCTGTTCGGGTCCATGCGTCGCATGTCGCTCGCGCTCGGTGTGAAGTCGCTCGATGACATCGGCGATCGCATCACGCAGCTCATGGATCTCAAGGTCCCCGACGGATTTTTGGGCAAGTTGTCGCTGCTGCCGCGACTGTTGGAGATCTCCAAGTTCCCGCCGCGCGTGAAGGGGGGGACGCCCTCGTGCCAGGAAATCGTGTGGCAGGGTGACGAGATCGATCTGGACAAGATTCCCGTGCTGCATTGCTGGCCCGAAGACGGCGGACCGTACATCACGATGACGGCCGTGATCAGCAAGGACCCCGTGCGCGGCATACGTAACGTGGGCATGTACCGGGTGCAGCAGCTGGGCAAGAAGCACGTCGCCATGCACTGGCAGCGGCACAAGACTGGCGCCGAGCATATGCGGCAGATGGCCGAGCGCGGCGAGAAAATGCCCGTGTGCATCGTCGTGGGGAGCGATCCCGCGAGCATGTTCAGCGCGAGCGCGCCGCTACCACCCAACATCGACGAGTTTCTCTTCGCCGGGTTCCTGCGCAAGGATCCCGTACGTCTCGCGAAGGCCGTGACGAACGATCTCGAAGTGCCGGCCGATGCGGAGTTCGTGATTGAAGGCTACATCGATCCGTCGGAAGCGCTCGTCGTGGAAGGGCCCTTCGGTGACCATACCGGCTTCTACTCTGAAGCCGATCTGTATCCCAAGGTGCACGTCACGGCCGTGACGATGCGCAAGAACGCCGTGTATTCCACGACGATCGTGGGGCGGCCGCCCATGGAAGATTTCTATCTGGGTCACGCCACCGAACGCATCTTCCTGCCGTTGCTCAAGCTCACGACCCCGGAAATCGTGGACTATCACATGCCGGCCGAGGGTGGGTTTCACAACCTCGTCTTCGTGAGCATCGACAAGAAGTATCCGGGGCACGCCGACAAGGTGATGCACGCCTTGTGGGGGCAGGGGCTCATGTCGCTCGCCAAGGTGCTCGTGGTGGTCGACAAGGAGATCAATGTGCGCAACCCGGTAGAGGCGTGGTGGGTGGCGCTCAACAACATGGACCCGCAGCGCGACGTACGCTTCACCATGGGGCCGGTGGACGTGCTCGACCACGCGAGTCGAGCGTTCACGTACGGCAGCAAGATGGGCATTGATGCAACGCGCAAATGGCCGGAGGAAGGCTTCACGCGTGCGTGGCCCAAGGTGATCGATATGGACGAAGCCACGAAAAAAGCGGTCGACGCCAAGTGGGCCAGTCTGGGACTGCCCTCCTTCGGACAGCCGTGACCAACGCCAGCGGCATCGTGCCGCCCAAGGGGGCTCGCGACGGGCAGTTGCTGCGCGGGCAATCCTTGCCCGTGCGCCTCGCCAACTTCGTGAAGTTGCCGCACACCGTGTTCGCGATGCCCTTCTCGTTGGTGGGCGTGATCTTCGCGAGTACGATCGCGCCGGTCACACCAGCCATGGTGGGGTGGGTGCTGCTCGCGTTCACGAGTGCGCGTTTTGCGGCAATGGCGTTCAATCGCCTCGTCGACCGTGATGTCGATGCGATCAACCCCCGGACGGCCATGCGCGAACTGCCGGCGGGCACACTCACCGTTGGGCAGGCCAAGCTGAGCATTGCGGTGACCAGCGTGCTCTTCGTGTTTGCCAGTGGCATGCTCAACTCGCTCTGTCTGGCGCTCTCCCCCATCGCGCTCCTCTGGGTGCTGGGATACAGCTACACGAAGCGCTTTACCCGCTGGTCGCATTTGTGGCTTGGACTCGGTCTCGCCATTGCCCCGGTTGGCGGCTATCTCGCCATTACCGGCGCGTGGAGCACGCCGTGGTGGCTGCTCATCGTCTTCGCGCTCGCGGTGGTGTGCTGGAGCGGGGGATTCGACATGATCTACGCGCTGCAGGATGCGGAATTCGACGCGCGGCATGGGCTGCACAGCGTGCCCAGCAAGTTCGGGGTGCGCAAGGCGATCGGCATTGCGCGCACGCTGCACGTCCTCGCCGTGGTCTGTTTCTCGGTGGTGGTGGCTGCCCAGCCGCTCGGTGACGTGTCGCCGTTGGTGAACGGGATTCTGTGGGCCGCTGTCGCCGGTATTGCCGGCATGTTGCTCTGGGAGCATCGATTGGTGCGCGCCGACGACCTTTCACGCATCGACGCGGCCTTCTTCACCATGAACGGACTGATCTCCTTGGGCTTCTTTGCGTCGGTGCTGTTGGCTCGCGTACTTATGCTGCGGGGCGCCTGATGACCGTCGTCCAGTCTCACGTCACGCGCCACCCCGTGGTGCTCGCCATTACCGGCGCATCGGGCGCGCCGTATGCGGTGCGTCTGCTGCAACTGCTGGTGGAATTGCAGGTGCCGACGTGGCTCATCGTGTCGGGACATGGGTGGCGTCTGCTGAGCACCGAGAGTGATATCGTCGACTTGGCGGCGTTGCGCGCGCATGTCGGGGCGTCCGCATTCGACGCGTGCGTCAAAGTCTTCGACGACAACGACCGCGGCGCGGCTCCCGCCAGTGGCTCGGCGCGCACGAGCGGCATGGTCGTGTGCCCGTGCAGCATGGGAACGGTAAGCGCCATTGCGCACGGCACCTCGCGCTCGCTGGTGGAGCGTGCCGCCGACGTGGCGCTCAAGGAACGGCGCAAGCTCATTCTCGTGCCACGTGAAACGCCG
Organism: Gemmatimonadaceae bacterium; assembly: GCA_947457545.1. GTDB lineage: Bacteria > Gemmatimonadota > Gemmatimonadetes > Gemmatimonadales > Gemmatimonadaceae > Gemmatimonas. The sequence continues at coordinate 42,034 of CANGXD010000018.1, forward strand.
TTTTCGCTCGTGCATCTCGAGAACCTCACTGCCGTGACGCGGGCGGGCGCTACGGTCATTCCGGCGGCGCCGGGCTTTTATCACCAGCCACAAAGCATTGCCGACCTGGTGGACTTCATGGTGGCGCGTGTACTCGACCATCTCGACATCGAGCATCGCATCGGGAAGCGCTGGGGCGAGGCCGAATAGGCGGTGACGCTCGATCCGGTCCTTCTCGCGCGGCAGGTCCAGCGCCAGCAGCGAAAAGAGCGCGTTCGCATCGGACTGCTGTTTGGGTACTACTGGGTCGCCTGCACGCTGGTCAGTTTTGTCTTCGCATCGCTGTACCGGGTGCCATTTCCCCAGCGCTTCTTCGTCGCCGGAAGCGGCGGACTCATCGGCAGCACCGTGATCATGGTCGCCGTGCGCGTGGTGCAGGGGATGATGGGACGCGGGGCGTTGGCAGTGCTCGAGCCCGGCGGCCGCGGTCGGGAGAAGGCGGTGTATTCGCACGCCGAAGCGCTCGCAGTCACCGGTAACCTCGAGGCTGCTGGCAAGGCGTTCGAGCAGGCGCGGGTCGAACACGGTGAGCGGGCATCGCTATTGCGGGCCGAGGCCGATGTGTATCTGCGCGCCGACGGCGACCCGGCACGGGCCCGTGAGTTGCTCATGCGCCTGCGACGATCGAGCGACGCGAGTCGCGCTGACGAGCTCTATGCCACACATCGGCTCGTCGATCTGTATCTTGGTCCTTTGCGCGACGAAGCGCGGGCCATGGCGGAGTTACGGCGCCTGGCTGAGCGGTTTCCCGGCACGCCTGACGCGCGTGGCGCCCTCGAGGCGCTCGCGCGCCACCGCGCCTCCATGAAGGACGAATCCGAACCACGATGAAATCACAGGCGACAGTTATCGGACTCATTTCCGATACGCACGGTCTCGTGCGCCCCGAAGTGTTCGAGGCGCTGCAGGGCGTGTCGCAGATTCTCCACGCGGGCGATGTGGGGCCGGCGGAGGTGCTGGCCGAGCTCAGCGCGATTGCTCCGGTTCGCGCGGTGTACGGCAACACCGACGCACCCGGGCGCGCGGATCTCCTTGAGCGCATCGAAGATGTGATCGATGGCGTGCGCATTGTGGTCACGCACGGACACGAACTGGGGAGCCCGACGCCGCCGAAACTTGTGGGCGCCTATCCCAAGGCCGACGTCATCGTGTATGGGCACACCCATCAGCAGCTCATTACGAAGGCGGCCCGTCGCATCGTGATCAACCCGGGTGCCGCCGGGCCGCGTCGGTTCAAATTGCAGCCCTGTGTGGCGCGACTGTACATCTGGCAGGGGAAGGCCGATGTCGAACTCGTCCCGTTGGGGATCGAAGCGGAGTAGCGCGCGCTACGGTTGCTGCAACGTGCGCACGTGGGCCGCGAGCTGCTCCAGCGCCCCCACTACGGTGTCGGCCACGAGCGCGCCGTCACCGTTGCGCCCGCGGAACCACGATTCCACGAGCAGCAACTCGTCGAGCTGATCGACCATTGCCCCGGTGGGCGGCTGTACGGGACGCGCCTCGATGGCCTGCATGGCGTTCACCGCATCAGGGTCACTGCAGCGCGCTTCGGCCATGACACGCCCGTGACGCACGAGATAGAGCCGGTCGTCGGCATCGCGGCCGGGCACGGCATACACGAAGCTGGGGCGCGTGAGTGCCTGACGGACTCGCCCCAGTTGCCCTTCGAGCTCCTGCAACGCTGTCAGGCGGTCGCGCAGCCATCCGGCGCGTTCGTACGAGAGGGCCGCGCTCGCCACCGCCATTTCGCGTACCAGCTGCTGCTGCGGCGAATCGTCGCGCCCTTCGAGCACCGCTTTGGCGCGCGCGAGTTGCGCGCGGTACTCGTATTCGCTGGGCGCACCCACGCAGGGGCCGAGGCAACGGCGCGTTTCGAAGCGATGACAACCGGGGGTACGTTGCATGGCTGGGTGCATGTCATCGAAGAGCCCGGCCACGTCGCGCATGTGCATCGGCACACGGTCGGTGCAATCGCGGAGGCCGAGGGCATCGTTGAGCACGCGCAGCGCGTCCTGCAACGGCCGGCGCGATGCGAACGGCCCCACCATTTGCGCGATGTCGCGGGAGCGCGCGGCGGCGCTGGCGCGCTGAATGCGCAACCGCGGAGCGGGCCCTTTGGCGATGGTGATGACCCACCATTTGTCGAGCGGGCGCGCGGATCGCACGTTGTAGCGAGGCAGATGCGCGCGAATGAGGCGGACTTCGCGCAGCAGTGCGGCAAACTCGCTGGGATGTGCTTCCCACTCGATGCGGGTGGTTTCGCGCAGCAGGCGCGCGTGACGATGCTCGGGCCACGGCAACCGGAAGTAGGAGAGCAGCCGTGTTCGCACCTGCGTGCTTTTGCCCACGTACAGCACTTCACCGTGCGCGCCGCGCATGAGGTACACGCCCGGTTCGTTGCGGGCGCTCTCACGCACCTGCGCCTTGAGCCGCGCCACGTCGGCGTCGGGTGAGGTAACCGCGAGATCGAGCTGCGTGGCCAACGCCGGCTTTCGCTTTCCGCGCACGGCCGGGAGTGCCGATTTGAGCCCCCCGTAGAGCTCAGTACTGACACCCCGCGCAGAAGACCGTGCTGCGTCCGTCCACGGCATGGGTGCCGACCAGGCGCCGGCCGCATCGGAGGCAGGGCTCACCGGCGCGGCCGTAGGCGGCCAGCTGTTCGACGAAGGAGCCGCGCTCACCGCGCGCATCCCGATAATCGCGGAAGCTGGTACCGCGCGCCGCGATACTGGCCGTGAGTACCGCCTGCAACTCCCGCCGAAGCACCGACAGCTCCTCGGTCGAGAGCGTGCGAGCCTCCCGGGATGG
>CANGXD010000019.1 GCA_947457545.1 Gemmatimonadaceae bacterium
AGTCCATCATGGCCGCGTTCAACCAGATTGACGGGGTGCCGATGCACGCCAACAGGGCACTCATCGATGGCGTGCTGCGCACCCGCTGGGGCTGGGACGGGATTCTGGTAAGCGACTACACCGGCGTCATGGAGCTGCTGCAGCATGGGTTGTCCGCGGACAGCGGCACGGTAGGCCGTCTGTCGATCGATGCCGGCGTCGACGTAGACATGGTGAGCAACATCTTCTACAAGGATCTGCCGCGGGAAGTGCGCGCCGGCCGTTTGCCCGTTGCGGTGGTTGATAGCGCTGTTCGTCGCGTGTTGCGTACCAAGTACGAGCTCGGGCTCTTCGACAATCCCTTGAAATCCAGCAGTGAGGCGCGTGAGAAGGCACTGACCCTCACGCCCGCACATCGCGCGGAGGCGCGCGTGGCCGCGCAGCAGTCCATTGTGTTGCTGCGCAACGAAGGAAACGTGCTGCCGTTGGCAAAATCGGTGAAGACCATTGCGGTCATCGGAACCCTTGCCGATGACGCACGAAGCGCGCTCGGCGGATGGGCCGCCGCCGGCCGGCCCGAAGATGCGGTGACCGTGCTCGCCGGTATTCGGAAAGCGGTCGGTGCGGACACGCGCGTGCTGTACGCCCCCGGTGCGCCGGTGGAAGCCGCCGATACCACCGGCTTCGGTGAAGCCCTGCGCATCGCCCGCGAGGCTGACGTCGTGGTACTGGTCGTCGGAGAACACCAGGACATGAGTGCCGAAGCGCGCAATCGCTCCTCGCTCGATCTGCCCGGTGTGCAGCAGCAGCTGGTCGAACGCGTGCACGCGGTGGGCAAGCCGACCGTGGCGGTGCTCATGAACGGTCGCCCGCTCAGCATTCCGTGGATGGCGCAGCACGTTCCCGCCATCGTGGAGTCCTGGTACCTCGGCGTTGAGCACGGGAATGCGGTGGCCGATGTGCTCTTCGGTGCGGTGAACCCGAGCGGGCGTCTGCCCATTACCTTCCCGCGCACCGTGGGGCAGGTGCCGATCTACTACAACCACATGAACACGGGCCGTCCGTCGGACGAGAAGGAACGGTACACGTCGAAGTACTTCGATATTCCCTTCACGCCGCTGTATGCCTTTGGACACGGGCTGAGCTACACGACGTTCCGCTACACAGCTCCCACGCTTTCACGCAGCAAAGGCACCACGGCCGATTCGGTGACGGTATCGGTGACGGTGACCAACACGGGTACCCGCTCCGGCGATGAGGTCGTGCAGTTGTACGTGCGTGACGATGCGGGCAGCGTGTCGCGACCGGTAAAGGAACTCAAAGGATTCCGTCGCATTTCGCTGGCAGCGGGCGCCAACGAAACGGTCACCTTTCGCCTCACGCCCGACGAGTTGTCCTTCTACGGCGCCGAGTACCGGCGCGTCATCGAGCCTGGCACCTTCACCATCATGGTAGGGCCGAGCTCCGATCGGGTGCAGTCGACCACACTCGAACTGACGGGCCGCACGCGGGTTCTTGACGCGCGCTCCATTCGCTGAATGTCGTGCGGTGTGGCGTCGGTCAGCGACAGATGTTGCTGACCGACGCGATGACCGGTAAATGATCGGAAGGGAATCGACCGTCCCACATGTCGGGGAGAATGGCGTGCTTCTCCACCACCACCGGCGCCGAAACGAGGATGTAGTCGATGCGGCGATTCGGCTCGATGGCCTTGAAGGCGTTCCAGCTGGACGTGGGGCCGTAGTTGCCGGTGCGACTCGCCACGAAGGCATCGGTGAGCGGAGCCACGGCGCCCTCAATGGGTTCCGACGTAAGTATGCGATACGGCGCATTGGTGGGCTCCGTATTGAGATCGCCCGTCATGACTACGGGCAATCCTTTGGATAGCACCGAGAGCTGACGTCGGATGAGCCTCGCGCTCTCCTGCCGAGCCACTTCGCCAATGTGATCGAAGTGCGTGTTGAGCTGCAGCCATTCGCACCCGGACTGCGTGTCCTGAAAGCGGGCCCAGGTGGCGATGCGCTCGATGGCGGTGTCCCACCCTTTGCTGCCCGCCGCGGTCGGTGTTGGCGACAACCAGAAGGTGCCGCTGTCCTTGAGCGTCATGCGCGAGGTGCGATACAAAATCGCGCTGAACTCCCCCTTTGCCTTGCCGTCGGTGCGTCCCACGCCAACACGCGCAAATCCCGGCAACCGCGCGTCCAGATCGGTGAGCTGATGCAGGAGCGCTTCCTGCACGCCAATCACATCGGCGTCGTGATAGCGAATGAGCGACGCCACCCAGTCCTTGCGATTGGGCCAAGCATTGACGCCGTCACCGGGATTGTCATAGCGGATGTTGAACGTCATCACTCGCAGCGGCGCGCGCTCGGTAAACGGCGTCCGACGGGAAACGGAGACGCAACCACTGGCGAGGGTGGTCGCGAGGACGGTCGCGCAGAGTAACGGGCGCAGGAAGCGGGGCATGGCCGTGGAAGATGAGTGGACGCTACCGGGCAAGTTGTTGCGGCGCTGAGGCGCGCGGGCCGGCGCGCCTGAGCACCTCAGCGCCGTGAACGGCTATGGCGTCGCTTCCGCCAAGAGCGTCGAGACAGAGTCGAGGAGTTGATCCATGGTGAACGGCTTCTGGACAAAGCCGGTTCGTTGGTCACCTATGATATCGGCGAGCGATTCTTCCTCCGAGTAGCCGCTCGTGAGCAGCAGCGGGACGGCACTGCCGTCCTGCCGTATGCGCGCCCACAACTCCGAGCCGCCCATCCGGGGCATCGAGATATCGGAAAGGACCAACGCGATCGGGACGGTCGCCGTCTTGATGACCTCGAGTGCGGCGATACCGTCATCCGCCAGCAGAACGCAGAAATCGCTGCGCTCAAAAATCCGCCGGGCCGACTCGCGCAAGGCGAAATCGTCGTCCACCAACAAGACTGTACGACCTGCCCCGGCTATGCGCCCGGGACAACGAGTGCCAACGCTCGGTTCCTTGTCCGCGGTGGCGGCGGGCAGCAGCACCGAGAAGGTGGTACCGGCGCCGAGCGCGCTGGCGATGCGTAGCGCGCCGCCGTGTGCGCGGACGATGCCGAGTACCGCAGCCAGCCCGAGCCCGCGCCCGGTGAACTTCGTGGTGAAAAACGGATCGAAGATGCGCGCCATCGTCTCTGGAGACATGCCGGAGCCGGTGTCGGCCACGCGGATTTCCACGTAGCGTCCAGGTGGCAGATCGTCGCTCTGCTGGTACGTGTCGAGCATGGCGCGGTCGGCTTCCAACGCGGTCGTCGTGACGTCGATGCAGCCCGCGCGGGCGCCGATGGCATCCGAGGCGTTCACGATGAGGTTCATCACCACTTGCCGGAGCTGCGCGGCATCCGCTTCCACGAGCGGCAGTCCGTCGGCGAGATGATAGCCGACTGTGCATTCGGTCCCGATGGCGGTACGCAGCAGGTTTGTCATGTCGACCACGAGGTCGTTGACAACGAGAGGCTGCACCACGAAACGGCCACGGCCCGCGTAGGCGAGGAGCTCCCGGCAGAGAGAGGCGGCGTGCTGCGCTGCACGGCTGATCGCGTCGAGGTTCTCCTGCACACCGCTGACTGGAGGCAAATCCTCGTAGGCCAGCGCGGCGTTGGCGATGATGGTGGTCAGCAGGTTGTTGAAATCATGCGCGATGCCGCCGGCGAGTACGCCGAGGCTCTCCAACTGCTGTGTCTGCGAAAGCTTCTGCTCGAGTCGACGGCGCTCCTCCTCGACAGCCTGGCGAGGCCGCAGGTCGGTCGCCATGAAAAGTGTGCCGATGATAGCACCCTCATCATCGACGATCGGGTCCACACGGAGCGCCACCGGGATCTGCGTGCCGTCGCGGCCTTCGGCGCGCACGTCCCGGCGAAACGATGACGGCGGCGCATTGCTGACGCGCAGGGGCGCCGCCTCACGGAACAGCTGCCACGGGTCCGTCACCTCATCAGGGCCAAAGCCGAAGAGTGTACGGAACGCCGGGTTCACATAAATGGTCAGGCCCTGCGCGTCGGTGATGGCAATCGCGTCACTCGCGACCTCGACGGAACTCTGGATTCGCACGATGCGATGCCGCGTCGTCAGCAGTTCCAGCACGATGTCCACGAGCACGTCGCGCACCGATTCGGCGATGGTCACTTCCTCCGACGTCCAAGGTGCGGCGCGCCCACTGCGCTGCTCCACCCATTCCTCGAAAGAGCCGCGCGGGGACAGCCGCGGCACGCCACCGTCGACGATGCGTGCCTTCTCACGGGCGCCAGCCCAGCGCACTGCATGCGGTTCTTCGGGCCGAAACCAGAGCAGGAAGCCTGCCTGCGTACCGCCGATGTCGATGGCCAGCACGCCGCTCGCGACGGCGGAGATGTCGGCGAAGCCCGAATTGGCGGCTACCACACTGTCGCAGGCCATGACTCGTTGACCGGGCTGCTGTGCCAGCCAGCCCACGAGATCCCGCACGCGGGCCTCGCTTGGCGTCTCGCCGAGCAAATGCACACGGCCTTCGGCCATGATCGCAACACCGCGGCAGGGCAGGATATCGCGGATGGTACCGATCATTTCCTCAAGACGGCCGCCGGAAATCATGAGGTGCCTGATGAGCGAACTCTGCGCCGCTGTGCCGCGGGCTCGCGCGCTCACGCGGGAGATACTCTGCTGCACGGTGACCTGCACGGAGACGAACTCCGACAACATGTCGCAGGTGGCGCGCATTGCGTACGAGGGCCATTTGGGCGACAGGTGGTGGCACGAGATCAGGCCCCACAACTGCCCGTCCACAATGATCGACACCACGAGCGTGGCGGACACGCCCATGTTACGAAGGTACTGCAGATGGATCGGGGACATGCTGCGGAGTACCGCGTGACTCAGGTCGATCGGCCGCTGGGCGCCGCTGCTCCCGGCGGCCACGAGCGCGTATGGCACGTTGTCCACGTTCTCAAGCGCACGCACGCGCGTCCGCAGATACAGCGCTCGCGCCTGCGCGGGGATGTCTGCCGCGGGGTAGTGCAGCCCGAGGAAGGGTTCGAGGTCGGGCCGGCGCGCCTCGGCGATCACCGAGCCATTGGCCTCCGCATCGAACTGGTAGATCATCACGCGGTCGTAGCCGGTCAGCTTACGGACCTCCTCCGCCACGCGGTCGCACAGGCTCAGCAGCCCGGAGGAATCTGCTTGCGACGCGGCGACGCGCTGGAAACCGGCGGCCACTGAAAGCGGCTCCAGGTGATGCTCCGGGGCCGGCGTCTCGTTGAGCCGCCGGACCTGCGCCACCGTGTTGACCGAAGCTGACACGGTTCGCTCGCTGGCCGAGTCGAACATCTCGTCCACCACTTCCACGATGACGCGCTGATCGTACCGATGCACCAGCGTCGTGCGATCGTTCATCCAGAGCTCAGCGTCGCTGGGCTCTACCAGAAGGACAACACCATCGCGCGCTGTCGCGAGCAGCGCGCGGATGCGCAGCGGCAGCCGTTCACCGAGCAGACTCACCGCGCGTGCGCCGAGGATGGCACTCAATGGCTTGTCGAACAGTGTCGCCGCGTTCGCACTGGCTGCGAGGATTGTCTCGCATGCCGGATCGAGCGCCAGCAGAACGCCGCACGGCTGAATCGCGCCGGGAATATGAATGGGTTCGCTGGCACAGGCGGCCAGCGCTGCGGCGTCGAGATCAGCCTGAGTAGACGGCAAAGTCATGGAAGGCTCGCGCGACACGTAAGGTTCGCCAATACGCTTGGTGTCATGCGTTCCGAATCTGGGAAGCGTAGCGAACAGGACTTTTACATCCAGTTGACACCACGTTAGCCTCCGTTGGACCGCTCCGCCATACGCTCCGTCATCGGTTCAAAGTGGAGCACCACATCCGAATCTTCTTCATGCGCCCGCTCCAACCCGAACTCGCCGACCGAATCCGGAATGATCTGCGTGAACGCCCCGACGCCATGCTGCTGGAGCTAGCGCGCACGCACCAGGTCCCTGAACTCGCCATCCTCGGCCTGATCGGGCCGCCGCGCGCGGTGCCCCTGGACGCGACGCGTTGGCCGGAGCTGATGGAAGCGCTGCCAGCGCTCGGCAGCGTGCGCGTGCTCGCCTCGAACAGCGGCGTGACGATGGAGACGCGCGGTCGGTTCGGCGGCTTCTCTCGTACCGGCGACTATTTCAACGTGCAGACGTCGACGCTGGACCTGCACCTGCGCGGCTCGGCGATTGGTGGAGCGATGGCGGTGGAAAAGCCCAGTCACCAGACAGGCCGCCCCACCGCCAGCGTCCAGCTGTTCGACCATGAGGGCGCGGCCATCCTCAAAATCTTCCTGCTGTTCGGCGAGGATGACGGGCCAGAAGATCTGCGACGACAAACCTTCGCTGCGCTGCGGGCCAAGTTCACCGCCGCCGTTACATCTTCTTGATCGCCCATCGCGCATGCTCGCGCACGATCTCATGCTCGTGCTCCAGCATCGCCTCGAGCACCGCGAGATCCTCCTCTGTGCCGACATTACCAAGCACCACACACGCGTTGCGTTGCAGCATCCACAGCTTCGCGCGCTTCATCGCGCTACCACGAAACGCGGTCGCATAATCTGCTGGGCCCATCATCAAAATTTCACGCGCGAGAGCCCGCGTGCCCTCACGATCATACGACTCGGCGAACATCTCGCGCGGGCGGAACTCCTCGAAGGCGATTTCCTGCGCGAACTTCACATTCCACGGGCACACATCATTGCAGATGTCGCACCCGTACAGCAGCCCACCCACCAACGGCCGTAACGGCTCCGCTATCGTGTCGCGGTGCTCGATGGTGAGATAGCTGATGCACAAGTTCGCATCGAGCACACGCGCCTCGCGTAGCGCGCCCGTGGGACACGCATCGAGACAGCGTGTACAGCTGCCGCATCGGTCCGTCTCGAACGGCGCACTCGGCTCGAGATCGAGCTCCACGAACAGCGATGCGAGGAACACGAAGGAGCCGGCACGCGGTGTAATGAGCATCGTGTTCTTGCCGAACCAGCCCAGGCCGGCGCGTTGCGCCAGGTCCCGCTCGAGCACGGGCCCGCTGTCCACGTAGGGACGCGCATTCACCGCGTGCCCCAGTTCCTGCTCCAGCCAATGGTGCAGGGCACGCACGCGCTCACGGAGGGCCTCGTGGTAGTCGTCGCCGCGCGCGTAGCGGGCCACTGGCCCCGTTGGCTCGCGCGCCCCGTACGAGGCGGCTAGCAAAATGGCATGCGTCGCTCCGGCGTGGGGCAGGCGGGCATCCGCGCGCAACGCCGCACCCTGACCGCCCAAATAGGTCATGCCGGCCTGATAGCCCTGACCCAACCAGTCGTCGAACGCCGCCCGGGTTGCCGGTTCGCCGAGGCGGGCAATACCCGCTGCGTCGAACCCCAGGCCGTACGCCTGCGCGAGCAGTCGCTGGGTGAGCGCCGACCGGTCTACCGGGGCGTTCATGGGGTGGTCAGGGCTGACGGCCAACCCAGCGCGCGAACGCGATCACGTCGTCGGCGGGGGGAATGGCCCCCTCGTCGCCATACGCCGTGTACATGCGCCAGCGCACGTAGCTCTGGGCGGGGAGCGGCAGAAATGGAAAGCGCCGATACCAGTGACGGTGCCGGAATCGCCACGCCACTCGCAGCAGGTCCACCGCCAGCGCCGGATTGACGAGCGCCCGCAGCGCGAGCGTCAGAGAGAGGGACAGCCAAGCCATTCATTCAATATAGCGGAATCGGCTCGTCCCAGAAGACGCTCAAGGTCGAGCCGACGAAGGCCGACACTCCCTGTAATGGCCGCCGACGCTGGTGACCGACAGACCCTCTTCAGGGGGCGTCGCCCCTTCCCGCCTGCGTCATGCCGAACCGCCACACGACAGAACAAGCAGTCATTCGCCGCCGGGTTCGCGCCTGGTGGGTCGATGCCCTGTTGCTAGGCGTGGCGACGCTGCTGGCAGAACTGGCGTTGCACGAAGCCGTCGTGCTCACGCCGGCGCCCATCCCCATGAACATTCGCGGACTGATCGACGCCGTGGGCCTGGTGCTCATCGTCAGTCCGCTCTTCGCGTGGACGCTGTATCGACGTACTGTCGATGCCAAGTACGAGCGGGTGAAGACCGAGCAGCTCAAAGTGCCCGGCAGCCCGCACCAGCGGGTGCGGGTGGCCGTCCTTGGTTCATTGACCGTCTTTGCTGTGCTGGTCGCGGTGGCATTGTGGGGCAATGTGGCGGTCTCCCGCACGTTGTCGAGACAGGGGCAGGTCATCGATGCGCTGTCCCAGCTCCGCCTACACGGTGAGCGCATCGCCCGCTTCGCGGCGACGGCGCACGAACACAGCATCGATAACGCGCTATTGTCAGATGAGCTGACGAATCTGGAGCTGGCGATTACGGGCATTGATAGCCTCGTCGGCAAGCGGGAACATGCCGCGCTGCCCAACTCCGCGCTTATCGACTCCGTCATTGCGCGCCTGCGCGCAGAGCAAGCCACGCTGCTGGCGGTGGCGGCTCGTCGCGAGTTGGGCGGGAAGCTCATCGACGTACGCATCGCCCGCGAGATCCACGAGCACGCCGACGCGTATCAGATGTTGGCCGGTCGTGCTTTGGCGGCCGTACAACGCGCACAGAACGCCGACATTGCCAATAGCCAGAGCGCCGCGATGAGCAGCGGTCTCATGGCATTTGCCGTGTTGCTGGGCATCGCTCTTCTGGTTGTGGAACCGGTCGTGCGACTGCTTCGACGTCAGCATACCGCCATTACAGGCAAGAGCCTCGAGTTCGAACGGCTGGCCATGGTCGCGCAGCGTACCAGCAACGCGGTGGTCATCACCGATGCCAAGCGCAGGATTACGTGGGCCAACGAAGGCTTCACCCGACTCACGGGATGGGAACTCCATGAGGTCGTGGGGAAGAATCCCGGCGCCTTGCTTCAGAATGAAGACACCGATGCCGACGACGTGCAGCGCATGCGTGAAGCACTCGATCGCGGCGAGTCCGTACGGCTCACGCTGTTGAATGCCGGCAAGAGCGGCACGCCGTTCTGGCTCGATCTCAATATCGAGCCGTTACGTGTGTCGGGGGTACTCTCGGGTTTTGTTGCCGTGCAGTCCGACGTTACCGAACAGATCCATGCGCGCGACGCGCTCCAGCGCGAGCGCGAAGCGTTGGCGCGCACCACGCAGCAGCTTGAAGAAGCACAGGCCGTCGCGCGTGTCGGCAACTGGGAATTCGATCTGGCGACGAGCGAGGTCACTTGGTCTCCGGAGACCTACAACCTGTTCGGTCTCGACAGTAGCGTCGCCGAGTTGGACTACGAGACGGTGCGAGACGGATACGACCCGGACGATGCAGAGCGCCTCGGTGAGGCCGTCGAGCGTGCTGCCACGACCGGAGAGGCCTACTCACTCATTCTCCGCACGGCCGGACGCAATCCGACGGTGCGCTGGGTGCGTGGGGAAGGACGCGTGCGCCGCGATGCCGATCGTCGCATTGTGGGGCTGTATGGCACCGTCATGGACGTCACCGAGGCGATCGAACGGGAAGAAGCGTTGCGCCACGCGCAGGCCAAGGCCGAAGCCGCCAGCAGAAGCAAGAGTGAGTTCCTGGCGAACATGAGCCACGAAATCCGGACGCCGCTCACCGCCATCCTTGGCTATACCGATCTGCTGCACGACGAAGCGGCACTCACCGGCGCAAGCGCGACGCAGCTGCAGTCCATGGAGACGATTCGGCGCGCCGGTGAGCACCTGCTCACGGTGATCAACGATATTCTCGACATTTCGAAGATCGAAGCCGGCAAGATGCAGATCGAGCAGGTGGAAACGCCGCTGCCGTCAGTATTGCTCGATGTCGAAAGTCTCATGCGCGCCCGTGCACAGACGAAGGGTGTGTCGCTGGAGAACCGGCTGCTGGCGCCGATTCCGGATCGCATTCTCACCGATCCCACCCGTCTTCGGCAGATCCTCATGAACCTCGTCGGTAATGCCGCGAAGTTCACGGAGCGCGGCCGAATTCTGGTGGAGTCGGGGATCGAGACCGCGCCTGACGGCGATGTGCTCGTGGTCGCCGTCGACGACACCGGCCCGGGCATGACCGAGGAGCAGGCGACTATTCTGTTTCAGCCATTCTCCCAGGCCGATAACTCGGTGACGCGCAAACACGGTGGCACAGGACTGGGGCTCACCATCTGCCGCCGTCTCGCGGAGCTGATGGGTGGGAGTGTGGAGCTGGTGACGACCGCGCCCGGGCGGGGCTCGCGCTTCGAGCTCCGTATTCCGCTCCACGCCGCTCCCGGGGCCGCCTCGGTTGCCCGACTCGAGTATCGTGCGCCCTCAACGGCCGTCGCGGAGCCCATGCCGCACGCGCTTGCCGGCCGTCGCATTCTGCTGGCGGAAGACGGTGAAGACAACCAGCGGCTCATTTCCGTGCTGCTGAAAGCCGCCGGCGCCGAGGTCACTATCGTGGCCAACGGGCGCCAGGCGTTGGATGCCATCGAATGGGCGGAGGCCGGTGGCGCCGCGTTCGAGCTGCTGCTCACCGACATGCAAATGCCGGAGGTGGATGGCTATACGCTCGCCTCCGTGCTGCGCGCCAACGGCAGCGTCATTCCCATCATCGCGCTAACCGCGCACGCCATGGCCGAAGACCGCCAGAAGTGTCTCGACGCCGGCTGCGATGACTATGTCAGCAAGCCGATTGATCGGCGAGCGCTCATTGCCACCTGCGCGCGCTGGTTGTCGCCGCCGGATGTGTTCACCACGCTTGGCGAAACACTTACGAACACTTCCGCCGCCGTCGATGCGCATGTCCCCGAGCGGCTGATCAGCGAGCTGGCGAACGATCCGGAGCTCGCCGAGCTCTCGCAGGTGTTCGCCTCATTGCTCCCGGCCCGCGTGGAGGCCATCAACGCGATGCTGCTATCCCTCGACATGGACGGCGCGGCGCGCCTCACGCACCAACTCAAGGGCGCGGCCGGTAGCTACGGCTTTCCGCTCATCAGCGAACTCGCTCGCCGGGTAGAAGTCGCGCTTGGCAATGATGACCACTCCATTGACCCGCTCATGACACGACTGCAGGCCTATGCTGATGCCGCTGCCCGCGGTGTAGCAGCCGAATCCGGAGCGGGAGCATGAGTGCTGACCGACGCCGCAGCGAATGGATGCCGCAGTCGCGTCTCGATGCGCGAGTGCTGCTCATCGACGACGACCAGGATATCCACCAGCTCGTCGAAGTAATGCTGCGCCCGCTGGGCGTACGCCTCGAAAGCGCATCTGACGCCGCGACGGGACTTGCCCATGCCCGAAGCAACCCACCCGAGCTCATTCTGCTCGATCAGGAGCTTCCTGATGCGACCGGCGTCGAGGTGCTCGCGCAGCTGCGCGCGGACCCGCTCACTGAAAACGTCCCCGTGATCATGGTCACGGGGACCGAACGCCGCGATGTGCTCACGGCGTGTTTCGCGGGGGGAGCCTCCGATTACATCCGCAAGCCGTTCTTCGGCGCCGAGCTGCGCGCGCGCGTGCAATCGACGATCGATCGGCAGCGCATGCTCGTCGAACTCGGACGCGCCGCGCACGTGGACTCCCTGACGGGACTCCCCAATCGCTCGCTGCTGCACTTGCGGCTGCAGCACGCGATCGATCAGCAGCGCGAGCGTCCCAACTACGGCTTCGCCGTGATGTTCATCGACTTCGACCGCTTCAAGCTCATCAACGACAGCCTCGGCCACGAGGTGGGCGACCAGCTGCTCGTCGAGATCGCGCGGCGTCTGCGCAACAATCTGCGTGCACAAGACTGCATCACGCGCGACGCGGGCGGTACCACCGTCGCACGGCTCGGTGGCGATGAATTCGTGGTGATTCTGGACGACGTGCAGGATGTCGAGATGGCCGCCGCGATCGCGGACCGCATGCTGCCCGTGCTGGCGCAGCCCTATGAGCTCGCGTCGCACACGGTGCGCACGAGTGCCAGTGTCGGCATCGTGCACAGCAGTGGTGGCTATACGGAATCCGACGACATGCTCCGTGACGCTGATATCGCGATGTACGAAGCCAAGGCGCGCGGGAAAGACTGCTTCGTGATCTTCACGCCGTTCATGCGGGAGAGCGTGCACAACCGGGTGCGGCTCGAGAACGCACTCCGGGAGGGGATCGGTACCGACCAGTTCTTCCTCGCTTACCAGCCCATCATCTCGTTGGAGACGCGGCGACTGCAAAGTGTCGAGGTCCTGGTGCGCTGGCGACATCCGGAACTGGGACTCATTTCGCCCGCCGCCTTCATCCCGATCGCCGAGGAAACACGGCTCATTTTGCCATTGGCCGATGAGGTGCTGCGTCAGGCATGTCTGCAGTTCGTGCAGTGGCAGCGCGAGATGCCGGAGCTCGCTCCCGACTACATCAGCGTCAATCTGTCGCGCGTGCAGCTCGCCGATCCGTCGGTCGCCGCGCGCACGATGGCCATCCTGGAGGAAACCGGGATGGCACCGCACTGTTTGCAGCTCGAAGTCACCGAGTCGCAGCTCATGCGACATCGCAACATGGCTCTCGAGCTGCTCACCGTGTTCAAGCGCCACGGCATCCGCCTGGCCATGGATGATTTCGGTACGGGCTACTCGTCACTCTCGTGTCTGCAGGAGTATCCCTTCGATGTCCTCAAGGTCGATCGTGCGCTTACCGAAAACGTGAGCCGCGGTCGCGGGTATTCCGCTCTGCTGCATGCCGTCATGACGCTGGCCGACAATCTGGGGCTTGAGGTAGTTGCTGAGGGGATCGAACGCATGGATCAGCTGGTGTTGCTGCAGGCGCTCGGATGTCCCTACGGGCAGGGGTTCCTGCTCGCGCGGCCCATGGAGGCGCAGGCGTTTCTCGATTGGGCCTGCGATCCTGCCGTGGCATCGGAGGAGGCCGCGTGATGCCGTCGAGTGAACAGATCGTGCGTGCCACCATCGAGCGGGTGGGCGCCGTGGCTACGCTTCCGAGTGTCGCCATTCGCATCATGAAGATCGCCGACGATCCGTCGGCGACCGAGGACGTCCTGCACGACGCACTGCTCACCGATCCGGCGCTCGCGTCGCGCGTGCTCAAGGTGGTGAACTCGGCGTTCTACCGGCGCCAGCGCGAGGTGGGCAGCCCGCGGGCCGCGATTCGACTCCTGGGGGTCGACGCCATTCGCAACATTGCGCTGGCGGCGAGTCTGCACCGGTTGTTTCGCGGACGGCGCGCGATCCCGGGATTCGATGCGAGCGACGTGTGGAATCACTCGGTGGCCGTGGGCACGGCAGCGCGCGCATTGGCGGTGCACACCTCACTGGTGCTTCCGGAAGAGGCCATGCTTGCCGGTCTGCTCCACGACATCGGCCTCATCATCGCGATGCAGGCATGGTTGCCGGAATTCTCGGTCGTGGTGAAGCGAGCTGGCATGCCTGGTGAACCGTCGTTTCTCGACATCGAGCGCCAGGAAATCGGCGCGACCCACGAGGAGTTCGGCGGGGCGCTCTGCGACGCGTGGAACTTCCCACCGGCGTTCGGACAGGCGTGTCGGTATCACCACGACTTCCGCGCGCTCCCCTGGAACGAGCAGCGGTTGCCGGCGCTCATGCACGTCGCCGACGCAATGGCGGCGCGCGTTGGCGCCGGATACACGGCCACCGTGCACGCCGATGCCCCGCTGGCTGAAGCGCTGGCCATGCTGCAGATCACCGAGGGCGAGCTGGCCACGCTGCAGGGGCAGGTCGCCGAAGCCGTCCCGCAGGCGGTGTCGCTGCTCGCCGCGTAAGGCGCGCGAGCCGTCGCGCCGTTACATTCGTCGGCATGAACTTCGACGAATATCAGCAGCTGGCGGCGCGCACGCTGGGGCGCGACCGGACCCACGAGCAGCAGCTCGCCAACGCGGCGTTGGGGCTCACGGGCGAAGCCGGTGAAACCGCGGAAATCATCAAGAAGCACCTGTTCCATGCCACGCCGCTCGACAAGGACGCGCTGATCAAGGAACTCGGCGACTGTCTCTGGTACATCGGCGCGTTTGCCACCGTGCTCGATGTTTCGCTGGAAGAGATTGCCCAGCGCAACATCGACAAGCTGCGCAAGCGCTACCCCGAGGGGTTCGATCCGGAACGAAGCCGGAACCGGGTCGAGTAGTCGACCCGTTCCGGTTCTTGCGCGACCTATGCCGCGGCGGTCAGCGCCGGAATCCCCGCGGGCGCCTCGAGATACCGACGGATCACGGCAACGGTTTCTTCGGGATGGGTCAGCTGTGGACAGTGTCCCGTCGCTTCCATGGCATGATGGGTATTGGCCGGTAAGTGCCGCGCCAGCCAGCGCCCGACCTGCTCCGGCGCGATGTGGTCCTGCGCGCACTGCATGATGAGTGACGGGACCGGCACCTGCGGTACATCGTGCCGGTGATCGGACAGGAACGCCGACTCGGCGAAGCGATGCGCAATTTCCGGATTGCTGGCGCAGAAACTGGCTGTGAGTTCGGCGGTCACGTGCGGATACTCGGCCGACCCGACGACGAGGCTCGCGAGAGAACCGGCCCACTCGGTGTAGTTCGTGTCCATGAGGGCAAGGAACCCCTCGAGATCGCGGCGCTCGAATCCGCCGCGATAGAGCGGCGGATCGTTGACGTAGCAGGGCGACGGGGCCACCAGCACCAACCGTTCGAAACGCGACGGTCGGCGCGTCGCGGCCAGCATGCCGATCATCGCACTCACGGAGTGCCCCACGAAAATCACCTGGGTGAGGTCGAGCGCGCCACACACCTCGAGGACGTCACTGGCGTAGCCCTGCAGCGTGCCGTACCGCGTAGCGTCATACGCGGTCATGTCGCTTTGGCCGGAGCCCACGTAGTCGAACAAGACCACACGATGGGTGGCCTCGAATGCCGGGGCCACGAAGCGCCACATGGACTGATCGCAGCCGAATCCGTGCGCAAAGACAATGGCCTGCTGGCCGTGTCCGGACACGTGGACGTTGTTGCGGGAAAGAACGGGCATGGCGATCAGGGTGCTTTCGAGCGGAGACACACGTCGGCATCACGACCGGCGTCGGCCTGAATGCCTGGACCGCGAGTGACCGCAGGATCCTGCGCCACCCGCACCTGCGCCGTGCTATCGCAGGAACGAACGTCCATCGAAGAGAGTATCGGTCGCAACGCCCAGAAGCTGGAGCGCCGAGGGGACAATATCGGTCGTACGCTGCGGCAGGCGTTGAGTGGGCACATCGACGATGAGCGGCACCGTCATCTGATCGCGGAGCAGCGCGCCGTGCGTCGACACATGCGTCACCGGCTCGAAGCGTGCGCGGAGATCCCACCCCTCCGATGCCGAGAGAATGATATCGCCGGCCCGTGACGACGCCGCCAGCCACGACAGCTGCACGAGGGCGTCCGGGTACGGTGTCGCCGACGTGGCTTCCCACGCCGTGCACGCATCGAGATCGCGAAGCGTGCCGCCCAGCTGCAGCGGATCACCATGTTCGGCGAAGTACGACCACCGCGTCCCACCGGCGCCGGTGTGTCGGTGCACTTCTGCCGTGCCGCGCTCCGCGTGGCGCAGCTGCACGACGGAATCGGAGAGGCTCACCGCCATGATGTCCACCGACGGGTGCGCCACCAGACGGTCCAACGTGCGATCCCACGACGCTGCGTGGGTGTGCCACCAGCGTCGCGTACGCTCGGCCGGCGCGAGATACAGGTGTGCCATGGCGTTACCACCCACCATGAGGACGACATCGGGCGACTTCACGTTGAGGCGGGGGTGTGCCAGCACGCGCAGCCCTTCGCCTT
Source organism: Gemmatimonadaceae bacterium (assembly GCA_947457545.1). GTDB lineage: Bacteria > Gemmatimonadota > Gemmatimonadetes > Gemmatimonadales > Gemmatimonadaceae > Gemmatimonas. Next base: position 15,746 of record CANGXD010000019.1, read on the forward strand.
CGAGCCAGCCATGCAAGTCGAAGTGCTCGTGCACCGGCGCATGCCCATGGTCGCCGGTGACCCAGACGTGGAGTGAGTCGAGCCATCCGCCGCGTGCGGCGAGTGTCTGTGCCTGCGCGATGGCATCGTCCACGTCGCGGATGGCGGTGCGCACTTCGTTGGAGCGACAGCCGAACTTGTGCGCGAACTTGTCCGGACTGGTGATGGCCAGCACGGAGAAGCGCGGGCGCACCGCACCGAACTTGGCGAGAAACGCCGCCGTGGCTTGCCGCTCCACGGCACGCCAGCCCAGTAGATCGCCCCGGAAGTGGGAGGGCGCGGCGCGCGCCATCCACGCCAGTCCGCGGCCAATGCGACCGTGCGTCGCGCCACGCCCGATCATGCTCATCGCCGCAATGGAGGGCTGTGCATATTCGAGCATGGTGGGCACCTGCGGGGCGATGTCGCTGTCCACGTGCCAGATGTCGATACCGGCGTAGCTGCGCGATTGCGACGGCGCCCACTTGATGGAACGGGCGCGATCGAACCAGCGTAAGCCCGGCAATCCCACGCGCCCGGGGTGCTGTCCCATGAGAAAGGGGACGTAGGCCGGTCCGGTCACCGACGGAAAGGACGAACTGATGGGCTGTGAGCTGCCGCGGGCGCGCAGCGCGGCCATCGCCGGTGCGCGACCGGCGTCCATCTCCTCTTCGAGAATATCCGCGCGGACGCCATCGGCGACCACAAGGAGCAACCGGGTGGTCACGGTGGTATCATGCATCACGGCAACGTCCTGCCCACCGCGGCTTCATCGATTCTCTCTGCATTCTTCATGGCGAAATCACGACGCTCCGCACCCCGGACCGCAACTGGCAAGAAGGCTTCTCCCGATACCCGAGCCACGGCCGAGCAACAATCGGTCGAGGCGTATCGGGAGCGAACGGAGGAAGGCCACCGCGCGGCGGGCCGTGAGCCGGCCGGTGCGCAGGCTCGCGTGTCCAGTGGCCCTCGCGCCGTACGACGCAAGGATGCGCGACTGGTCGACCAATCGCTCCGTGATCGTCCAATGCTCACGGAAGACGAAAAGTTGCTGCAGAGTCCCGAGGAGGAAGCGACGGCCTTTACCCGGTCCGATCCCTGGCGTGTCATGCGCATCACGTCGGAATTCGTGGAAGGCTTCGATGCCCTTTCCGACGTGCAGAAGGGGGTGACGATTTTCGGCTCGGCCCGCACCGGTCCGGATGACGAGATGTACGCGGCCGCGCGTGAGACCGCGCGGTTGCTGGCGGAGCAGGGGTTTGCCATTCTCACCGGCGCCGGCCCGGGCATCATGGAAGCGGCCAATCGCGGCGCCAAAGACGGTGGCGGCCATTCGGTTGGGTGCAACATCGAGTTGCCCTTCGAGCAGGGGGCCAATCCGTACGTCGATACGCTGGTGAACTTCCGGTACTTTTTCGTCCGCAAGACGATGTTCATCAAGTACTCGAATGCGTTCATCATTTTCCCCGGTGGATTCGGCACGCTCGACGAACTGTTCGAGGCGCTCACCCTCATTCAAACGGGGAAGATCTATCAATTCCCGGTCGTGCTCTTCGGCACGCACTACTGGGCGGGGCTCGTGCGCTGGATGACGTCGCGCATGGTGGGGGAGGGCAAGATTTCGCCGGGCGACCTCGATCTGCTGTTGCTCACCGACGACCCGCGCGAGGCGGCGCAGGCGGTCATGGACGCGCACGACGCGCAGGAAGCGAGTCGCGGGGCCGTCACGCCCGAGTAGGCCCCGGAGTGCCACCCCGCAGGCCCCCGGAGTCGCGCAAGGGTTGAACCCCTCGCTGATCCGGGCATATTTCACGGATTAGGCGCCCGGCCCAACACGGCCGGGCGCTCGCCTTTTATCGGCTCCAGCTGGCACGCGCATGTTTCAGGAACTCATCGCCCAGATGGCACGCGAAGTCGAGAAGCTCCAGTTCGAGCTGAACGTCACGCTGCCTGCAGAAATTCGGAAAGCGGTCGAACTCGGTGATCTCAAGGAGAACAGCGAGTACAAGGCCGCGCTCGAGCGTCAGCAGTTCGTGCAGGCGCGACTGGGACAGCTCACGCAGCGCGTGACCAAGCTCGCCAATATCGACATCACACAGATCCCCGCCGACAAGGTCGGACTGGGCTCCAAGGTGATCGTCGAAGACGAAGGCACGACCTCGCGCGAGAGCTACGAATTGGTCTTCGGCGATGCCGGCGAACTGCAGGACGGTCATGTCACCATGGGCTCGCCCATCGGCCGTGCGCTGCAGGGGAAGGCCGTTGGGGATCAGGCCATTCTCAAGCTCCCCAATCGCATTCGTCGCCTCACCATTGTCGAGCTCTACACCATCCACGATCGCGCGGCCGACGAGCTCGCCTGACGCTATCGGTGGCACAGTTTCTGGCGGAGATTGGCAGGACTGCTGATCTCCGCCTTTGTATTTCCCTGTATAGCTTGTCGACTTCCCTGAGGAGTACCCATGCACGTCGCGATGTACGAGAGCCGTGGCGCCGAGCCGCATACGCGCATTGCCTGTGTCGAGCGTCCCACGCCGACCCCCGGTCCCGCCGATGTGCTGCTCGAGATGATCGCCGCGCCCGTGAACCCGTCGGATATCCTCACCATTACCGGACAGTACGGCGCGTTGCCGCCGCTCCCCGCCATTGGCGGGAACGAAGGTGTCGGGCGCGTCGTGGCCGTGGGTGACGAGGTGAAAGGCGTTGCCGTTGGTGACATGGCCCTCATGCCCATGGCCAGTGGTACGTGGACCTCACACGCCATCGTTCCCGCATTGGCACTCATGCGCGTGCCGTCGGCAGGCGATCCGCTCCAGATGGCTATGCTCTCGGTGAACCCACCCACCGCGTCATTGCTCCTCTCCGACTTCGTCACGCTCAACGCCGGCGACTGGGTAATCCAGAATGCCGCCAACAGCGGTGTGGGCGAGTATGTCATTCAACTCGCGAAAGCGCGCGGACTCCGCACGGTGAATGTCGTGCGTCGCGAGGAAGCGATCGAGCCCCTGCGCGCACTCGGCGCTGACGTGGTGCTCGTTGACGGTCCCGATCTGGCTGCACGCGTGGCAGAGGCCACGCAAAAGGCGAAGATCCGGCTCGCGCTCGACGCTGTCGCCGGCAGCGCGACCGACCGCCTCGCGCAGAGCGTCGCCGTTGGCGGCATGGTCGTCAATTACGGTGCCATGAGTGGTGACGCCTGCAAAGTGGCGCCGGGGTCGTTCGTCTTCCGCAACGTCACGCTGCGTGGCTTCTGGCTCGCCTATTGGTTCCGTCAGGCGACACCAGCTCAGCAGCAGGCACTCTACGGTGATCTCGCCATGCGTATTGCGCGCGGCGAACTCTCCACGCGCATTCACGCCACGTTCCCGTTGACGCGGGTGCAGGAGGCGGTTGCCCTCGCCGCGCAGGGCGCGCGGAACGGCAAGGTGTTATTGACCGGCAGTTGACTCCGCGCCAACCGTAACGGCGGGCGCCGTTACGGCTCCACGCGAAAGATGCGCGCAGCGTCGGCGTCGTACGCCGTCAGCGCATCGCGTTGCTGTGTGTCGCTCCAGCCGAGCAGCGCGCCCATCACCGGGGCAATATGCCGTGCCACCGAACGGCCGTTGTCTCGTGACTCGAACGCGATGTGCGTGCGCCGGATGAGGATGTCCGAGAGCGTGCACGCCATCTCGTGCTCCACCGCGTACGACACCTCCGCCATGAGGTACGGCAACGGCTCTGCCATGCGCTGTGACGCGACGGCATCCTGTTCCGCATACGCCCACACCTGTCGCCATTGCGTGCCATACGCGTGCACGAGATGCTCGGCAATCGCGCGGTCGTGCACCACCGCCAGCAGTTCGGCGGTGAGCGACGCCCGCGATGAAAAATCTCCCCCGGGGAGTGGCGTCGTGGCGCTGGGCTGCGTCGCACGCCGCGCCACGCGAACGGCCGCAGGCATTTCGCGTCGCGCATGCTCCAGTACGTCGGCCGCCATCGCCCGATAGGTGGTGAGCTTACCGCCTGTGATGCTCACCAGCCCATCGGCCCGGTGCACGATGGCATGTTCACGCGAGGCTGAACCCGCCGAGTCGCTGCCGGCACGCACCGCGGCGAGCGGACGAATACCGCACCACGCGCTGATGACGTCGTCGCCCGTGAGTGCCGCGTGCGGAAAGAGGCGGTTGACCGACTGCAGCAGATACGTCACGTCGGCTTCCGTGGCGCGAATCTCGTCGGGGCCCACGCGCGCCGGCCGCTCGGTCGTGCCGATGATGGTGTGCGGGCCGGCCGGCAGGACGAACATCACGCGTCCATCGAGTGGCGACACCACCGTGACCGCTTCGTGATTCCCCACCCGCTGACGCGGCACGGCGATGTGCGTGCCCGCCGAGCCGAGTGGCTGCGAGCCCTGACGCTCTCCGGTGAGAGACGCTGTCGCTTCGCTCCATGGCCCGGTGGCGTTCACCACGACGGCGGCGCGCACCTCGATGTCGCGGTTGGCCATGTGGTCGCGTACCGTGACGCCGGCCAAACGTCCGTCGTGCGCGCGTAGCGCGCCGGTCACGGCCGCGTGATTGAGCAGCACGGCACCGGCGTTGGCCGCCCCCAGCGCGGTCGCGAGCGTGAGGCGGGTATCGTTGGTGGCGGCGTCCCAGTAGCGGGCGCCCCCGGTCAGCCCCTCGCGCGACAGTGCAGGCTCCAACTCGAGCAGCTCGGACGCGTTCAGCCCCGAATGGCGCTCGACGTTGCGGAAGAGCGCCAGCGCGTCATAGAGGGCCAGTCCGGCACGCAGTTTCCAGGTCGGGACACGCGCCCCCTCGTACACTGGCCACGTGAAGGCCAGCGGCCGGACCAAATGCGGCGCCAGCGTGAGCAGCAGCCGACGTTCGCGGCTCGACTCGAAGACCAGCCCAAGGTGCCCATGCTCGAGGTAGCGTACCCCGCCATGCACGAGGCGGGACGAGCGGCTCGAGGTGCCTGCCGCAAAGTCATCGCGCTCGAGCAGTGCCGTGCGATAGCCGGCCAGCGCCGCCTCGCGGGCCACGCCGGCCCCGGTAATCCCGCCGCCAATCACGAGCACGTCAAAGGTGCCGTCCGCCAGCCGGCTCAGCATGGTCGTGCGCGAATGGGGCCCTGCGAGCGCGCTCATGGAGGCATCATCACCCCGGGACCGCGCGGTCGCCAGTGCGCCCCACTAGCTTTCAGAGATGCCTACTTTTGGTAACGGGCGCCGTGTCGCCATTATCGCGGGCGTCCGCACGCCGTTCGCGCGCTCCGGCACCGCGCTCAAGGATTACACGGCCATCGATCTTGGCCACTTCGCCGTTGGCGAACTCGTGCAGCGTGCCAGCCTCAATGGTGCCGACGTCGACCTCATGGTCTACGGCACCGTCGTGCAGTCGGTCGTCGCGCCGAACATCGCCCGCGAAGTGTCGCTCATGCCGCACTTCCCGCGCACCCTGCAGGCGTACACCGTCAGTCGCGCCTGTGCGTCGGCCAATCAGGCCATCACCGATGCCGCCGACCAGATCGCGTTGGGGCACGCCCACGTCGCCATTGCCGGCGGCAGCGAGAGCCTGACCCAGGTCCCCATCCTGCATTCGCGTGGCATGAGCGACATTCTCGTGGCCGCCTCGAAGGCCAAGAGCATGTCGCAACGGGTCTCGACGCTGGCGCGCGTGCGCCCCAAGGATTTCGTGCCCATCACGCCGGCCATTGCAGAGCCGAGTACGGGCGAAACGATGGGGCAGAGCGCCGACAAGATGGCCAAGCTCAACGGCATCTCCCGTGAGGCGCAGGATCGGTTCGCGTTGCGCTCGCACCAATTGGCTGCGCGCGGCCTCGATGATGGTCGCCTGGTCGCCGAGCTCGCTCCGGTGCCGGTACCGCCCAAGTACGACACCATGCTCGCCACCGACAACGGCGTCCGCCGCGACTCGAGCTACGAGCAGCTGTCGTCACTCAAGGCCGTCTTCGATCGGCAGTACGGCACCGTGACCGCCGGGAACGCGAGCCCGCTCACCGACGGTGCCAGTGCAGTGCTGCTCATGAGCGAGGAGCGCGCGAAGGCGCTCGGCTATACGCCAGTGGCGTTCATCCGCTCGTACGCCTACGCGGCGGTCGATCCCGGCGAACAGCTGTTGCAGGCACCGGTGATTGCCGCTCCCATCGCGCTGCAGCGCGCCGGGCTGTCGCTCAAGGACATCGATCTCGTGGAGATGCACGAAGCCTTCGCCGCGCAGGTGCTGAGCAACATTCAGGGGCTCGCGTCGCGCCAGTGGGCGGAGCGCGCCGGCTTCTCGCAACCCGTTGGCGAGATCGATCCTGAGCGGTTGAATGTGATGGGCGGCTCGCTGTCCATCGGCCATCCCTTTGGCGCGACCGGTGCTCGCGTGCTCACGACACTGTGCAACGAGTTGCAACGCCGGGGCGGACAGTTCGGCATGCTCACGGTGTGCGCGGCGGGTGGCATGGGTCACTCGATGATCGTGGAGCGCACATGAGCACGGAGCCGCGCACCGACACGGACCCCCATGCACGCACCACGACGCCGGTGATTGATAACCACGCGACGGGCATTACGCTCACGCTGCAGGACGGCGTGGCCATCATCGCCTACGACCAGCCGCAGTCGCCCGTCAATACGCTCAACTCCCGCATCGGGCCGGTGTTCGAGCAGTGCTTTGCGCGCATCGAACGCGACGACACGATTACGGGTGCCGTGTTGGTGAGCGCCAAAATCGATTCGTGGATTGCCGGCGCCGACATCGAAGAGCTGACGCACATTCGCACCGCACAGGAAGGCGAAACGCTGTCGCGCAACGGGCACGTGCTGCTCGATCGCTTGGCGGCCATGCGCAAGCCGGTGGTGGCGGCAATTCACGGTGCCGCCCTCGGCGGTGGACTCGAAGTGGCACTCGCGTGCCGCTACCGCATCGCGACCGACCATGCGAAAACCGTGCTGGCGCTTCCAGAAGTGCAGCTGGGGCTCATTCCGGGCGCGGGCGGGACACAGCGGTTGCCGCGCCTGGTGGGACTGCAGGCCGCACTCGACATGATTCTCACCGGCAAGAACATCCGCGCCAAGAAAGCTTGGCAGATGGGGCTCGTGCACGAGCTGGTGCACCCCGCCATTCTGCGTGAGGTGGCGATCGCGCGCGTGCGAGATCTTGCCGCTGGCCGTACGCCGCCGGTCAAAGCGCGCGTGCAAAGCACCACCGATATGCTGCTCGAAGACAACGCGATCGGGCGCAAGCTGGTCCTCCGCAAGGCGCGCGAAAGCGTGATGCAGAAGACGCAGGGGAAGTATCCCGCACCGCTGGCAGCGCTCGATGTCATCCAGCATGGCTACGCCGAAGGGGCGGAGGCCGGCCAGCGGGAAGAAGCGCGACGCTTCGGTGAACTCACCGTGTCGCTAGTGTGTCGTCAGCTGGCGTCGTTGTTCTTCGCGACCACAGCACTCAAGAAAGACAACGGACTCCCCGAAGGGGTGACGGCAACGCCGCGCCCCGTCACGAAGATCGCCGTGCTGGGCGCAGGGTTCATGGGGGCCGGCATTACCGGCGTCGCCGTGCAGGCGGGAACGCAGGTGCGACTCAAGGATGCCTCGCTCGATCGTTTGGCCACCGGATGGAAATCGGTGCGCGACGTGTTGCGTGAACGGCTCAAGAAGCGGCAGATCACGCGGCTGCAGATGGACGAAACGCTGTCGCTGATTGGCGGCACGACCGACTATCGCGGGTTCGGCAACGTCGACATCGTGATCGAGGCGGTGTTCGAAGATCTGGCCGTCAAGCATCAGGTGCTGCACGAGGTACAAGCGGTCGCTCCCAACGCGATCTTTGCATCGAATACCAGCACGATCCCCATTCGCGACATTGCCGCCGCGGCCGCGCGCCCCGACCTCGTACTCGGCATGCACTTTTTTTCGCCGGTGCACAAAATGCCGCTGCTCGAGATCATCGTCACACCGGCCACGAGCCCGGCGACGATCGTCACGGCGGTACAGTACGGACGCAAGCTTGGAAAAACCGTCATCGTGGTGCAGGACGGCGCGGGGTTTTATGTCAATCGCATTCTCGCGCCGTATCTCAACGAAGCGGGTCGCCTGCTCGACGAGGGCGCCAAGATCGACGAAGTCGATGCCGCATTGACGGCGTTCGGATTTCCGGTGGGGCCGATCACGCTGCTCGATGAAGTCGGTCTCGATATCGCCGGCAAGTCGGGGCCCATCATGGCGGCGGCCTTCGGCGACCGCATGCTGCCGTCGGAGTCGCTGCGCCGTGTGGTGGAAAGCGGTCGCGTGGGACGCAAGTCGAAGCAGGGGTTCTATCGCTACGACGAGAGCGGCAAGCGCGTCGGGGTGGACGAGACGGTGTATGCCTTCACGCCGGCAGGCGCTACGCGTCAGAGCGTGGCGGCGGAAGGGATTCAGCGTCGTTGCGTTCTCCCCATGCTCAATGAAGCGGTGCGCTGTCTGCAGCATGGCATCATTCGCAACGCCCGCGATGGCGATATCGGTGCGGTGTTCGGCATCGGCTTCCCACCTTTCCTGGGTGGCCCGTTCCGGTATCTCGATACGCTTGGCCTGCCCACGGTCATCGAACAGCTCGATGCGTTGAACGCGCGCTATCCTGGGCGCTACGAACCGGCGGCGTTGCTGCGCGAGATGGCGGCAACAGGGCGGCGCTTTCATCCGTAACCTGTCGTGACCGCCGCTGTCGTCGGTTTCCCTTCCTTGACTCCCCATGACTGACTCGCTGCACCCCCGCATTCACGAGCTCCTCACGGAACTCGATCGCACCCAGCAGGAGATGCACGCGATGCTGGCCCCGCTGCCCGCCGAGCACGCGAACACCGTGGTGCACGACGGCAGCTGGAGCGTGGCGCAGGTGATCGAGCATCTACTGCTCGTCGAGGACGGGACCGGTCGGCTCATCTCGACGCTCATCAAGCAGTGCGAGGGCACGACGGATGCCGAGACGGATCCGGTGCTGCCCACGCTCGCCTCGCTACGTATCACGGACAGTGTTGGGCACCCCATCAGCGCCCCGCCGTCGGTGACACCCAAGGGAGAGATGTCGCTCGCCGACGCCATGGCCGCACAGCAGACTGCGCGCGAGCGCGTCATGGCGGCCTTCACCAAAGGTGCCGGGCGCGCGCTGGGCACACTGTCGTATCCGCATCCCATTCTCGGGTCGCTGACGACCTACCAGTGGGGACACTTCCTCGCGCTGCACCAACAGCGCCACATGGCGCAGCTCCGCTCCATTCTCTCGCAACTGCCCGTCTGATGCGTACGCCTCTCCGTTGCCTTCTCCCCACGGCCGCGATGTTCGCGGCCGCGTGCACGACGTCGCCAACACCGGCGCCGAGTGCGGCTGCGCTGCCGCGTACCCGCGCCGAACGCACGAACTATCTCGAGACATCGTCGTACGCCGACATGATCGCGTTCGTCGATTCGCTGAAGGCGCTGCGGGCGCCCATTGTGGTGAGCGAGCTGGCCAAGTCGCCCTTGGGCAAGTCGGTGCCGATCATCGTGGCGTCGCGCCCCGTCGTGCGCACGCCGGCCGAAGCACGCGCGCTCAACCGTCCCATCGTGTATGTGCAGGCGAACATTCACGCCGGTGAAATCGAAGGCAAAGAGGCGGTGTTGGCCATGTTACGCGATTGGTCGTTCAGCACACGCCCCACCGTACTCGATTCGCTTGTCGTAATCATCGTGCCCATGTACAACACCGACGGCAACGACAAGCTGGCGGCGCAGGCACGCAATCGCGGCGCGCAGAACGGTCCGGAAATGATTGGTGAGCGTCCCAACGGGGCAGGACTCGATCTCAATCGCGACTACGTGAAGGCCGAAGCCCCGGAAACGATGGGATCGCTCGCCGCCTTCAATGCGTGGGAGCCGGACCTGTTCATGGACTTGCACACGACCAACGGCAGCTACCACGGGTATGCGCTCACGTACTCGCCGTCACTGCACCCGGCGGCGCCGCTGGCGTCGTTCACGGCCGACACGTTGTTGCCGGAAATCCGTCGGCGCATGAAGTCCAGGCACAACACCGAAACGTTTCCGTACGGGAACTTCACGGGCGCGAACGGACGCGAAAGCCTCACCGCCGATGTGAAGTCCGGGTGGGTGACGTACGAGCACAAGCAGCGGTACGGCACCAACTACGCCGGCCTGCGCGGCGGCATCAGCGTTCTGAGCGAAGCGTACTCACACGACCCGTTCGACAAGCGCGTCGCGAGCACACGCGACTTCGTGCAGGAAATTCTGTCGTACGTGGCGCAGAATCGACGCGAGGTGATGACGCGCGTACGCGCCGGTGTTACCGCGGCAACGTATGCGGCCGGCAGCGGCGTCACGTTCCCGGTGCGCGCGCGCTTCAACTCGCGCCCCGATACACAGGTGGTGCTCGTGGAGCGTCTCGATCGCATCGCCGACTCTACGCGGCTCACCCAGCCCGGCGTGCCGCGTGGCCTGCAGCGCACCGGCGTGATGACGGCCCAGCGGATGCCCGTGGTAGACCGTTTCGAATCGTCGCTCAGTCGCACCATGGCGCCGTACGGCTATGCCATCAGTGGCGAGTGGCCCAAGGCACGCGAGCTGCTCACGGCGCACGGGATCAGCTTTCGCTTACTCTCCGCGCCGGCCACGGCAACCGGGCAGGAATTCGTCATCGATACCGTGAACTTTTCGGGGCGCCCCTTCCAGGGACACCGGGAAGTATCTGTCGACGGACGCTGGCGGGACATGTCGCGCCAACTCCCGACCGGCACGCTGGTGGTCCAGTCCGGAACGCGCCGGGATCTGCTCGCGCTGCTGCTCCTCGAGCCGGAAAGCGACGACGGCTTCCTCACCTGGAACGTCTTCGATCCGGCGCTGGAGAAGGGGAAAGTGGCCCCCGTGGTCCGTTTGACGGCACCGCTCCGTTAGTTTCCGGCATGCTTCGGACGTCTCTCCTTTATCTCTCGCGCCAGCAGGGCATTTTCGACTTCGTCAAGAACGTCGGATTCGCCCGCAAGATGGCGTCGCGCTTTGTCGCTGGTGAAACCGTCAGCACCGCGCTCGATGCGGTGGCTCAGCTCAACGACAAGGGTATTTCTGCCTCGCTCGATCTGCTCGGCGAAAGTGTGCACAGCGAGGCGGAAGCCCGCGACACCGGCCGGCAGTATCTCGAAATTCTCGACCGCATCAACGCGCGCAAGCTCAACGCGAACGTATCGGTAAAGCTCACGGCGCTCGGCCAGGACATTTCCGACGATCTCGGTGTCGAGATCGTGCGCGACGTGATCGCACGGGCCAAGCAGTACGACAGTTTCGTCCGGCTCGACATGGAGTCGAGTGCGTACACCGATCGCACGCTCGATACGTTCGAGCAGAAGCTGTTTCCGGGCCACGAAAACAACGTGGGCGTGGTGCTGCAGAGCTCACTGCGTCGCACGCTCGACGATGTAGCGCGGTGCAACCGGTTGTCGGCACGTGTGCGCATCTGCAAGGGCGCGTATCTCGAGCCGCCCGCCGTCGCCTTCCCCGATAAAGCCGACGTCGACCGCAATTATGTCGCGGCGATGCACAAGCTCATGCTCGAGGGGCGCTATCCCGGCATCGCCACGCACGACGAGAACATCATTGTCGAAGCCAAGCGCTTCGCCAAGGAAAAGGGCATCGCGCCCGACCGCTTCGAGTTCCAGATGCTGTACGGCGTGCGTCGTGATTTGCAGGAGCAGATCGTGAAGGAAGGGTACCGCATGCGCGTGTACGTGCCTTTCGGCAGCCAGTGGTATCCGTATCTCATGCGCCGTCTGGCCGAACGTCCTGCGAACATCGCGTTCATGGCCGGCAACATCGTGAAGGAGTCTCTTGGCGGCTGAGCAGCCCGACGGACAGGCCGAGGTGCATCAGGGGCATCATCACCCGCCCGACCACGCGGCGGGTGATGAACGCACACTGGGCGGCTACATGGCCGTGCATAAGCGGCCGGCTGCGTTCGAAGGCGTCGACGGCCATTCGTACTCCGCCGACATCCTCACCGATACCACCGGCGACCGGCATGCCCCCTGGGGCGCGTACCTCTTTTTCGTGCGCTGGGGGCTTGGCGAGCCGGAAGTGCAGGGACATCTCGAAACCGGGTTCCTCATCACGGGCGTCAGCGAAGCCGTCGTGCGTCATCAGCTGGGGGCCATGCAGCTCGGCACCGTGAAGGCCACCCTCGACGGCCTCATTCGTGCTGGACGGCCGGTATGACTCGCGACGCCAGCAGCTTTCAGCAGCACGGCCCACCCGCACCGGATGCACACGCCGTAACGGGTGTCGTCATTCAGGGCACCGGCGGTATCTGGGACATTCGCACCGATAATGGGGCGGTGCTTTCCGCCTCCATGCGAGGCCGCCTCAAGAACGAAGCCGTCGTGGGGCTCAAGCTCGCGGTGGGTGATCGCGTCACCTGCGCGTGGGACCATCGCGATCCTGGCTCGTGGACCATTGCCGAAATCCACGAACGGCGCAGCAAGCTTGCACGCCGCGCGCCGGGCGGCGCACGCGGGGAACGCGTGGTGGTCGCCAATCTCGATCAGGTTCTCGTGGTTTTCGCCGCGGCCCGTCCGGAGCCGCACCCGCGAATGCTCGACCGCTTTCTCGTCATTGCCGAAGCCAACGGCCTCGCGGCGCGCATCGTGGTCAACAAGTGTGACCTCGTGGATCCTGTCGCGGCGCGCGGGTTGTTCGCTGAACATGTGGCTGCCGGCTATCCGGTGCACTACACCAGCGTGATCACCGGCGAAGGGCTCGACGACCTGCGCAACGAACTGCAGGGACGCAGCTCCGCCCTCTCCGGCCCCTCGGGCGTGGGGAAGTCGTCGCTCATGAACCACCTGTTCCCCGGACTCGATCTGCGAACGGCGGCGATCAGCGACAGCGTGAACAAGGGACGGCATACCACGGTGGGCGCAGTCTTGCATCCGCTGCCCGGCGGTGGGTTCCTCGCCGACACCCCGGGCCTTCGTGAAGTCGGGCTCTGGGGCATCGACGCCGGCGACATCGCCCACTGTTTCCCGGAGTTCGTACCGCATCTGGGGCACTGCCGCTTTCAGGACTGCATTCACACCGTGGAGCCGGGCTGTGCCATTCGTGATGCGCTCGCTGCCGGCACCGTAACGCAGGGTCGCTACGAGAGTTACGTCAAGTTGCGCGAAGAGCTCGAGAGCTTCGACGACAACTGACGCGGCCGGTCAGCCATCCGTCGCTGCGTGGCCGGCGTAGTACAGACGTGATCGCCTTTGCCCTGTTACCCGTGACTCACACTGAGGCGCACTCCGCGTCGTCGCTTCCCTCCGATTTCGATCTCGTGCTCACCATGGCGCGCGGCGAGGAGCAGGCGGCAACGCTGCTGTACGACAGACATGCGGCGTCCATGTACGGCCTCGCGCTCCGCATCGTCGGCGAGACGGCCGACGCCGAAGAGGTCGTGCTCGACGCCTTTGCGCAGGCATGGCGTGAGGCTGCCCGCTTCGACGGCGCCCGGGGCTCCGTGTTGGGATGGCTCACCACCATCGTGCGCACGCGCGCGCTCGATCTGGTGCGCGCGCGCGGGCGACGCGTCAAAGCCACCGATGCTGCCGCCCACGGACTCGATGCGCCGGCCGCCATGGGATCAGGCTTTGCCGCCCCCGACGCGCAGGTGCAGGACGCCGAGACTACCGGGTCCGTGCACGGCGCGCTGCAGCAGCTGCCGGCGCCACAACGGGTGGCTATCGAACTGGCATTTTTCGAAGGATTGACGCACCATGAAGTGGCTGAGCGATTACAGCAGCCACTCGGGACCGTCAAAACCAGAATCCGACTCGGCATGTTGAAGTTGCGCGAGACGCTCAGTGCGCTCGCACCAGAGCGTGCCACATGACCATGATGCCGCCAACGCTCGAGCAACTCCGCGAGCTCGCCCCGGGCTATCTCTTCGAGACGCTCGACGCCGGTGAGCGCACGCGCTTCGAACACGCGTTGCGCTCCCCCGAGTTCGGCCCGGCGTTGCAGGCTGAACTGGCGGCGCTGCACACCGCGTCCGGCGCATTGGCGGCCTCGCAGGCCATCACCCCGCCGGCAGGTTTGCGTGATCGACTGCAGGCGCGCATTGCCGCCGAGCAGGCGACGTCGGTGCCTTCCACGCCTGTGCCCGTTGCGCGAATGGCGTCGACCACGCCCGTCGCCCCTGTCGCGCGCGTATCACGCGCCACGCCGACGAGTCAGGCGGTGCGCGTAACGCCGCTGGGGACCCCCGCTGTCTCGACTGGCACTGCGTCGGGCGCACGAAAAGCCGGTGGCACGAGCCGAGCCGGGTGGTACGCCGCAGCGGTGGCAAGCGCAGGGCTGGCGGCAGCGCTCGTCTTCGCCTTCGACCTGCGCCAACGGGTGGATACGCTGGAGGCCGAGGCGCGGGAAAAGTCGCTCCTGCTCGCGCGAAGCGACGAGAAGCGCAAGGAGAGCGAACAAACACTCGCCACCCTGTTGGCGGGACGTGGCAACGTCGTGCTCGTGAATTTGAACACGACGGCGCCCACGGGTCCCGGCATGCAGGTGTTCTGGAACGTGCGAAGCGGTAAGGCCGTGGTGAATGCATTCGGCCTCGCGCAGGTGGCGAAGGACCGCGCCTACATGTTGTGGATGATTCGCGACGGGACGCCGGTGCCGCTCAAGTTGTTTACACCAGACGAAAGCGGCCGTGCATTGATGGGCAACATCGAAGTGCCGACGAGCACGACGGGCATTACGTTGCTCGCGGTCACCGAGGAGAATGCCTCGGGGGCCATCGCGCCGACGATGACCCCGTTCATTGCGGGTTCGGTGCCAGCCACGCGCTAGCGGTTGGCCTTGCGGCGCGGCGAGCGGCGTGCGGGTTCAGTGATAGTTGATCGACACCCGATCCACGAAGAAGCGCCCGCCGGGCTCGAAGCTTTGCCGAGCCGCCCACACCGGTCGCGCGCGCCTGATGCGATTCACGAAGGCCGTGTCGCTGATCTCGAGCTCCAGCGTTTGCGAGGTGAGCCGCGCTCGGCCCGCGATGGGGACTTGGCAGTCAAGGATCGGCGTGTCCGGCGTCTCGCAGAGAAACAGTCGACTGGCCTTCACCGTCTGCCCGAGACGACGGGTACTCATGACGCTGTCGGGGCGCAGCACCGCGGTGAGTCCGGCGTCGCCGAAGCTCACTTTCCATCCAAAGTATCCGAAACGTGGTGGCTTCGGTTCGGCGACCAGAAAAAACGGAGGCACAAATCGGACGATCGCGAACGTGCGATGGATGGACGGGCCGAAATCCGACGCGGTCGTTGGGGCTTTGTGGCCGCCAATCGTGCTCATGACTGGCGGCTGCGCCTGCATAGAGCGCGCAGCGGCATGAAGCAGGAAGAGTAGCACGGCAAAACAGGTGGGGTACCTCACCGGGTCGTGCTCCGCTCGGTCTTGGTGAACGCGGCGCTGGTTGAAAACTCCTGCCCATTCTCCAAACGAGAGCGAATCTCGATGTCGTAGGTGCCAGCGGGCAGTCCGCTGAGATTAAGCGATACCATGCGCATCTGCACCGGCGTTGGGCCGTCCAGTCTACTCACGTAGCCGCGCGGCTCATGGTCCGGCCAGGTTACGGCGATGGCGTTGTCGCCGTCGGCCACCATGCCGCTCAGGACCCCGAGTCGTCGAAACAGCCCGGAGGAGGCGGTTGAGACGACGCGCACGGTGGTGGTCGCGCTATCGGCCACCGTGATGCCGTAGTTCTCCCAATACAGGACTAACGACGACACGGCGTGATCGGCCTCGCGGCTCGGCATCATGAACGCCAGCGCCTGCTCACTGGGGTGTGTCAGCACGCTGTCCGGCACGTCGGATAGCAGGGCGATGCCGGAGATCCCCTTTCCCTCCTGCAGCTCCGAAAGCGGCGGCGGCACCGTGATCCCATAGCGGGTGCGCGCGGCCAAATTGCTTGAGTTGGTCGCGAGCGCTTCGACCGCGAGCAGCGTTGGGCCGCTGGCGACGGAGCCCCGCATTCTGGCGATAGCGTTTCCAGCGGCGAGCTGCTGCGCAATCGAATCCACGGTCGTCGGGCCGTTGCTGTTCAGGAGCAGAACGTCAAAGACAGCGTTGCCATCCCGAATCGCCGGGTGACGGAGCGGGATGGCGAGGGCCACCTCGACGTGCGTGTGCCGCCGCAGGAAGAAGTATTGGCCATCTGCGAGTTGCACGAGCCGTCGCGCGGGTTGGAAGTGCTCCGTCGGCCACCACGAAAGCTCCGGCTCCCCCGTCTCGTCAACCGGGTGCAGGCGCCAGTCATCAGCTCGCGCCCCATACGGGGTCGTGACGGCGTGCCACGACGGGAACGCCGCCACGGCGTGAGGCGAATACTCGAACGTGCTATATGGTGGTGCGGGCGGGGCAGGGATTTGCCTGCTCGAACGGTAGTGAGACTGCCATCGATCCCACGCCGTGCCGAGGGCGGCGGTGTAGCTGGGCCAGCCATACCGGTCGATGACGGTGGCCAGCGCATCCCCGAGGCGTTCTTGATCGAACGCATACCGTTCGTCCTGCTCCGTCGCTTGGCGCAGGGCGATCTCCATGCGCCGCACATACTGTTCCACTTTGCGCGCGTTCCCCGCGTCCCGGTACAGCGGGTCGGCCAGCCACCAGATCGTATCGTTAAGTGCGGCCTGCCGCTCGCACGAGAGATCGGCGTAGCGAGCAGCCAACTGCTTTTCCAAGAGAGGGGTCAGTCGCTGCCACACGCAACGTTCGGCCTCAGGAAAGCGATCGATCATACGAACGAATTCCTGTTCCGCCTTCACGGTCGAATCGCGGTACGCCCACACGAGCCCACGCAGCCCGTTGCACCACGCCAAACCTTCATGGCAGTGTTCCGCTTCGTGTTGTGCGTCATTGTAGCGACGCGCGTCGAGCAGCAGTCGTACGAGTTGCCCGTTTAGCCACGTGTCCTCCGGACTGGATCGCAAGCGTTCGCGGAGTTGTTCAATCAGCCTACCTCGTAATTGCGCGATTCGCACGCGCTCCTTGCGCACGAGCGCCCCATCGCGCCAACGTCGTTCATCTTCTGCGTCGATGATGCTTCCCAGAAGCCATGACGGACAGACGCCGTAGTCGGGGCGTTCCCCCTCAATCATTCGGTACTGCTCGCCCGGCAGCCCACGATACGGCGCCTCGGTCTGCGCCAACCAGCCTCGGCGATCCTTGAAGTTGTAGCTCATGCACATCGCGTGAAGCAAGCGCTGTTGGAGCTCCGGCTCGGTGCGGCGCTCACGTCGTAAATCTTCGCTTCGCTGCCATGCGGCCTGCCACAGCGCGTTAAACTCACTGATTTCGAGTCGCGCCTTGAGTTGATCCGAACGCTCGGTCTGGAAGGGTGATGCCGGGTGCTGCGCAAAGGACTGAGTGGTCGTTGCCATGATCGTGACGGTAACGACGACAAAGTGCGCGAACCGCGCACGTGCGCCAAAGGCGAAGCGCTGACGCTGCGCATACGGCTTCATACTGAGCATGAGCGCACAGGCGCTTCGGGAGGGCCGATGGACAGAAACGCGCTAGTTAGCAACCGCCCCGAGCAGCGAGTCGAGCATGGCGCGTGCAGGAACACCCGTGAGTACTCTGCCACCCTTCAAGAGAATCGATGGTGTCCCCCGCAGGCCAAGCGCGCCAACAGAATCGCTCGCAGCCTGTACTCGTCTGGTAACGTCGGCATCGTTGATGCACGACTCAAAGCGAGGCAGGTCCGGCACACCAGCGGCGCTTGCCAGTTCTCGCCAGTCGACCGTCGCGAGGTGACGTTGAGCGCGAAAGAGTTCATTGTGCATGTCGCGGAACTTCCCCTGCTCGGCAGCACACTCGGCCGAGACTGCCGCGGCGACCGCGTGCTGATGGGAAGGAAGGGCCCAATGCCGGTACAACACAGACGTCTCCAACCCTCTATCCCTACGATAGCTCTCGATGTGGTCGTTCAGCGCCTTGCAGGCCGGACACTCGTAATCGGAGAACACCACCATGGCGGCGCGTTCTCTATCTCGTCCCGCAAGCTGGGCTTGACGGAACTGCGTCTCCCATCCGGCCACCCGTTGGGCGCTATCGCTCTGCTCGCGGGCTGATCGATCGCTACGTTTTAAGGCTCGATACGCAAGTGAAGTGCTGAATAGTGCGCAGCAGACCAGGATGCCGTTGCACATGACTTGCAGTGTCTTGGAAATCTGCATGTTTGGAGGAGCCCCTCATCAAGAGACGCGCATGGGCGAACCCAGATGCGGATTCGCCCATGCGGTCCGTTCAGGCACAGACGACGAAGCCGTCGCAGGGCGTTGGTGAAGACCAGTATGTTACACTCCCTGCTGGTTGGTTGTTCTGGTCGTCCCAAGCGCAAGTAGCAGACTCGGGGCACCACCACATGCCGCCTTCTTGGTAGCCCGATACAGACACCATGCTGCAAAACGATGCCGCTTCCTGCGCCGTGCAAGCACGTGAACTCTCACGTGTATGCGTCGGGGCTGATTGCGCGACAATGGTAGAGCTCGCGATGGCGATTACTGCGGAAAGCTTCCCGGCGAAATTCAACACTGAATCCTACTTGCAGTTGCGATACTTGCGAAGATCACCAGTTCGGTGAGGTGCCACAATCGTGATGCACCAACAGCGAAGGTGTGGCCGGATTTCTACGCTGTCAATAGTTTTCTCTCATCACGAACTAGCCACGAATAGCGACGGGGCGCTTGCTTTACAAATGATCACATACGCTTACACGTGATCTGAATGATTCGTGCAACCTCTTCGTGATACCGTGCGCGCTAACTGGAATCACAGAACGCGCGAAACGGGAGTGAACTTATTCGGGAACGTGACACCGGCTTTTGATCGCCCGTGTTTCCGTTTTTCGGTAAATGCATGTCGCTTGCCCATACTTCGGCGACAACCATTTAGCGTTCGTTCCTTTCGAACGTGTTCATTTCGGTCGTGATAGACCAACGATTGCGTGAATTTCGATCAGCCTCGCCACGAAAGTTCGGACATCATTTCCAGAAAGAACTCCGACTCATTCAGGCCGACAATCTACCCAGTGGTCTGTTAGCTAGATGCCTACCGGGGGTGACTAGCTCGGCTTGGTGCGTTTTCGTGCGCACGCGGTCACTTGCTGCGCACCGTTCCAAGTCCGCCATGCACCCCGTACACCTGACCCGTCACCCACGACGCGTCGGCGCCGAGCAGGAACGCCATGCTCGCGGTTACCGAGGAGAATGCCTCGGGGGCCATCGCGCCGACGATGACCCCGTTCATTGCGGGTTCGGTGCCAGCAACGCAGTAATCGTTACTTGCTGCGCACCGTTCCGAGCCCGCCGCCGCCGCCGTCGACCTGCCCGGTTACCCACGAGGCGCCTCGGTGCCGATCGGTACGGTACACATCGACGATGATGGTGATGTGCACCGTACTTGCCGATGGTTGCAGCGCTACTTCGCGTCGCGGGTGTTGTCGCCCGGGACGCGATCGATCAGGAGGTTGTACGGATCGATCCCGGCGCGCGCTGGCTTGCGGGGCACGGTGAATTCGACGCGCACGATGCCGCCGGTGACCTTCACTTTGCGAATCGCGATGGCCTCACCCAAGCGGGCGCCGGGGCGGGGCGCATCGAAGATGCCGACGTCGATGTAGTCGTTGAGCGGCACGGCGGTTTCAGTACCCAGCGAGTCGGCGCGGAACTTGGCGGCGGTCCCGATCACCGTCACCTTGAACTGGCCGCCGGGCAGCGGGGTGGTGAGCACGCTATCCGTCTTCACGTCCCAGAGGGTGATCGTGTCGAAGTAGTCGTCGACCGCCGACTGGAGCGAATCCGGCGTCGCCGCGCGGATATGGCGCATCAGGTCGAGGGTGGTGGCGTACGGCGGGCCACTGAAGCGCCCCTCGTTGAGGTACGCGCGCACCGCACCGTGCAGGGCCCGCTCCCCGATCAGGTCGCGCAGCGCGTACAGCGTGAGCGCCCCCTTCTGGTACCAGATGTAGCTCTGCAGGTCGACCCGTGTGAGCGGACGTTCGCCCTTTGTTTCGCCCGCCCGCCCGCGCAGGTACCCATCCAGCTCACTCCGCAGGAACTTCTGCGTGAAGGCTCGCCCGTGGGCGCGCTCGGTGACGACCAGCGCCGCGTACTCGGAGAGCGACTCCGACAACATTTGCGACCCTTCGACATCGGCCGCCATGCGCTGGTAGGGGAACCACTGGTGCGCGATCTCGTGCGCCGTCACGAAGTACGGCAGGTCGGTGTCCTCGACGCTCGAAGTATCGACGCGCGCCACGAACCCGATCGCCTCCGAGTATGGCACCGTGTTCGGGAACGACTGGGCAAACCCGGCGTAGCGCGGGAACTCGAGGATGCGCAGCTGCCGGTGCTGGTAGGGTGCGAACTCCTGCGTGTAGAACGCCAGCGACGCCTTCGACGCCTCGATCATGCGCTCGACGTTGAAGCGATGCGCAGGGTGGTGATAGACCTCGATTGCCACGTTATTCCACGAGCCCTTGGTGACCGTCCACCGGGCCGACAGCACCGAGAAGAAGTTGTCGATGGGCGCGTCCATGCGATACTGGAAGTACCGTCGGCCGTTCTGCGTCCACTCGCGCTGCAGGTACCCCGGAGCCATGGCAATCTGGTCGGGATCGGTGCTCACGACGGCCTCGAACGACGCTAGGTCGGCATCGGCCAGGAACGACTGGCGGAAGAGCGCCACGCTGTCCGTGCGCGGCTTGCCACGCCGCTGCGGCGGCAACTTGTACTT
Source organism: Gemmatimonadaceae bacterium (assembly GCA_947457545.1). Lineage (GTDB taxonomy): Bacteria > Gemmatimonadota > Gemmatimonadetes > Gemmatimonadales > Gemmatimonadaceae > Gemmatimonas. The sequence continues at coordinate 36,552 of CANGXD010000019.1, forward strand.
GCGGCGGAGCTCATCGCTCTGCAGCTCGCTGCTCTGCGAGTAGAAAAAGGTTGGGAACTTCTCACGGTTGAAGAAGGTGCCGTTGCCAACCAGCGAGCGGTCCGGCTCGCCGTTGGGATAGCCTCGCACCCGGAAGCGCTGCACCGATCGCACGCGCAGGGAATCACCGGCCACGAGCGGCGTGGCCAGCCGCACCAGGCGCACCCCCCAGATCGTGTCGGCCTTGAGGATGGTGAACGGTCGGTCGAAGGTGAGCGAGTCGAGCGATGCCGCAAGCCCGGGCGCGTCAGCCGCCACGTTCACGAGGATCGTGTCGATGGGCGTCGCCAGCCGGTTCACGAGCGTGAAACGGCTGCCCACCCGCGCCCGTCCGTCCGTCGGCTCCAGATCCACATCAAGCGCGATTCCCACCACGTGTGGGACTGGCAGCGTTTCGTACCGGCGCCAGGTGCGCTCGTACTCCACCGCCTGTCGTTCCCCCTCCTTGCGCGTGGTGTACACGTTCTCGACGCTCGCGTGGTAGTAGAACACGCCCGCCGCAGCGGTAGCGCCGGTGGCGCCGACGGCGGCCATCCACCGCGTGGCCCCGCGGAAGCGTTCCCGCAGGCGACGCGCGAGGCGCGGCAGCTGGGTACCACGGTGCCAGACGAGCATGGTGAGGGCCAGCAGCAAGACGGCCAGCCCCACATTGAACCCATGCACGGCCGGAAACGCCCGCAGGTACGGCCCCACCCCATTCATATCCGACCAGGTCAGCGCCGGCGACTGCCCCAGCAGCAGTAGCTGATAGTCGTAGCCAAGGTTGACCGTCACGATGGTGGCGGTCCACACCAGGATCATGATGACGTGCCCGATCGCCTTTCGCGGCACCAGCGACTGCACCAGGAACGCCATCGCCGTCATGAGGAGCCAGCTGGGGAAGTCTCCCAGGTACACGTACAGCGCGTACACCGGCAGGTCGATGTGCGGATAGCCCTTGAGCAGCTGCGTCGCCATGCTGCCCGCCATCGACACCGTGGCAAAGGCCAGCAGCATGAGCACCATCGCCGTGTACTTGCCCAGCAGCACGCTCCAGTCGCGCACCGGCGAGGCATCGAGCACTTGGTCGAGCCGCACCTGCCGCTCCCGCCACACCAGTTCGCCGGAGAAGAAAGTGAGCAGTACGATCATGAACAATCCACCCGATCCCACCGCGGACTCGGCCATGAGCCAGCTCATCGGCCAGCTGCGGCTCTGGCCGTTCTGGTCGGCGTACCACGAGGACATCATCACGTTGATGAAGCCGATCGCGGCGATCGCCAGAAACGGCACGGATCGCAAGAGCGACTGGGCATGGAACATGGTCACGCTGCGCCAGCCCGCCAGGATCGCCGGTGGGCTATACGCGCGACCGGCCGCGCGGGTGGTCACGGACGCCACGCGCGCCGGGGGCGCCGAGGGCGCCGCGCGCTTGGCCCGGCGTCGCGACGAGACGGCGGCCTCCTTCTCCAGCTTGACGAAGCGGAACGCCGCGGCAAGCATCACCGCACCGACCGCCGCCCAAAGCGCGCGGTTGGCGCCGATGAATCCGGCGATCGGAAGCGTCTGCGCGTTCTTCTCCGACGGCGTCCAGTAGCGGGTCACAAGGCTGATCGAGCGGATGCCGAATGGATCGATCAGGTTCGCCAGCATGTCGCGGTCGAGCTGACGCACGAGATCATCGGCAACGGAGTACCCCACCAGCAGCAGGATGCCCGCCACGTAGACGGCGAAGCTGCTGCGCGTGAGCGACCCGACCGCGAAGAGCAGGCTGCTCAGGAAGAACACCCCGGGCACACCCAGAATCAGAAACGGTTGCACGTAGTGCCAGACCTGTATGGCCTGCAGCGTCTCGCCATCCGCCCACGGCATGACCGACCCCACGAGGGCGCCAAGCGGCATCGCCGCGAAGACCAGGAGCATGGCCAGAAACGCGGCGAGGTACTTGGCCCCGACGTAGGCGCCACGTGAGATGCGCGTTGTGAACAGCAACTCGTGGACACCGGCCTCGTAGTCGCGCAGGACCGTGGTACCCACCAGCGCACTGGTGATGATCTGCCCGATGGCCAGCAGGATCCCGTAGAGTTGGGACAGGGCGAACGGACTGTTCCGCTTGACCTTGCCCAGCGCCGTACCAACGGTGACCGCGTCGGTGCTGAGGGCGAAGAACGACAGCATGAAGACGATGGCCACGTACAGCCACGTGACCGGGCGCCGGAAGTGACTCCGGAGCTCGAAGGCAAACAGAGGACCGAACATCAGGCCTCCACCGGGACCCGACCGCCTGACGCTTCGGCCAGTCGGTGGAAGTACACGTCCTCAAGATCGGGATCCACGGCGACGAATCCATCACCAGGGTCGGACTCGGCATACACGTGCAGCACGGTGTTTCCAGCGGCCATGCGCGAGGAGATGACTTGGTACTGCGACTTGTAGGCGTCGGTCTGCGCGCGCGGAATCGTGCGGCGCCAGATGCGCCCGCGCACCGTGTCGATGATCCGCTCCGGCTCGCCCTGCACCACCACCTCGCCCTTGTTGATGATGGCCATGTTCGAGCAGAGCTCGCGCACGTCCTCGACGATATGCGTGGAGAGGATCACCACGACATCCTCGCCGATGTCGGCCAGCAGGTTGAGGAAGCGGTTGCGTTCGGTGGGATCGAGACCGGCGGTTGGCTCGTCGACGATGAGCAGCTTGGGGCTGCCGGCCAGCGCAATGGCGATGCCGAGCCGTTGCTTCATGCCCCCCGAGTATCCGCCAACGCTCTTCTTGCGCACATCGTACAGGTTGACCTGCTGCAGCAGCATCGCGACGAGGTCCTTGCGTTCCCCAGGGTTCACGACGCCCTTGAGGGTGGCGAAGTGATCGAGGATGGCCTCGGCGGGCATGTTGGGATAGAGCCCGAACTCCTGCGGCAGGTAGCCGAGCTGGGAGCGCAGCCGCTCCGGTTCTCGGAGCACGTCGATGTCCCGGAAGTGAATGCTTCCCGAATCCGGTTGTTGCAGTGTGGCGATCGTGCGCATCAGCGACGACTTACCGGCGCCATTGGGGCCCAGCAGTCCGAACATGCCGGGCGGGATCGTGAGCGAGATGTTGTGGAGCGCCCGGACCCCGTTTGGGTAGGTCTTGGCGATGGACTCGATACGCAGGGTCATGGGGAGCAAGCGGGTGAGGGGGGCGAGAGGTATCACGCGAACTGGAGACGCTACGAGCCCATCGGCCGTTTGTTTCGGCCCGCCACGCGGCAGGTGAGTGCTCATGGCCAACGAGGCGCGCCCGCGAAGCGGGCCGGTCGCCGCCCGTCACCACGTGGAGGCGGGCATGCACGCCTCCACATGGTGACGGGCCTTAGGGCTGACCGTCGCCGCCCGCCCATCGGCGGCGAGCCCGATGGAACGCGCTCACGCTCGAGAAGCCGAGCAACGCCGCCTGCTGCGTCGTCGTCACGTGGATCTCGCCGCGATCGGCGCGGAGGAGATCCTGCCGGGTTTCATTGAGTGTACCGCGATAGGTCTGCCCCTCGTCCGCCAGCCGACGCAGCAACGTGCGGTGACTCATGTTGAGCTGCTTCGCGAGGAGCGTGGCGGACGGCTTTACGCCGTGCAGCATCGCCTCCCGTAGCACGGTCTTCGCCCTGATCACGGTCGGCGATGGGGAAGGTGAGGGTGTGAGCAGCGTGACACACTGACGTTCCAGGTAGGACGAGAGCTGCGGGATGGCCTTGGGGAGCGGAACATCAAGAACAGTGCGGTCGAACTCGATCGACGTTCGACCGGCGCCGAACTTCGGCGCGACCCCGAACACCGCCGCGTGTGCCGTCACGTCCGTCGGCATCGCGTGCGAAAACGCGATCTGCCGGGCCAGCAGTGTCGTACCGACAACGGCCTGCAGCCCGACCCACATGCTGGCTGCTGCGTACTCCGCGGCGGCGCGAACACCGAGTCGCGAGTCCGGACCGCTCGATCGCCAGCCGAGCCCGACCCGGTCGCCCAAACACTCCGGAAGCGACCATTGGTCCAGGCTTCCCCACAGCCGCTGGAAGCGAATGGCGCGTTCGAGCGACTCGCCCAGCGTCTGGCTGGTGATCGCCAGGAAACCGATGAGACCATGGGTTTCCACCGGCACCCGGGCAACCAGCATCGGCAAGGCAGGGTTCTGGTGGCGGCGCATCAGCCGCTCCCACATGGCGAGGTACGCCTCAACCGGCAGGAAGCCGACGACGTCAGCGTCGGCGTCGGCGGCGATTCCGAGCGTGGTACGTTCGACGGTCATGTCCAGATCGACCGCTTCGGCGGCGCGCAGCACCGACGCGAACTTGGCGATCGACACCACCGCACTGTGTGAGGTGCTCATCGCACAGCGCGACCTGCTGGGCTCAGCGGTACTTCTCGCAGCGTTGAAGCGACGCAACTGCCGTCTGTAGTAGAGTCGAACAAGCCCATATCCTCCCCTTTTGCGGCCCGACGCGAGGACATTGCGTCGGGGCCTACGTCGCAGCAAGGCGAACCGTCCGAATGAGTCACATCGAACGGTTCGACCTTTCGAGGGTCGGCAACTGCGTCACAGAACTTGAGCGGGTGTCACGACCTCCCAGGAGAGCCAGTACGTCCCCGGGGGATGTGCTGCCGGCGCAGCGTCTTGGCGCGGGGGATCAGGGAATAGTCGTTGGGAACCTGGTTTTCGCGAGGCACGACGTGTTCGGCGCCCGCGACGGGTCCTTGACGAATTCGCGGAAAATGCTCGTGCTGCACGGCTCAGAGAAGCCCAGTATGACATGCCCCCAGCCAGGAACCACCACTTTGTAGGCCTTGCTCAGCGAAGGCGCCAGCGCGTCGGCGGTTTCCTTGGGCGTGTTGCTATCGGCCGAGCCGCTGATCAGCAGCGTCGGAATGCTGCTGGCGAACGGGCTCCGGTGGGCATCGGAGACCCTCGACGTCGGCAGCAGGTCGCATGGCAGCGGCTGTTCGGGGATGGCCGCGCGAAATGCGGGGCGCGCGCTGCCGTTGACGGCGTTCCACCGGGCGGTCGTGGCGAGCGGCCCGTAGTCGTAGCAATTCACCACGATCAAGGCGCCCAGCGCGAGGGTCTGCTGAACCGCAGCTTGATACCCCTCGGCCTCCTCCAATATCGGCCCGAGCGCATTGAACTTCGCTTCGTTATTCGTCGCGGCGGCGCGCAGCATGTACGGGATGTAGGACTTGCCCTGCGAGAACTGGGTCAGCGTGCTGAGAACACCCACGAACCCCGACGGGTCAACTTTCGCCTGCGAAAGCGCGAGCAGGATGTCATCGAGATCCTTGGCGGGCGACGGGTACGCCGCCTTACAGGCAGCGTCGGCGGCACATTCCTCGAAGACGCGCCCGAGCGCAGACTCGAGGGCCTTCGGTGAGCCAGGGAGTTGGGCGTCGAACGGAACCGAGGAAACGCCCTCGATCATCGCGGACCGCACGGAGCCGGGGAACAACCGCATCACTGTCTGCGCCAGGATTGTCCCGTAGGACTGTCCGTACAGGTTGAGCTTTTCGTAGCCCAGCGCCGTGCGCAGCATCTCCACGTCCCGCGCACTCTCCTCGGAGTTGTAGGCCGCGAGATCGATATTCGCTGCCTTCAACCGGCTCAGGCATGCCGGAACTTCCTCGTTGTCCTTGCACATGAGCGCCGGCTTCGAAGCGCCGGTACCGCGTTGATCAAAGAATACGATCTCGCGGCCAGTTTCCCTGGAGGTCCCGAGGCCGAACTCCCCGCCGAGGACCTGCGCATAGCTGCTGTAGGTGCCACCTGGTCCACCTTGAAAGTGGACAATCGGATCCTTGGTTACCGTGGCCGCCCCCTTGAGGATCAGGACGGACAGTTGGATCGACTTGCCGTTGGGCACCGCGTGGTTCTCGGGAACGGTGAGCGTCCCGCAGCGCACGGTGGTTCCCTCGGTTAGCCCCGGCGGAAGGGGCTTCGGGCACGCCGACGCGGTGAACCGCCCAGATCCGTCGGGCGTCGGGCCAACGGCGTTGTCGCTGTCGCAGGCGACGATACTAGCCCCAAGGGCCAAGCTAGACACAAAGTGTCTGGCACGGAAAAAAGATGGAGTATTCATGTTGGAGGAATACCCGGCGAAAATCGTGCAAGGTACACCCGAGCTCGCCAATCTGCTGCCCTTTCGTGCCAATCTTTGACGCGGGCCCCGCGCCAGTGGGGTGTCGTTGATTCACGTGAGGCACGCAGGTGACGGGGGGAATGCCCCCCCAAGATGAAGGAGCTGGAGGAAGAGAGTCGGCGCCTGAAGAAGCGGTGCGTGGATGCCCGGCTCAGCGCCGACCTGCTGACGAAGCGCACCACCATCCAGCACGCCTGCCGTACCTTCGGCATCAGTGAGACCTGCCTAGCGGCATCAGGGCCATCGCGCCGACGATGCCCCCGTTCATTGCGGGGTTGGTGCCAGCCACGCAGTGGTCGTTACTTGCTGCGCACCGTTCCAAGCCCGCCATCCACCCCGTATACCTGACCCGTCACCCACGACGCGTCTGCGCCGAGCAGGAACGCCATGCACGCGGCTACGTCGTCGGGCTGACCAACGCGTCCCAACGCGTGCAGGGATTGCGACGCCTGCAGCGCCGGCGCTGATCCGGTAATCCGCGCGGTGAGCGGCGTGTCTACCAAGCCGGGCGCGACGGCATTCACGCGCAACCCGCGCGACGCATAGGTCGCCGCCGCCGACAGCACGAGCCCCTGCACACCGCCCTTGGCGGCAGCGATCGCTTCGTGATTCGACAAGCCAATGCGCGCTGCCGCGGTGCTGCACAGCACCACGCTGCCGCCGCCTGTCATCACGCGCGCGCCGGCGCGCACCACGCCGAAGGCGCTGGTAAGGTTCTGCGCAATCGTGAGTTGAAACTCCTCGAACTTGGTGAGGTGCGCCGGCTTGAGCAGCAGCGACCCCACGCAATTGGCCATGCCGGTCAACGTGCCGAAGTGCGCCACGGCCGCATCGGCAATCCGATCGATCTCCGCCCAATCGGTGGCGTCGCTCGTGGCGTACGGCATGCCAAGTTCACCGGCGAGCGCCGCCAACGGCTCCTCGCGACGTGCCGTGAGAAAGACCTGAGTGCCGGCGGCCACGAGGCGGCGGGCAAGGGCTGCGCCGACGCCACCGGTGGCGCCGAAAATGAGAACCGCGTGCGATGTCTGGGACATGCACGCGGAACTCGCGAAACAG
>CANGXD010000020.1 GCA_947457545.1 Gemmatimonadaceae bacterium
CCGGTATAAATCGCGCGCAATTGCGCCAGCGACAGCGCCCGGAGCGGGTTCGTGGCATGAACAATGACAGCAATGCCATCACGCGCCACGGTCACGACCTGCAACTCCGCGGCTTCTTCTGCATCCAACGCCCGAGAACTCATACCTAGCTGTGCGGTTCCTTCTCGGGCGGCGCGGATACCGGCTGTTGAACCACCGGCCTGCACCGTGACATGGTCACTGCTACCGGCACCGGCATAGACCTCCGCCCACCGTTCCGCTAACGGCTGCACCGACGTGGATCCGGCCAGGACAACAGTCGTGGCCGTCGGCAATCGGGAACTGCTGCGGGAGCACGCTGCCAGTCCTGCGAGCAGAACAGCAAGTGAGAAATGCCGCACGCTGAAACGCATCCTCTAGCATACGGGACAAATCGCTGTCGGCAGCACAACCAACGTCACGAATGAGTCACGGACCATTTCCCTTCACACCGAACGAATGCCACCGCCTGTCACCACACCGTCTGCCCAGCGCACCCCTGCGCCAGTATCCGCTGCATCCTCCACGTCACCTTCAACGCCGTGGCATACCCTGACGGCGGAGGCCACCATCACCATGCTGCACAGCGATGTGCAGAACGGCCTTGCGATGGCCGAGGTGACTCGCCGACTCGCTGAGTACGGAGAGAACGTTCTGGCCACGGCGGCCAAACGCGGGCCGTGGCGCATGCTGTTGGCGCAGTTCACCGATGTCATGGTGCTGGTGCTGCTCGCCGCCGCGGCGGTGACCGCGGTGGTAGGAGACATCGAAGACATCATTGCCATTCTCGCAATCGTCGTCCTCAACGCCACACTCGGCTTTGTGCAGGAGTACCGCGCCGACAAGGCTATGGCCGCGCTCGGCGCCATGTCTGCAGCAACGGCGCGAGTGCGCCGAGACGGTGTCGAACACACCGTGCCACCTCAGGCGCTGGTCCCCGGTGACATCGTGCTGCTCGACGCCGGAACCGTCGTGCCCGCCGATCTGCGCCTGCTGGAGGTATCCCAACTCAACGTGGAAGAAGCTGCACTCACCGGCGAGTCGCTCCCGGTGCACAAGTCGATTGCGCCCAACAGTGACCCGCAGGCGGCGTTGGGTGATCGCCGGGCGATGGCGTACAAAGGCACCAACATCGCCAGCGGCCGTGGACTGGGGGTGATCGTGGCCACCGGCATGCAAACGGAGCTCGGGCGCATTGCCGCGTTGCTCACGGAAGACACGCGCCTGCGCACGCCGCTGCAGCAACGTCTGACTGCGCTCGGTAAATGGCTCGCCATTACCGTCCTCGTGGTGTGCGTGGCCATTTTTGTGGCGGGTCTCCTTCGCGGCGAACCGGTGGCGCTGATGTTCATGACTGCCGTCAGCCTCGCCGTGGCGGCCATCCCGGAAGCACTCCCCGCAGTCGTAACCGTGTCGCTCGCACTCGGCGCGCGACGCATGGTGCAACAGCATGCCCTCGTGCGACGACTGCCTGCCGTGGAAACGCTGGGATCCGTGACGTACATCTGCACGGACAAGACCGGCACCTTGACCGAGAACCGCATGCGGGTGGATGCGGTTCTTACAGTGAAGAACGAACCGGGGGAGAGTCTCGGTCATGGTGTGCCGCTGCAGGAAACGCCCCTGACGTTTGCCGAAGCGGTGACCCTCTGCACCGACGTGCAGCAGGCGCACGACGGCGTGCTGACGGGAGACCCGACCGAAACGGCGCTGGTGCGCTGGGCCGTTGAGCAGGGAGTTGATGCGTCGACATTGCGTGGCCGGTGGCCGCGCGTAGGCGAACTGGCCTTCTCTTCCGAACGCGCCCGAATGACTACGGTGCATACCACGAGCGACGGGGAGTATCGCGTCGCCTGCACCAAAGGGGCTCCAGAGCGGGTCATTCCAGCGTGCACGCGCATGTGGTACCAAGGCTCGCTCATCCCGGTGGAGGCCGCAGACGTGTTGGCCCACGCCAACAGCATGGCCGCGAGCGGATTGCGCGTGCTGGCCATCGCGATGAACTGTGACAAGCAAGCCGCTGCAGCGCCGATAGCCCCACTGGAGGAACAGCAAGTCCTGCTCGCGCTGGTGGGTCTGCTGGATCCACCGCGAACGGCAGCGCGCGACGCCGTCGCGACCTGTCATGCCGCTGGCATTCGGGTGGTCATGATTACCGGTGATCATCCCGCTACCGCGCGGGCAATCGCCTCGCGGCTGGGGCTCATTGCCGCCGATGCCGGCGAAGAGGACGTGCTGACCGGTGCGGCGCTGCAGGCGCTCGATGATCAGGGGCTGCAGCTACGCGTGGAGCACGCCCGGGTGTATGCGCGCGTGACCCCCGAGGACAAGATGCGCATTGTGACCGCGCTGCAGGCGCGCGGGGAATACGTCGCCATGACCGGCGACGGCGTGAACGACGCGCCCGCGCTCAAGCGCGCCAACATCGGGATCGCCATGGGGCGCGGCGGCACCGACGTCGCGCGCGAAGCGTCGGACATGGTGTTGCTGGATGACAATTTCTCGACGATTGTGGTCGCCGTACGTGAAGGCCGGCGCATCTACGACAACATTCGACGGTTTGTGCGCTTTGTGCTGTCCACCAACGCCGGCGAGATTTGCACCTTGTTTGCGGCGCCGCTGTTCGGACTGCCGCTGCCGTTGCTCCCTATTCACATCCTGTGGATGAACCTCATTACCGATGGCCTCCCGGGGCTGACGTTGTCAGCTGAACCGGCTGAGGTGGGGATCATGCAGCGTCCGCCTCGACCGCCGCAGGAGAGCATCCTGTCCCACGGTCTCTGGCAGCACGCCGTGCGCGTGGGGCTGCTGATGGCCGCGCTGGCGCTGGGAATCCAAGCGTGGTCGCTGCACACCGGACACGGGCACTGGCAAACGATGACCTTTACCGTGCTCACGGTATCGCAACTTGCGCATGTCATGGCCATTCGCTCTGAACGCACGTCGCTGTTTCGCTTGGGGCTCACGAGCAACCCGTGGCTGCTGCTGGCCGTGGCAACGTCGCTGGGGCTTCAGCTGGCCATCATTTACGTACCAATCCTGAATACGGTGTTCCGCACGGCGCCGCTGTCGTTTGGCGAGCTGATACTTTGTCTTGTGGTGTCCTCCGTGGTATTTGTGGCGGTGGAACTGGAAAAACTCCTCATCCGTCGGCGTGAAGACCGGGCCGACACGAGTTCCCAACGGACATGACCTGCAGCACTCGCAATCCGGAACCGGTGGCGCGGCGGCGACCGTCGCTGTTCGCGTGCGCCCTCCTGATGCTGAGTCTCGCGGTACTGGTCGGCAGCGCGTGCCGTCGCCCCCCCGCGCCAGATACCCGGGCGATATCAGACGGGGCGACCGGCCACGCCACCGTCCTCATCTCGCTCGACGGCTTTCGCGCAGACTACATCACGCGTCCCGGGGCGGTGCGATTGCGCGAACTTGCCGCGCGCGGCACACGCGCCGAACGACTCATTCCCGCGTTCCCCAGCAAGACATTCCCCAATCACTACACCATCGTCACCGGGCTGTATCCGGAGCATCACGGCATCGTGGCCAACACGATGCGTGACGAACGCATCGGCACGACGTTCACCATCGGCGACACGCTCATTGCGCGCGATCCGCGCTGGTGGGGCGGAGAACCCATCTGGAACACCGCCGAACGGCAGGGGGTGCGTACCGCCGCCTTCTTTTGGCCCGGCAGCGACTACGCCATCAACGGGCGCTATCCCACGTACTACACGCCGTACGATGGCCGCATCCCTAATGATGTCCGTGTGCAACGCGTGCTCGACTGGCTCTCCATGCCCGCCGCCACGGCACCACGTTTCGTCACGCTCTACTTCAGCACCACCGACGACGTCGGGCACAAGCACGGTCCGCTCACCGCGCAGGTGGACACCGCCATCGCGCACGTCGATTCGCTCATCGGCGCCCTTGTCGACGGACTCGCGGCGCGCAGACTCACCGATCGCGTGAACCTCGTCGTCGTCTCCGACCATGGCATGACCGAAATCGACAGTACACGCGTCATCCGTCTCGACGAACATGCTTCACTCGCCGACATGGACGTCGTCGACTGGATGCCCGTGACCGCCGTGACTCCCAAGCCCGGCAGACTGGCCACCGTGTATGCGGCACTCCGTCGGGTGCCACACCTGCAGGTCTTTCACAAAGACAGCGTGCCCGCGCGCTTTCACTATCGCGCGCATCCGCGCATTACGCCGCTCGTACTGCTCGCCGATGAAGGGTGGACGATCTCCAGTACTGAGCGTGTGCAGAAGTCCGGCCCACCGGTGGGCGGCACGCACGGCTACGACAACGAGCTCCCCAGCATGGGGGCGTTGTTCGTTGCGGCTGGCCCGGATATTCAGCGCGGCCGCGTGATCGGCCCCGTGGCCAACGTGCACGTGTACCCGCTGCTCGCGCACTTGCTCGGCGTGCGCGCCGCGCCGTCGGATGGATCGCTGGACGCGATGCGTGCGGTGCTGCGGGTGCCGTGACTTCGGTGTGTTCCGGCGATCAACGGGCTACGGGACGAGCCCTCAGTAGGAAGAACGTAAGGGCAAAGGGAAAAGCGCGGTTCGCTCGGCCAGGAACAACGGACCGTTGTTCATGTGGACGGCACCGCGCTCTGTCCTTTGCCCTTGTGTTCTTTTCCCTGAGGGCTAGATCCGCGGCCCGTGAACCAACTGGCCAATCAACCCCCGACTCAGACCGCTTATCGCGGCGTGATCGTCTCCGACTCCGTCGTCGCCAACGGCTTCCCTTCGTGGTCGGAGATCAGCACCCATACCGTACGTGATCGCCTCGAGTACAACAAGCGCACGGTCACGTCACGCGGGTTCTGCTTGAAGGCAAAGTGAAAGTGAAAGCTCGTATCGAGCGCTTCACGAATCACCCCTTCCTTGAACCGACCGTAGAACTCCTGCACGCGCGTGCACGGCGCAATCTCGGTGAAGAACTGTTTGCCGATCGCGTCTTCCTTGCGCAACGACGCCAGCTTCGACTCCACCGCGTTGTAATTCAGAATGCGCCCGCTCGCATCGAGCTGGATCATGCCGTAGGGCAAACGATCCAGTTCGTCGGTGTTCATGGTATCGACGGCCTCGAGGACTTCGTCGATCTGCTGCGTGTAGCGGTTGGGCATCGGACGGACCGGGGACAAACAGGGAGTGTCCTTGAAGAATAACGCCCCGCACGCGCCAAACGGCGGCGAGTGAGGCGGCCGCCGCCACATTTGGCGCCCAGTTGCAGGTTCGGTGTATATTCGGTATATGCAGTACGCCGAACTTCACGCCCACTCCGCCCTGTCCCTGCTCGACGGGGCCTCCCTGCCGGAAACGCTCGCGGAGTGCGCCGCGCAGCTGGGATACACCGCACTGGCGCTCACCGACCACGACGAAATGGGGGGCGTGGTCCGCTTCGGCACGGCCTGTGAAGCGCTCGACCTTGGTGGCATTCTGGGCACCGAGCTCACCGTGCGCATGCCACAGCTCGCCGGCCGTGGCGGCGAACGCCCCACCCACCTCGTGCTGCTCGCCGAAACGCGCGAAGGCTACCGCAATATTGCCTCGCTCGTCACACGCGCTCGCATGGACAGTGAGCGCGGCCGTGCGAGTGTGCCGTGGGCGCTCGTTACTCGACACGTGGAAGGGGTGACGGCACTCAGCGGTTGTCCGCGTGGCTGGATCCCGCAACTGCTCGCCGAAGGACATCCCGAGCAGGCATGGACCGCCGCCACCGAATTGCGCGATGTCTTCGGTGAGCATCTCGCCATCGAATGCTGGGATCACCGCCTTCCCGAAGAACGCGCACTCGTGCAGCAGCTGCAACCGCTGGCGCACAAACTCGGCGTGCCGTGGGTCGTCACCAACAACGTGCATTACGCCACCCCGGAGCAGCGCATCGTGCACGACGTGCTACACACGTTGCGACATGAACGCACCCTCGACACCATGGGTACGCGCCTCAAGCCCAACGCCGAGTGGGCGCTCAAACCCATCAAGCGCATTTATCAGCGCTGGCGTGGTGCCGAAGAAGGCATTCGTGCGTCGGTCGCCATTGCCGAACGCTGTGCCTTTCGGTTGCAGCAGCTCAAGCCGAGCATGCCGGCGTTTCCGTTGCCGCCCGGTGTTTCCGCGCAGGAGTATCTCGCACGACTCGTCGAGCAGGGCGCCTACGAACGGTGGGGCGATGCGCGCACGCCCAAGCACGACCGCCAGCTCGCGCACGAACTGGGGATGATCCGCAAACTCGATCTGGCCGGCTTTTTTCTCATCGTCTGGGACATCGTGCGCTTCGCACGGCGCGAGGGCATTCTCTGTCAGGGACGCGGCTCGGCGGCCAATTCCGCAGTTTGCTATTGCCTTGGCATCACCGCCGTCGATCCCATTCGCATGGAGCTGCTCTTCGAACGCTTTTTGAGCGAAGAGCGCAAGGAACCGCCCGACATCGACATCGACTTCGCGCACCGCGATCGCGAGCGGGTGTTGCAATACGTGTACAACCGCTACGGACGCGAACACGCGGCTATGGTGTGCGAACAGATCACCTGGCGCGGGCGCAGCGCCGTGCGCGATGCGGCGCGCGTGCTGGGGTTCAGTACGCAGCAGGCCGACATGCTCGCCGCCCTCAGCGATCGTTTCAGCGCCAAGAGCACCGCGGAGGCGCTGCGGGTCACACCATCTGATGACGACACGGCCCCGCAGAAGCCGAGGAGCGACGCCGAGCGACTGGGGGAGCAGATGATGCAGGGAACCGAGGCCACCACCAAGGCGCGTGTCGTTCGTGAAGCCGCACGCACTGTGGCGGCATCACCAACGCGTCTCACGTCGTCCGATCGCCCCAAGCCCAAGGCCAGCTACGAACCGCACGGCTCCCCCAACGCGCAACGCACACCCAAGGGCATCACCGAACGGGACGCCACGTGGGCACAGCTCATCGATCTGCAAGCCGAACGCAAATTGGCGAACGACGAACGTGCGCAGCTCGGCCCACTCGCCAAGGGCGCGGAGAAGCCCCCCACGAAGGAAACGCACGCCGAGTTCGTGGAAGGGCGCAATCGTACCACCGCCACACGCGACGAAAGCACCGGACGTGAGCTGTTGCAACGCGCCGGGCTCGACCCCGACGATCCGCGCGTGCAACAGCTCGCACGCGTGGTAAACGGACTGCATCAGCTGCCGCGGCACCGCTCCATTCACGTGGGCGGCTTCATTCTCACCGAAGAGCCGCTGGGCAGTATCGTACCGCTCGAACCCGCGTCCATGCCCGGGCGCACGGTCATTCAGTGGGAGAAGGACGATCTCGACCCCGTGGGGCTCGTCAAGATCGACCTGCTCGGCCTCGGCATGCTCACCGTGGTGCAGGACTGCCTGCTGTACATCCGGCACACGCGCGGCGTGAACGTCGACCTCGGGCAGCTCGACATGAGCGATCAGGCGGTGTACGACGTCATGTGTCGCGCCGATACCGTGGGGCTTTTTCAGATTGAAAGTCGTGCGCAGATGAACACGCTGCCACGGCTCCAGCCACGCTGTTTCTACGATCTGGTGGTGGAGGTGGCGCTCATTCGGCCGGGGCCCATTCAGGGGGAAATGGTGCACCCCTATTTGCGTCGTCGCGCGGGGCTCGAGCCCATTACGTATCCGCACCCCAGTGTGGAGAAGGTGCTGCGACGGACGCTCGGCGTGCCGCTCTTTCAGGAGCAGGGGATGCAGGTGGCCATTGCCGCAGCCGGCTTCACGCCCGGGCAAGCCGATGTGTTGCGTCGCGCCATGGGCCACAAGCGCTCGCGCGAACGCATGGCCGCCATTTGCGAAGAGCTCATTGCCGGTATGGCGCGCAACGGTATCCCGGAGGAAACCGCGCGGCGCATTTACAATCAGATCAACGCTTTCGCCGATTACGGCTTTCCGGAAAGTCACGCGGCCAGCTTTGCGCTGATCGTGTACGCCACCGCATGGCTACGGCACTACTACGCGCCCGAATATCTGTGCGCCATTCTCAATGCACAGCCCATGGGCTTCTACTCGCCCGGCACTCTCATCGAAGACGCCAAGCGTCACGGAGTGGAAGTACGCCCCATCGATCTCACCAAGAGCAGCTGGGATCACAGCATCGAACTCTCAGATGGTCGCATCCTCGTGCCCAACGACGGCACCGCCAGAATGCTCCAACCCACAACTCAAAACCCGAACTCAGAGCTCACGGCTCACCCCCCAGCCGCTCCATCTCCCCCCGCCGTGCGCCTCGGCGTCCGCCTCATCCGCGGCCTCGGCGCCCGTGCCCGACGTGCACTCGAAGCCGCACTGCGCGACGGTCCCTTCACGAGTATCGACAATGCCGTGCGCCGCGTGTCGCTCGACAAGCGCTCGTGGCGTCATCTCGCCGAGGCGGGCGCGTTCGACAGCATGTTCGCGCATGAACCGGCAGACCGCCGTCGCCGAGTGGCGTTGTGGGAAGTGCTCGCTGCCACCCGCGGCCCCGAGCTCCCTCTGGCTCCCCGCGAAGCGCCAGCCCCTGCCCCGCAACTGCCTGCCTACGCGCCAGTCGAACTCACCGAGGCCGATTACCGCATGACTGGCTTATCGCTCGCTGGGCATCCCATGAAGCATGTCCGTGAATATCTCGCGCTCAACGGTGTGCTCACCGCCGCCGAAGCACATGCGCATGGGAAGGACGGTCAACCCGTGGCCGTGGCGGGCCTCGTGATCTGCCGACAGCGTCCAGGCACCGCCAAGGGCTTCGTCTTTCTCACTCTCGAAGACGAAACCGGCATGGTGAATATCGTCGTCACTCCCGATCGCTTCGAACAGCACGCGCTGCTCATCTCCACCACGCCGCTGCTACTCATTCGTGGCACGCTGCAGGTGGAGCAACACGTGGTGAACGTACGCGCCAAGCAGTTCAAGGCACTCGAACTCGGGGGCGGGGAGCAGCACATCAAGGGGCACAACTACCGCTGAGCTACTGCACGTCGGACCGTGACGCCCTTACGAGCTGCTGCGCCGCATTTACCAACGCGTACTCGGAGAACGGCGACGGGAGTACCGACCACACACCCGCCACGCCATGCCATTCGGGACGCGGCGCGTCGGACTCTCCGCTCAACAAGAGGACGGGAACGGACGGCCACTGCTGCTGCAGCGTGCGCGGGAATGCCGCATCACCACTCTGTGCCGCCGTTCCCACGACGATGAGTGCCGGCACGGCTACGTGCTGCAGTAGTTCCAGCACCTCTTCTCCCGACGCGGTGGCCAGCACGCGGTATCCTACCCGGGCGAAGCTCCGCACGAGCACGGTCCGCGTCGGCTCGTGAGGCTCCACGACCAGAACGGTACGAGCTCGCGCTCCCGTCGTGCCGACACTCGTCGCCCCGCGGCCACTCGCGAGCGGCGGAGACGCGACCCACACAACGAACGTGGCACCGTGATTCGGGGCGCTCGCGAATGTGAGAAAGGCGCTGTTCTGCCGGGCCATCCCCAGCAACGCGGGCAATCCGAGTCCCGGTGCCCCGTCGGCGAGATGGGTGGTGAAGAACGGCTCCAGCATATGGCGTTGCACGTCGGCCCCGATCCCCTCGCCCGAGTCGCGTACGGTGATCGTGACGTACGCGCCGGGAGGCATGATCCGCGCATCCGCCGCAAGCTGCGGCGCGGATAATGTCGTGGCGCGCACCGCGACCTGGATCTGTCCGCTGGTGCGCGTGGCAGATCGCGCGTTGTCGAGCAGACATTCCATCATCTGCTGCAGGTGGCGCGCATCCATGTGCACCGCCGGAACAGCCCCCGAGGCGTAGCCCACTCGGCCCGACGGCGCGTTCGCCGCGACCTCCCATTCCTGCAAGATGGCGTAGACGGAGGTGTTGAGAAACAACCGGCGCGGCATGAACGGCGCATCACCCACGACCTGCAGCATCCGTCGGGTAATCATCGCACTCGAATGGGCCGCACGGCTGACCTCCGCCACATCTGCGCGCTGGTCGTCCGACAACGTCGAGGTCAGGAGCCCCTCGCTGAAGCCGATGACCACCTGCAACCGATTGTTCAGCTGATGCGCGATGCCGCCCATGACGGCGCGCCAGTCAGCGTTGCGCTCTGCCTGCCGCCGCTCCTCCTCCAGCGCCAATGCGGTGCGCTCCGCTTCGAGCTGATCGTGCAGGTCGTGCAGCACCAAATGGGCCCTGAGGTGCCCGGCGTGAACGAACAGCTGCGCACTCACCTCCACCTCTCGCACCGAACCGTCGAGCACATGCAGACGTTCTCGCGCGAAGGAACGCGAAGCGTCTGTGCCCGTGCGGTCACACAGCGCACGGGCGACCGACTTGAGATACGGCCGTTCGAACAGCATCGATACCGGATGACCCACGAGTTGATCGTGCCGGCTCGCTCCAGCCAGGCGCAGCGTGGCCGCATTCACGGCGACAATGTGCTGACCATCGTGAACAACGAAACCATCCGGCGCCTGCTCGACCAACTGCGCGTAGTACCCGTTCATGGAGTCGTGCGAAGGGACCTCGTAGGTATTCCGGTCATGATGCCATCGAAATCACGGAGCGTACGCCCCAGCGCAATCCCCCCTTCGGTGGACGTGTACAGGTGGAACGCGCGACTATGGTCACTGCCCCGCATCTTCACGACGACAAGCGCCTTGCGCAGCTCGCCCTCAACCTCGATGTAGCGCTGACTGAGAATGATGTCGGTAAGAAAGGAGACACGATATCCAGTCAGCGTCGCCTGATCTTGCGCCTCGATCTCCACCGTCGAGTACATCGTCACGCCGAGGCTGGTGAGGGTACCGATGAGCCGGTACAGCGACTCGCGGAAGTCTTCACGAAACGTCGGAGCGAGCGCCATCTCGAATCCGTTGATGGAATCGATGACGACGCGCGTGGCACCGGTCTCGGCGACGGCATCACGAATCTCCTGAAGCGTTTCGTCCACGGACAGATCGAGCGGCCGCAGATAAATGATGCGCAGACGGCCGGCCGCGGCAGCCTCGGTGAAGGCGGCCCCGAACCGTGAGGCGCGCGCCAGGTACACATCCGGTCGCTCCTCGAACACGGCCACCACCGCCGACTCACCAGCCGCCAAGCCGGCCTGCACGAACTGCATGGCGAACGTCGTCTTTCCCGATCCGGTGGGTCCGGCCAGGACCAACGAGTCGCCGATGGGAATGCCTCCCCCCATCAGCGCATCCAGTCCCTCGATCCCCGAGGCCAATCGTGATCCCGAAACGTTGGGGAACGCCCCGTGCTGTGCAGGCACGCGCGGAAACACCTGCACACCGGCTGAGGTCATCTTGAGCGTATGCAGCCCCGGCATATGCTGCACGCCACGCGACTTCACCACCTGCAGCTTGCGCACGACCGAGTTGCGGTCGACGTCCTGCGTCAGCCAGAAGATGCCGTCGGCTACCGTGAAAACGGGATTGCGCAGCTCCTGCTGCTGATACTCACCGATGAGCACGGACGTGATGTCCCATGTGGTGAGGTGCAGCGCAAGCCGTTGCACAAATCGTTCGATGCTCCCTGCCGGCTCGTCGCTATCGACCGCGTGTACGAGCGACCGGAACGAGTCGACGACCACCATGCCGGGGTGCAGCGTCTCCACGTCGTGCACGATGCGCGCGAGCACCGCATCGAGGTCGCCGGAGAGCGCCTCTTCACTGAGGTTGAGAAAGTGCACGCGGCGGCCCAACGCACTCGCATCGAAGAACCCGAAACACTGCTGATAGCGCAGCATTTTGAGCGATGTCTCACCGAGCAGCGTGATGAACAACCCGGGCCGCTCTTCGGTGGCCGTCGCGAAGAGCAGCTGCATGGCCATCGTCGTTTTCCCCGACCCCGGTCCACCGGCAATCAGATTGAACGACAGCGCGGGCAGTCCGCCACCGAGCACTTCGTCCAATCCGGGGACCCCGGTGAGCAGCAGTGGCACAGCGGGCGCGGCGGTGGTGCGCGACGAAGAAGAGATGTTCATGATGGAGTATCGGTGTCGTCAGGATCCGCGAGGCCGCGTGGGGCCGCGGTGCCGCTGAGTTCGATCAGGTGTATCGCCATGGGGGCGCCAATGATGGCCCCGAGCTGCGACATCATGGTGACCAACAGGGCCACGACGGCTTCACGGCTCGCGGCCGCATCCAGTGGGGGCGACGCCGCGCCAGCCGGTGCGCCCTCTGCACCGCCAAGATCGGCGATCGACGCCAGGATCGGTTGGGAAGGCATGGTCAGCGCGACCGAGCGCGACAGAAGCGCCGCGTATCCTTCCGCACCGACCCATCGGCGCAGCGCACTCTCGAGTTGAGTGAGCACGGTATCGATGATCGCCGCCGCGTCTCCCATGGGGCGCGCACGCATTTCCGCATACGCCCACAACCCGCGCGCCACGGTGTGTGCCCGATCTTCAGTCGCGCTCACGGTTGTTCACCCGGCGTTCGGGTATGTGCCGCCACTTCCAGCCTGCTGTGCAGCGACAGCTTCTCGAGAATGTTATGCACGTGCCGCTTCACCGTATGTACGGCGATGTACAGGCGATCGGCGATCTCCTTGTTGCTCATCCCTTCCCGCAACAAGCCAATGATTTGTCGTTCACGTTTGGTAAGACTCGCCTGATCAGCCGCCGACAGCCCGGCCACCGGTACTGCATGGCTGCGGATCTGCGAGAACAGTGACATCGTGAGCGCACGCGGCAGACTGGGTTCGTCGTTCGCCACATGACGCACCGTCTCCACGAACTGCGATGGACTGGCCGATTGCATGATGAATCCGGTGGCGCCGGCATGGATGAAGGCCGCGACATCGTCATGCATGACGGTCATGCCCGTGATGATGATCCGCAACTCCGGCGACGTCAGTCGTAGCGCTATGCACCCCGCCAAACTGTCGGGGTTCGCCACGGAGACATCGAGGAGTGCCACGATCGGCGCCCCGCGGAACAGCGTGGGCGAGATCGCCGGCACACCGGCCACGGCATCTACGGCGGCAAGCAGCGAAAAGCCGGGGGCGAGCGAGAGCGTCGCAACCGTGCGGGCACGCACCGTACGACGTGCCTCGATGACGATAACCGACACCGGGAATGTCGCGAGCCCGCGCTCGCGGCGCGTCTCCTGCGACTCCGGCGATGTTTCCTGCATTGCGCTCCCTTGAGGTAGGCGCACGGCCACGCCGGGGAACTCCCAGTGGGATCGCGATCGGGCCACGGCGCGTGACGCCGTGCCCTCGTGCACGTAATCTAGCTCGTAATCGACGGGACCGGGTCATCTCCGGTCAGCCCCACCGATCGTCAGTCATACTCCGGCCGTACCCGCACGATCTGCGTCAGGAAGAGCGTGATCGCCGCGACCAGCAACAGATGTATCGCTCCGCCGGCCGTCCACGAAAGCATCATGCCGGTGACCCATGTTGCAACGCACATCACTATTATCCTGAACATCGTTCCTCCTGCAGTACGTCCGGACGATCGTGCCGCATGCGGCGTAGTCCGTACTGTGCAAGCTCTTCTGGAACTGGTGTTGCGGCTATCCACCTTGCGATCCATTTGCAGAACGCACCGGTTGGCCGTCTGCCCTCAACGCGGAGTAGGTGCTCAATGAAAGGCGGCAAAGGCGGTACCGGACGCAAGAACTCTTCGTCACGCCCACCGGACAAATCGAAGAACCCGCACGACGGCCCCAAGCGCGGTGCCCCCAAAAAGGACTGGGGCGCTGTCGAGAAAGATCCCTTCGCACCGACCAAGAAAAAGCCGCGCCCGTAGTCACACGGGCGCGGCGCGTTCCATAGCAGCGGCAGGCGATCAGCCGCGAATCATCCCCAGCACCGAGCTGATCAACGCTCCGCTGTTGGCCGGCAGCTGCCCGCCCGGCGTCAGCTGATTCACGATTTCGGGCAGCATCGAAGCGAGGCCGTCCCGCACCTGCGCGGGAGCTACGCCCGCCTGTGACGCCGCCGACGCCATGGCATCGTGGCCGAGCACCTGCTCCAGTTGCGCGCCGCTCACCGGCGCGTTGGCACCGGTGCCCACCCACGACTGCACCACGTCGCCCATCCCGCCGGCCTGGAACTTCTGCACCAGCGCTTCGAGACCACCTTGCTGCTGCACAAGGTTCATCGCGGCCGCCAGCAGTCCTTTATTGCTCCCCGCCCCGCCGAACTGCGAAAGCAGACCACCGAGCATCTGCTGCGCATTGCCGCCCTGTCCGCCGAGCAGCGAACCGGCCATATCCCCCAACGCTCCGTCCAAAAGTCCCATCGGTTCCTCTCCTGGTTGAGAATGGCGCCTGTAGCGCCGCGAGGGGCCCCTGTGCCGTCTCCCCCAGCGCCGTCTTCCCACGCGCAATGACCTGACGCAACTTAGCCCGGCGCACGGCGACAGACACGCCAAAGCCGCCCGCACGTCGTTGGACAGCCTTCTGAGGACTTAAAGATGCCATCTCGCGCCACCGTACGTACGCGCCGACTCGTTGCGCGGGCGGCGCTTGCGTCGCTCGCCGTGTTCACCGGTTGTCTTACTCGCGCGGCATCAGCGCACGCCCAATCCGTTGCCCCCGCCCGCTTCGTCGTGCCGGCCGAACCGGCCAACGCCCGCTGGTTCAAGGGCAACACCCACACGCACACCACCAACTCGGACGGCGATACCCCGCCGGAGCCGGTCGCACGCTGGTACAAGCAGCACAAGTACGATTTTCTCGTGCTGTCCGACCACAACGTCTTCACCGATCCCGCAACGCTGGCGTCGCTCGTCGACTCCACGTTTCTGCTCATTCCCGGTGAAGAGGTCACGACGGCCTTCGGCGCCGCGTCGGTGCACATCAACGCGCTCGACATCACGCGCGTGATTCCCGCGCCCACGGGGAGCTCGCTCCTCGAAACGGTGCAGAAAACCATCGACGCCATTCGCGCCGAACGCGCGATTCCGCACATCAATCATCCGAACTTCCGCTGGAGCATCGACACCACCGTGCTCTGGCGCATGAAGAACGACCGGCTCATCGAGATTCACAACGGCCATCCCATCGTGCACAACGAAGGGGGCGGCGACAGCCAAGGGATGGAAGATGCGTGGGATGCGCTGCTTACCCGCGGCAAGCGCATCTTCGGCATTGCCGTCGACGACGCCCACAACTTTCAGGGCGAGTTTGCCCCCGATCGCGCCAACCCCGGGCGCGGGTGGGTCGTAGTACGCACCCCCTCGCTGAACGGACGCGCCATCGTCGAAGCGCTCGACGCCGGGCACTTCTACGCCAGCAGCGGTCCTGTTCTGCGTGAGGTGCGCGCGACGGAGACGGCGCTCACCATCCAGATTCAGCGCGACGGCGACTTCAAATACACCACCCAGTTCATCGGCGCCAACGGCCGACTTCTGGGCACCGACAAGTCGCTCACGCCGACGTACACGCTGCGCGGGGACGAAACGTACGTGCGAGCGCGGATCATCGATTCGGCGGGCCGGGTGGCATGGGTCCAGCCGGTCTTCACGACCCGGTTCGTGGAACGCCAGCCGTAAAGGGGGCCGAGTCTCAACGGGGCGCGCCGACAAGTAGTATTTAGGGTGGTATCTCACCCTCCGGAGGCTTGTTTCATGTCATTCCCCCACCGCCGCCTCGTCAGTGCCCTGATGCTGCTTGGCGCGGCGACGTCGACCCTCGGCGCGCAGAACAATCCGCAGGCCAGTCAGCCCGATGAAAATCGGGTGGTCAAGGCCAATTGGGCGCTCGCCAACCGCTTCTCGGCGGCCGCGACGCGCAGCATCACCTACACGTTCGGCGTGCAGCCGCGCTTCCTCGGCAAGTCGGACACCATGTACTACAACTGGCGCGACCGAAACGGCTCGCGCTTCATGTTGTACGTGCCGTCGCCGAGCGGCGGCACCAAGCGTCCGCTCTTCGATGTGAGCAAGCTTGCCGAACAGCTCACGCTCCTCAGCAAGAAGCCGTACGACGCGACGAATCTGCCGTTCCAGACGATCACGTTCCTCAAGAACCACAAGGCGTTCCGCTTTACCACCGACAGCACGCGGTATGAGTGGACGCTGGCCACCGAGCAGCTCAAGTCGCTCGGACGCGTCGTGCGCAACGCGCCGCCGCCGGATGACGAAGAGCGCGAGACGGGTGGCGGGTTTGGCGGCGGTGGAGGCGGCGGGTTCGGCGGCGGTGGCGGTCGTGAGTTCCGCAACTTCTCGCCCGACAGCACCGTCTTCGTATTCGCGCGCGAGCACAACCTGTTCATCGTCGACGTGAAGAAGGGCGACACGACGAAGATCAGCACCGATGGCGTCGAGGACTATTCGTTCGGCGCGCGCGACACGACGGAGAATCGTCGTCAGCTGAACGCGCTTGGCGGCGGTGGGCAGAACCAGGGCGACGAGGACGATCAAGAGGACGCCAACAGCCGCGACATGCGGGTGCGGGCGAACGTCATCTGGTCACCCGACTCCAAGAGCTTCGCCTTCGTGCGCCGCGATCAGCGCAAGGTGAAGGACCTGTTCCTCGTGAACGTGCTCGCGAACCCGCGCCCCGTGCTGCTGCGCTACAAGTACACGATGCCGGGCGAAGAGAACGTCACGCAGAGTGAACTGTGGGTGTTCCGTCGCGGCGACGCGGCGGTCAAGCAGATCAATGTGCGCAAGTGGAAGGATCAGTCCATCCAGGATGTGCATTGGCCGATCAGCGGTGACAAGCTGCGCATCGTGCGCCGCGACCGTCCGCAGCGCGCCGTCGACTTCGTCGAAATCGATCTCGCCAGCGGCGGTATCAAGACGCTGCTCGCGGACGCCATCGAAGGCGCCGCGCTCGAGCCCAAGCCCGTCCGCTACCTCAAGAAGGGCGGCGACTTCCTCTGGTGGTCGCAGAAGACCGGCTGGGGCATGTTCTACGTGTATGGCTTCGATGGTGGCGAGAAGATGCCGCTCACCACGGGTCAGTGGAACGTGAACTCGCTCGTGAAGATCGACTCCACGACGCAGCAGGTGTGGATCTCCGGTCAGGGCCGCGAGCCCGGCGAGCAGCTGTACCAGACGCACCTGTATCGCGTGAACGGCAACGGTACGGGGCTCACGCTGCTCGACGCTGGTGACGCGCACCACGCGCTCACGCTCGGCGAGAACGGCACGCCCAGCGTGGTGTCGCCGTCGGGACGTTACGTGTACGACACGTACTCCAAGATGGATCAGGCGCCGGTGAGCGTGGTACGTGATGGCCTCACGGGCCGCGTGCTGACGAAGCTCGAAGAGATGGACCTGTCGAAGCTCAAGGAAGTCGGCTTCAAGTTCGCGAGCACGTTTACCGTGAAGGCGGCGGACGGCGTGACGGAACTGTATGGCAACATGTGGAAGCCGTTCGACTTCGACAGCACCAAGAAGTATCCGGTCATCACCTACGTATATCCGGGCCCGCAGACGGAAGCCTTCACGACCGGCTTCAGCGTGCGCACGCCGCTCATGCAGCTCGCGCAGCTCGGCTTCATTGTGGTGGAAGTCGGTCACCGTGGCGGCTCGCCGCTGCGCTCGCTGGCGTACCACCGCTACGGCTACGGCAACCTTCGCGACTACGCGCTCGCCGACAAGAAGTCGGCGCTCGAACAGCTCGCGGCACGCCATGCGTTCATGGATATCGACAAGGTCGGTATCTTCGGCCACTCGGGTGGTGGTTTCATGACCGCCGCGGCCATGCTGCTGCCGCCGTACAACGAATTCTTCAAGGTGGGCTGGTCGGAATCGGGCAATCACGACAACAACATCTACAACCAGAACTGGAGCGAGTGGAACCATGGCGTGAAGGTCGTGGCCAAGGCCGACAGCGCCCGTGGTGGTGCGGCGCGCGGTGGTGCCGCGGCGGGTGCCGCCCAGCGTCGTGGCGGACCGGGGGCCGGCAACGGCGCCACGGCCGCCCGTGAAGTGGTGCAGGACTCGACGAACTACGACAACGTGCGCTTCGAGATCCGCGTCCCCACGAACGATGAGCTGGCCGGCAACCTCAAGGGCAACCTGGCGCTCATCACCGGTGACCTCGACAACAACGTGCACCCCGGCGGGACCGTCCGTCTGGCCAACGCGCTCATCAAGGCCAACAAGCGGTTCGACTTCTACGTCTATCCGGGCGAACCGCACGGCTACCGTGGCGCCGTGGGCACGTACAACCAGCGCATGCTCATGGAGTATTTCGCCGAGCACCTGATGGGCGACTACTACCGCGGCAACAGCGACATCAAGTAACGCACCAGAGTCAAAAAGGGGTCAGAGTCGTTGAACTAACGACTCTGACCCCTTTTTGCTTTTTGACTCTGACCCCTTTCTGCTGACGACTGAAAACGTCGGGTTGCCGGTGGCCAGTTCGACGATCAGTCGAGCACGGGTAATGCGCGCAGACGACCGCCGGACACATTCACGCCGTCACGATGCGCGACGAAGACGCCAACCGTGTGTGGCGTTGCGGCATCGACCGCCGCCTGTAAACCCGTGCACAGATAGCTGTTGCAAATAGCGCTGCGCATGTCGCGCGGGAGCGTGCACCCCTGCAGCCCCTGATACACGCACCCGGGATGCAGCGCACGCTGCGGAAGGTATGCGAGATACGTCTGCACGATCTCGTCGTCCGTGAGTGACGGATGCGCCGCCGCAAACTCGCGCATGGTGCGCACTCGCAGAAAGGCATGCTCACGTCCCGCGGCGCAGCACGCTCCTTTGCAGGCACTGCAGACGGCAATCACCACGCGCGTTTCCGGCACATTCAGTGGCGCCGGTTGCTCGATGAACCCGTCATCCTGCTCGGGCCCTGTCTGCCGCATGGTGACAAGCAGTTCGCGGATACGCTGCGCCAGCATTGCATGACGGCGCGCGGCGGTGCGACGCATACGGGCGCCATTGCGTGGGACCAACGCCACTGGCACCGTCTCGGCGGTATGCG
Source organism: Gemmatimonadaceae bacterium (assembly GCA_947457545.1). Classification (GTDB taxonomy): domain Bacteria; phylum Gemmatimonadota; class Gemmatimonadetes; order Gemmatimonadales; family Gemmatimonadaceae; genus Gemmatimonas. The sequence goes on from CANGXD010000020.1 coordinate 18,910, forward strand.
TCGGTCGACCGTCGCTGGTCACGGCATGATCGCGGGCCTCGGCAACCGTACGGTGCATCTGCCGCAGCAAATCACGAGCGGCACGATGGCCGGTGGGCAACGAAGTCATTTCCGCAATCTATCCACGATGGCGAGCGCACATGTGCTGCGCAGAAACACAACGGGCCACCAGTCCGAAGACTGGTGGCCCGTTGTGAGTTCGCTGAAGCGGCGGAATTAACCGCGGAGCTTCGTGACCTGCTCGGCCGCGGGGCCCTTCTGGCCCTGCACGATGTCGAATTCGACACGCTCGCCTTCGGCCAGCGTGCGGAAACCGCCGCCCTGGATGGCCGAATGGTGAACGAAGCAATCCTTCGAGCCGTCATCGGGCGTAATGAAGCCAAAGCCCTTGGCGTCGTTGAACCACTTCACCTTGCCGGTCGTACGCATGGCACTACTCCTGTGTGTTACTGGGTGTTCGGAGTCCGGCCCTGCCGTACGCACCGAGCACTCGTGTTGATTCGCGGACCGTTCCCCCGCGCGGGTTAGCAATCGTCGTGCAACGTTTGCCAAGCATCGTTTCGCGATGGACTCCCACGAAAAAGGGACCCGCACTTAGCCAGGTCCCCGAAGTCGCCTGCTCCTGCGTTCCCGCGCCGTGGCGCGCCCATCATGATCTGAGTGCTGCAAGACGTTAGCGCGGACGGATCACACCGTCAATACTGAACTTTCGGGACGACCCGTCACGCTCTCGTCACACTCGCCAGGGGGACGACTGGACGTCCGGAAAGGGCACCGGCAGCTTCCGTGCATGCCCATTCACGACGCGCCATCGTCCTTGCCTGCTTCCGCGAATCGCCCCGGGGTACGGTCACGATTCTTCGGGCCGCTCATCGCGGCCATGCTGACGTGTGCCTCGGTTGCGGCGGCGCAGCCCCCCGCCGCCAGTCCGCGTCTGCTGCGCGCCGGCGACATCGACACGCTCCCGCTGCAACAGCCCGGGCAACGCATCGCGTACGGCACGGACTCTCTGCAATTCGGCGAACTCCGACTCCCCGCCGACGCCCGCGGCGAACGCGTACCCATTGCCGTCATTCTGCACGGCGGATGCTGGATTGCACCGTTTGCCACATTGCGAAACACGGCGCCGCTGGCCGACGCGCTGACCGCCCAGGGTATCGCTACGTGGAACGTGGAATACCGCCGCTCTGACAATCCAGGTGGCGGATGGCCCGGCACCTTCCGCGACGCCGCGGACGCCGCCGACTACGTACGCGTGCTCGCGCGCCTTCACCCCATCGATACCACCCGCGTCGTCCTGGTGGGTCACTCCGCTGGCGGACAGCTGGCGCTCTGGCTGGCTGGTCGGCCCTCCTTGCCAGCGGGCAGTGCGCTCGCTGGAGGCGTGCCGTTGCCGGTACGCGGTGTCCTTTCGATTGGTGGCGTGGTCGATCTCGAAGAGTTCGCCCAACGGTCCGGGCAAGGCTGTGGCCGCGGCGTCGGTATGCTGCTGGGTGGCCCGCCGGCGACACTCCCCGAACGGGTCCGAGAGGCGTCACCTATTCGCCGAGTCCCAACGCGCGTGCGCACGGTCCACCTGGCCGGCGCTCAGGACGCCATTGCGCCTGCTGCCGTCCTCGAGAGCTACCGGGCGGCCGCCCAACAGGCGAACGATTCCACCGCGGTAGTCGTCATCGTACCAGGTGGGCACTTCGAACCGCTGTCACCACGCACCCCCGCCGGCGACACGACCATCGGGCTCATCCTCTCGGCCGTGGGACGCTCTCCCAGGCGGCCCCAGCCGCCGGCCATGCCCTCCTTGTTACGAACGTCACCAAACGCGGGCTTTACAGCGCCGCGTTCTGGCGGCAACGTCCAAGGCAGGTCCCCCAGCCAATCAGGAGTCGCGCCATGAAGGACAACCAACTCAAGTCCCTGCTCAAGAAGACGCAGGCCAAGGCCGCTCAGGTCAAGAAGCCCACCAAGCAGGCCTACGACCCCACCCTGCAAGCCACGCGCAGTGCCGTCGAAGCCGATGACTCCGACGCCAAGGAAATCTTCAAGGAAATGAAGCGCCGCGAATTCTGATGGAGTCGCGGCACGGGCGCGAAACCTGATCCAGCCCACCGGCCGTAGATACCGGCGTGACTGATACGCGCTCCGCCTCCGATCCATCGTTTCTCGCCCTGCAGGCCGCCGTCGCCGGACGCTTTTCTCTCGAAAGCGAACTCGGTCGGGGCGGCATGGGCATTGTGTATCTCGCGCGCGATGTCATCCTCGAGCGCCCGGTAGCCATCAAGCTGCTGGCCCCGGCCTTGGCCAGCCGCGACGATATGCGCCGCCGTTTTCTCCGGGAAGCGCGACTCGCGGCGCAATGTTTTCACCCGCACATCGTGCCCATCCACGAGGTCGCCGAAGACGGCGCGCTTGCATGGTTCGTCATGGGCTACGTGCACGGCGAAACGCTCGCCGACCGGCTGCGACGCGTGGGGACACTCTCTGCCGAACATATCCGACGCATTGGTAGTGAAGTCGGGTGGGCGCTGTCATACGCGCACGAACGCGGCGTCATTCACCGCGACGTAAAGCCCGAGAACATTCTGCTCGAACATGGCACGGACCGCGCACTCATTGCCGACTTCGGCATAGCCGTGGGCGGTGATGTTTCGGTGAGCGGCGACGACGTGGCGGGCACCACGCGCTTCATGGCCCCCGAGCAGGCGCTCGGCGAACGCCTCGATGGCCGCGCCGATCTGTATGCGCTTGGTGTAACGCTGTATCTCGCAGCGACCGGCACCTACCCGTACAACGGCGCCAACGCCATCGCCCTCGTGGCGGAGCCGCGCGCCGCGCACGCGCTCTCGTTACGCGAGCGCGCCCGCTCACTGCCGCCGACGCTCGCCGACGCGATTGAACAGTGTCTCGCCGTACGCGCCAGCGATCGCTACGACAGTGCCGCCGCCTTCGTCGCCGCACTCGCCCGCTCTCCCGATGGGGGCGAGCTCCCCGTCGAAGCCCGGCAAGCGCGCGTGGGGGCGGTGAGTACGATGTCACTGATGGACTGGTTCGTCGCGCTGGCGCTGGCCTCGTTCTTTCTGGTGGCCGGCGAGGAGGCTCGCTCCTTGGGACGGGCCATCATGAGTGGTCTTGCCCAGGCGGCGCTTCTCATGTTCGGTATCGCCATTACGCTTCGTGGCGGCGAAACACTGCTCGCCGCACGGCGCGCGCTCAAACAGGGCGTTCGCCCCGACGACGTGGCCAACGCGCTTGCCCCGCCGCCTGCCGAACCATTCATGCCGGTGGGTCCGCTCAAGGGGATGGCGCTGCTAGGTACCGGGTTTGCGCTCGCCCTGCTGCAGGCACAGGTAGATAATCTCGGGTTGCCCAGCATGATCGAGCTGGCCGGAAACCTCCTCACGTGGGTAGCCCCACCGCTGTTGATTCACCGGGCCATCACCGGCATGCGCAACAGCTCCGGGCAGACCAGCTGGTTCTACGCATTTGTGCGCAAACCGCTGGCCGCGCGTGTGGTTCGGTGGCTCGGCGGCGCACGTGCGCCCGAACGCACGCGGGCCGTGCCCGCCAACGCGCCAACAGAACTCCTCCTCGATCGCGCTGCGCACGACATCTTTGCGCGCCTGCCGCAGGCCGTGCAACACGACATCGCCGCTGTGCCCGCCGCGGCCGAGGCGCTCGCCGGCGAGGCGGTCGTCCTCCGGACGCGCGCCGACGCATTGTCCGGCGAGCAGCGTGTGCTCCGTCGCGCCCCCAGCGATGATACCGACGCGCAGCGACGCCTCACCGCACTGCAGGCGGAGCATGCGCAGGTACGCGCGCGCCTCGGCACCACCATCGCCGCACTCGAGGCAATCCGCCTCGACCTGTTGCGACTTGAGGCGTCGCAGACCGTACCCGGCAATCTCACAGACCATCTGGATGTGGTGCGGGAGCTCCAGCATCGGGTCGACGCCAACGCCGAAGTGCGTCGCCTGTTGCAGCCGCTACGCCCGGAACCGACGCCGGTCTAGCCCGTACTCGCGGCCCCCCGCAGACACCCCAAGCGCACGCACCGGAAGTAGATTGCAGCATGCTTCCGTATCGTCTACGCACGCCCGCGCTGTGCCGTCTCTGTGCTGTGGCATTCGCGTTGCCAGTCCTCGTGGCGTGTGGCCGCAGCGATGGGCAACGCGCCGGCGAGAGCAGCGCCGCAACGATGGCCCTCGACGCGACGCCATCGGGCAGTTCTGCCCGCCAGGGCACTTGGCAGGATGGCGACGAGAAGATCGAGTGGAGCGCCAACTCACAAGCTGGAAAGGTCGCCAGCATCACCGAACAGTACACGTTCGGCACCGATGGTCGCGGCGAGCGCACACTCCGCTTTGACGGCAATGCGGCACTCCTGCAGATCGACGAAACCAGCACGCAAGTCATGCAATACCCCGACCGAACCCCGGCGCCATCCACCGTGCAGATCACGCTGCAGTTCAGTGGTGATTCTGTAACGTCGCGCCGCAAACTCGTCGACGGCGCGACAGGCACGGTGCACGACTACGAGATCGATCGTCTACGCCGCCACGCGCGCAGCATCGCCGAGTACATCGTAACGCATTGAGTGCGACGGTCCGCACGCCCGGTACGACCTTCTTCCGATTCTCTCCGCTCTCGCTCCGCCTTCTCCAGGACTGGACCATGTCGGTGACGGACTTCGAAACTCTCGGCGCCTTCTACCTCGGCAAGCGCTATGACATTCCGTCGCGCACGCGCAGCAACGATCTCGTGCTGTACGATGCCAAAGACCTGACGACGCACGCCGTGATCATCGGCATGACCGGCAGTGGCAAGACGGGCTTGGGTGTCGGGCTTATCGAGGAAGCGCTCATCGACAAGGTGCCGGTCATCGCGGTCGACCCCAAGGGCGATCTTGGCAACCTGGCGCTGCGCTTTCCGTCGCTGGTCGCCAACGATTTCCGCCCGTGGGTCGACCCGCAGCAGGCCACGAACGCCGGCATGACGGCCGATCAGTTCGCCGAGCAGCAGGCGTCACTGTGGAAGAACGGTCTGGAGGGATGGCAGCAGGACGGTGCGCGCATTCAGCGCTATCGCGACGCCGCCGACATCACGATTTACACGCCGGGGAGCACCGCCGGCCGGCCGCTCTCGCTACTCAAAGCCTTCGACGCGCCGCCCCCTGCCGTACGCGACGACGCGGAAGCCCTGCAGGAGCGGGTGAGTGCCACCGCCACATCGCTTCTCGCCCTGCTCGGCATCGACGCCGATCCGCTCTCGAGCCGCGAACACATTCTGCTCTCGAACCTGCTGCATCACGCGTGGCAGGAGGGGCAGAGCCTCGACCTTGCCGCACTCATTGGCGGCATTCAGAATCCGCCGTTCAGCACCGTCGGCGTCATGCCGCTCGACACGGTGTTCCCGCCAAAGGATCGCATGGCCCTGGCCATGCAGCTCAACAACCTGCTCGCCTCTCCAGGCTTCAAGACGTGGATGCAGGGTGAGGCGCTCGACACAGCCTCACTGTTGTACGAGCCCAGTGGCAAGCCGCGCGGCTCCGTTATCTCGATTGCGCACCTCAACGACGCCGAGCGCATGTTCTTCATGACGCTCCTGCTGGCGGATATCATTGCGTGGGTCCGCACCCAGCCCGGCACCGGATCGTTGCGCGCCATCTTGTACATCGACGAGCTGTTCGGGTACATGCCACCGGTGGCGAACCCGCCCAGCAAAGTGCTGCTGCTCACGCTGCTCAAGCAGGCGCGCGCGTATGGCCTCGGCGTGGTGCTCGCGACGCAGAATCCCGTCGATCTGGATTATCGTGGGTTGTCCAACACCGGCACGTGGTTCATTGGGCGCCTGCAGACCGAGCGCGACAAGATGCGCGTCATGGAAGGACTCGAGGGCGTAAGCGGAGGGCAGCCCTTCGACAAAGCAGCCATGGAACAGACGATCGCCGGACTCGGCAAACGCGTCTTCCTGCTGCACAGTGTGCACGAACCGGCGCCCGTGACGTTCGAGACCCGGTGGACGCTGTCGTATCTCGCCGGCCCCATGACGCGCGATCAGATTCGCAGCGTCACGGCGCAGAGCAGTGCGCCGTCGACATCGGCGGCGGTTTCCGGCAACAGTGCGCCGGTACCCCCCGTATCGACCAGCAGCACCGGCGGCAGCCTCGGGGCACTCGACGCCGCTGCGACGCGCGTGCCAGTACTGCCCCACGAGATTGCCCAGTTCTACCTGCCGCCCCTGCAGCAGCACCGTGGCCCGTTGCAATACAATCCCGTCGTTCTGGGACTTGCCGACGTGAGCTTTGCCAATGTCAAGCTGGGGGTCACCGAGCAGCGTCGTGTCTCGCTGCTCGCACCGGTCGAAGACGGACCGATCTCGCTCGAGTGGGACAGCGCTGAACGCGTGGAGATCGAGCCATCCTTGTTGGAAAAGAGCCCTCGCGATGGGGCGGCCTTTGGTGCCGTCCCGACGGCCGCCACGACCGTGAAGAACTACGCGGTATGGACGAAGACGCTGCAAAAGTGGATCGTGACCAACGAGCAGATCACGCTGTTCCGCAGCGCCGCCTTCAAGACCACGTCCAACCCCGGCGAAAGCGAGGCGCAGTTCCGCATTCGCCTGCAAGTGCTTTCACACGAAGCACGTGACGCGAAAATCGAAGTGCTCCGCGGCAAGTACGCCACCAAGCTCGCAGCCATGCAGGACAAGCTGCGTCGCGCGGAGCAAACGGTGCAGCGCGAATCGCAACAGGCCTCGCAGGCCAAGATGGACACGGCCATTTCGGTGGGCGGGGCCATCCTTGGCGCCATCTTCGGGCGCGGCAAGGTTGGTGTCGGCACGCTTGGCAAGGTTGCCACTGCCACACGGGGTGCCGGACGCGCCGCCCAGCAGGCGGGCGATGTTTCGCGAGCGCAGGAATCGCTCGAGGCGCTTCAGCAGCAGCAGGCCGAACTCGAAGCCAAGCTGCAGGCCGAGGTGGACGCACTCGGCGCGGCGTACGACGCCCAGCAGGAGTCGCTGGAGACGGTGCTCGTGAAGGCGAAGAGCACCGACGTGCTGGTGCAGCTGTGCGGATTGCTCTGGGTGCCGTACGTGAAAGACGCGAACGGCATGGTGACGGCGGCGTGGCGCTGAACGCGCCAACGCCGTCAGTTCACGCGTGTGTCACACGGCGTTGACGAAGTACGCTACGGTGCACGCCAGCAGAAAGGCGAGGCCACCCTGGGCGATGGTGGCGGTATCCAGACGAAGCGCGCGGGCGAGCGAACGGCGGTCGAACGGCATCGGTAGCTCCTGAGCGGGAAGAGAAGGTCGTCTCAGGAGCGACGCGCTAGCGCGATTGAGGTAACGGCCGGGCGTTGCCAGGGGCCGGTTTGGTGATCGGCGTCGCGTTCAGCGCCCAATCGTAAGGACGTGGCACAACGATCGCCTTGCCCTCGGCGAGCCGCTTCTTCTGTTCTTCGCCCTGCCGAAGCGTGACGTAGGGGGCCACGAACTGCACCAACTCCACGCGTGACGCCGCGAAGTCTTTTTCGTACGCCAGCATCACAGCATTCACGCCGAGCACGCCGCGCCGATACCAGGTCCACGTAGAGTCGGAAAGCAGTCGCTTGGTCTGATCTTCCAGCTGCGCCTCCAGTCGCTCGCCCGTGTACGCTTCGCTGCGGAGCGGCGGCGCGCCCTTGGACGCCGGAACCACGGCGAAGTGCATGCGCGGCTCTCGGAACTGCTTGCGCAACACGCGATGAAAGACTTCGTCGAGCGTGTACGTTTTGCCCGCCGCATGCACGAGGCGTTCGCTCCATGGCCCCTTGAGCTGCAACACACCAAGCGAACGGTTGATGTTGCGAATGGAGGTGCGCTCCCCGTGCGACACGATGAGTTGGACCGTGTACGCGTTGTACACATTGATCCAATACGCAAGGCGATCGGGTTCCGACAGCTGCTCCACCTGCACGGTATCGAGTGACGCGAGATACTGCTTGAACGCCGGTGCGGTTGCGAACGCCTGGTAATTCACGACGCCGTCGTGTACATGTGCACGCAGTAGACTGTCCCATGGGGCGTGCACGCTGCGCACCGCCGACTGCGCCGACGCCGTGGTTGCGAGCGCCAACCACGCCGCCATACCGACGGCAGGCAGGAGCCCTCGCACGAGACGCTGCATCCGCTTGGACGATCCCATTATCGTTCACCCATGTCGACAGACTGGTTGCTGGGCACGTGGCGCCTCATGCGCGCCGACGAACCGCTGGATTTTGCGCCCGGAGTGAGGATGGAGTTCCTCACCGGCGGGGTGCTGCGCTATCACGTGGATGTGGGGGGTACCGATCAGACCATCGATCTGGTGTACCGCGTCGACGGGGAGCTGCTGCATACCGACAACCCGGCCGCACCGCACTCGATGTCGGTACGTATGGTACACGGCGAAGGTGACAGCCTGCTCTTCGATTTTGGCGGGCCACAAGCGCTACTGGTCCGCGAAGCGACGCTGTCACGCGGTCCGATGCGCTGAGCCGCGTTACATCCAGAAGCTGTAGCGATTGGTGATCAGCACCATCGCCGACAGCGCTGCGTTCGAGGTCACGTGTACGAGGACGAGATCGCCGAGCGACTTCGTCTTCCACATGTACCAGTTGTACACGAGCCCGCAAAACAAACCGACGTCCCAGAAAGGACCGTGTTCGCTGGCAAAGAGCAGCGCGGTGCCGACAAAGGCGAGGGTGTTGTACGTGCCCATGGGCACGCGATCCCAATTGTTGTCGACGATCCAGCGCGGCAAAAACCCGCGCCAGAAGAGCTCTTCGAGAAACGGCACCAGCAGCGCCGCACGCACGATGCGTAGCGTGAGCACCAGCGGGTCGCCAAGATCGCCGCGCGAGATGGACATCGTCACGCCGCCGGTGATGCTGTTCTGAAAGAGCCAGTGCGACCGATAGCCGTCGATGAGCAGATCGGGGAGCACCCACAGCACCCCCACCGTAAGTCCCAGCAGAATACTGGGGATCCAGTGCTTCACCCGCAGCGCAAAGACGACCGGCCGCGAGACGGTGAGCAGCACCACCAACAGCGAGCCGACCCGTAGGATCGACTCCAGTGGCTGAGAGAGCCCCAGAAAAGGCCCAATGGCCAGCCACACCATGAACGTCGCAAATGGCGCGACCCACGGCGTGGCCGAGGGTTGCGGCAGCATTGGGGAACTGGGAGACGCTGGCATTTACCCAAACTACATCCAACAGGGCCGGGCAACTACGCCCGGCCCGGCGGATCACGGTCCGTATACGATGGGCGAGGTGCCCTGACGGATATCGCGGGCGCCAGCCGCGACGCCAGAGCCCACGGCGAACGCGGCAGACAGGGCGGTGCCTATTCCCAAAACCGGGACGATCGCGACGACCGCTCCGGCCGCCAGAAAGGCAGCACCACCAGCCACCACCGGGGCGAGCGATTTTTGAATCGCGTCCACATAGCGGAGGCGATTGCGGACGAACCGGCGCGTGGTGCTGTGCAGGGCGATGGCGGCGACAAAAAGCGCCAACGCAAACAGGAGCGAAAACATGGGACCTCCGTAGAGCTGACTGAGCGGCCACCGGGATCCGGCGTCCACCGACGGGACTGACTCTCCTAACGACGCGGCGGGACAGAGGTTTCAGCCCCGTCCCGCCGTGTCGGACTGCCACAGACATGACGAAAACATCACCCGGGCGGGCGGCGGGCGGGCACCGCCATCTTGTTGTAGTTGGATGGCACCGAAAACAGATCGTTGGAGAGTCGCTTCTTCTCTACCGCAATCGCCTCCATCATGACCGTGCCGTCGGGTTGCGTGACCTTGAGCGGAAATCCGTCCCCGATCTGCTTCTGCCACGCCGGAACGGCCCCCGCGCGCATCACCTGCCCCGGGTCGACATACCGCCCGAGCTCCGTCGTGATGCACATGTCGGTCGGTGGCGCCTTACCTTGCGCCACCAGCACGTGCTCACACGACAGGCCAGCGACCGTTTCTTTCTTCCCAGTCCGGGTGACCTTCACATCGGGCTCCGGAATGCTGCTCGCGGCACTGGCCGCCTCGGCCATCGGCAGTTCCATGTACGTCTGCTGTGCCGCCATGAGCATGTACAGCTTTCGCTCCTGCGGCACCGCCAGCATGGCCATCCCACCCATGGGTCCGCCCAGATTCACGCGCACCTTGCCGCCGCGCACCTGATACTCGAGCTGCTGCGTGGCCGCGGCGCCGGCCTGCGCCGAGGCACGCGCACCCAGGTTCACGCGCATGGTGACGCTCCCTTCGAACGCCTGCGCCGCAACCGCGAGGGGCATCACGGCGCACAGCACGAGGGTCGACGGCAGCACACGTATGAGCAGGCGTGTCGCGCACAGCATCAGGGAATTCCTTTGTGAATGGCGGTGAGCACGAGCTCCGCGAACCGGTCGATCTCGTCCAGTGTGGTATACACGTTGGGCGTCACGCGGATCCCCTTGAACTCGGGGTGCACGATGGGCGTCTGCACTACACGATGATTGCTCATGAGCCACCCGCCGAGTTTCGTAGGCTCGATCCCATCCACATTGAAAAAGCCCAATCCGCCACCCCACTTGGAGTCGAGTGGCGTGAGCACCTTCACCCGTCCCTGCCCTTCCGCGAGCAGCCGCTTCGCCCAGCGGTCGCGCAGATACATGAGTCGCGCCGACTTGCGCCCGACACCGATCGCGCGGTGAAACGCCAGCGACACGGATACCGCGTTGTGATTGGCCGCCGGGTGCGTCCCGATCTCTTCGAACTTGCGGATGTCCTTCGTCTGTCCGTCGTTCTCGGCATACAGTGGCCAGATGTCGGCAATGCGATTCCGCCGCACATACAGAAAACCGGTGCCGATGGGAGCGAGCAGCCACTTGTGCAGGCTGGTGCCGTAAAAATCGACACCGAGCTCATCGCGCGTGAACGGAAACTGCGCAAACGCATGCGCGCCGTCGACGAACACGTCGATGTTGCGGGCGCGCGCCATCTGAATGATTTCTTTCACCGGCAAGATCTGTCCGGTGAGATTCGTGATGTGCGTGATCTCGATGACGCGTGTGCGATCGGTGATACCCGCAGCAAACGCATCGACGATCTGCTGCGGCGTCGTGCACGGGACCGGGAAGGAGATCTCCTTCACGACGATGCCCTGTCGCCGAGCGCGCTGCTTCCAGCCGTTCATCATGCGGCCGTAGTTCTGATTGCTCAGCAACACCTCGTCGCCCGCTTTCAGATCGATGCCGTGAATGAGCGTCAGCAGTGCTTCGGACGCGTTCCGCGTGATCGCCATTTCTTCGGTGTCGCAGCCGAACTCGCGCGCGAGTTCCCGACGCACAATTTCGATGCGTGGCTCGAGCGTCTGCCACATGTGAATCACCGGCAGCTCGTTGGAGAATCGCAGATCGCGCTCGAGCTGCGCCATCACATGTGAGGGCGCCGGCGAACAGCCGCCGTTGTTCAGATTGATCCAGGTGCGGTCCAAATCGAAGGCACGCTGAATCGGCTCCCAGAAGTCTTCATCAGCGGCAAAGGCGGCGTCTTCCGCCGCCGTACCGCGCCACGCGATGGCGTCGGGATCGAGGAGGCGGGCACCGCGACTTCTGGCCACATCGGCCGCATCGATCAGGCGACGAATGGCTCCGGGCGCGAAGCGGGGCGAGGTGACAACCGGCAGCGCAGTAGCTCCGGCCAGCGCAGAGACGAAAAGGCGACGGTCCATGAAGGCCAAACATGCGCCCAAAGCACGCGCCCCGCGAGAGGCCGAAGCATCTCGCGGGGCGCGCCGATCGTCCGGACCGTCAGTGGCTTAGAGTCCGGCCATCACCCGACGGGGCGGCGCCGCCTGCAGCTGCGGCTTCGTAACCTGTGTCCGCGAACGGTAGCGCGGCAGAATGATCTCGAAGCGCGCGCCCATGGTCCGGTACTTGTCCAACCGCAGCTGGCCGCCGTGCATCTCGACCGCGCGTCGCGCCGACACGAGCCCCATGCCGCTGGCGCCCTCCGCCGAGCGCGTCGTCGTCATGGGCTGGAAGATCCAGTCGTGCCGCTCTTCCGGCACGCCCGGACCGCTGTCTTCGACGGCAATGACCACCGAGTCGTCGGTATGACGGACCGCCACCCGAATGGCCCCGCCGCTGCGCTGCACGTCCCACGCGTTCATGACCAGCGCCGTCAGCACCTGTTGCAACTGCTGTTCGCTGCCGCGCACCAGCACGTCGTGCGCTCCGCCGTCCCACGTGAGGACGACATGATCCGGAAGCATCTGGCGGAACAGCTCCAGATGGGTTTCCACCAGGACCTTGGTGTCGACCAGCGACGCGGGATGTTCCTGCTCGGAGGCGATGGCCTGCAGCGCGTCGAGCAGATGTTCGCTCTGCGCCAGCGTGCCACGCAGCATCGCGGCGTGCGTGGAGTTGAGTACGAGATCCTGCGATGGACGCACACCGGCCAACGGCGTCATGGATTGCGACACCGTCGACAGCAACCCACGCAAGCGATGCGTGAGATCGAGCGTCTGCTGACGGTCGAGCGCACGCCAGCGGCCGGCGTTGAGTACCTGCTCGGCGCGGCGCGGTTCGCGCAAATCGGTGAGCTGCGCAACCACCAGCGGCCCCTGCGCCGAATCGTCGAGGCGCACGAGACGAGCCAAGACGGGAATCCCACGCGCACTCGAGGTGCCCATGGTGCATTCGCACTCGCTCACCGACCCCGAGGGGGCGTTGAAGAGCGACACGACCGCTTCGGACAGTGCGGCGCGATCGGTGGGGACCAGCAGGTGCACGAGATCGGCGCCAACCGGAGACATGCGCTGACCGGTCATCTCACGCCACAATGTGTGCAACGCCATGTTCGCATCGCACACGCGCCCGTCGCGATCGATAAGGGCGACGGCCGTCGGGAGCGTGTCGAGCACCGTCGTACTCGGCGCGATCTCGCGCACGGAGCGACGCGTCGCACTCGTGATGACGCGACGCAGCGCGCGGACGGTGGCCAGCACCTGCTCCACGTCGTCCGTGTCGTCGATGACGGCGTCGGCACCGGCGTCGATCAGCTCGGCGGGTGTCCCCTTCAGCATCACCGTGGACTGCCACGCGATGACCGGGACCGGCTCGTGGTGCGCATCGAACTGCGCCCGCACGGCACGAATGAGCTTTCCCCCCAACGCGGTATCGGACGCACTCACGATGACCGCATCCGGATCCATGAGCCGCAGCGCATCCGCCACATCGAACTCGTCGCTCGCCATGATCACCCGCGCCGCGCCGCCACTCGTGAGGTGCGCGCGACGGCCGGCACGCCGCGTCGTATCCGCATCGACGAGCACCATGGCAAATCCGGGCGCATTGTCGAGTGCGCGGCGGTGTGTCGTGGTGTCTGGCGTGTAGCTGCCACCGCGAATCCAGTCGACGTCTTCGACGGGGGTACGGTGGGAGGTAGTGGCGCCTTCAGTATTGGTGAAGGCACTCCGTAAGACGCCAGCGTCGGCGGCTTTCAACGGATTCATAAAGGGACCGTGTGGTTGGAGGGATGCAGCGACTGTACGGTGTGATGCGGCGGGCTCGTGCGCCAGAGCAGTTCTGTGTATGTGAAGATAATTTAATACCGTAAAGCCGTTCTCGCTGTTGGACTTACGGTGATCTAGCTCACAGTCTGCCTGAGGTACGTGGTCCCGTCGTCGACCTCCGCGCCCGGGGAAACGGTGGGGTTTGCCATATCGCGCCAAATTGCGCCGGAGGGTATCGTGCCCTCATGCGCAGCTTCCCGCCCCTCTCCGCCGGCCTCCGGCGCCTGCCCCGCTTCGCTTCGGCGGGTGTGGGTGCCCTCTTTGGTCTTCTGTCCGCGTGCGTCCAGCCACTGACCGTGGCCCGCAGCGACGCTGCCACCGTGCTGGCGAACCGCACGATCACGGCGCCCAACCCCGGACTCCCTGGCCCGCACAAAGTGGCGCGCCTCTTCTACGGCAGCGGGAAGGACAAGCGCCGTCCCGAGTACCGCGATTCCGTCACGTATCGCACTGGCACCGTCGACGCGTCGGCGTTTGCCCGCACCGAACCCGCCAACGCCAAGTCGCGCAAGAAGTACTGGGGCTACGACAACACCGCCTTTCCGCTCAATGCGCGCGTCTGGTATCCCGAAGGGGACGGCACGTTTCCGCTCGTCCTTGTCGTACATGGCAATCACAACATGATGGAGTTTTCCGACCCGGGCTATCAGTGGCTTGGTGAACTCCTCGCGTCACGCGGCTTCATTCTCGCGTCGATCGACGAGAACTTCCTGAACGGCAACATCCGCGGGGAGAATGACGCCCGCGGCTGGATGCTGCTCAAGCACCTCGAAGTGTTCCGCGCGCTCAACGACAGCGCGGGCAAGCCGCTCTTCGGGAAGATCGACATGAAGCGCATTGCGCTCATGGGGCATTCCCGCGGCGGTGAGGCGGTCGCGATTGCCGGTGCCTTCAACCGGCTCTCCCACTATCCCGACGACGCGACGGTCCGGTTCAACTTCAATTTCGACATCAAGGCGCTCGTGGCCATTGCCCCCGTCGACGGGCAATACAAGCCGGCTGAACAGCCCACGCCGGTGAGTGACTACAACTACCTCGTCATTCACGGTTCGCACGATGGCGACGTGTCGAGCTTCATGGGGCTCACGCAGTACAATCGTTTTCGCTTCACGCGCCCGGGCACGGAATTCAAAAGCGCTATCTGGATGCACCGCGCCAACCACGGGCAGTGGAATACCGTCTGGAACAACAAGGACAACGGCAGCTACTCGGTGCGCGCCTTGCAGCTCAAGGCGCTCGTCGATGGCGAAGAACAGCGCCGCTTTGGCCGCGTCGTCATTGGGGGCTTTCTCGAGGCCGCGCTGAACGGCCGCACGGAATATCGTGAGCTCTTCCGCGATCATCGCGCCGCCGGCGACTGGCTCCCGCCCGAGATGTATCTCACGCGCTACGCCGATGCGAACACCCGCTGGCTCGCGACCTTCGAAGAAGATGTCGACGTGTCCACCGGCACCGCGCCCGGCGTGCGCATTCAGGCCGATTCGGTGAGCACGTGGAAGGAAAGCGATTCGCCGTCCCGCGCGCGCGCGTCGACCTTCCGCAGCAACATGGCCACGGTTGGCTGGAACAACGCACCGGCTGGCAAAGACACGACGGTGGCACGCTGGCCCGCGCGCATTGCGGTGACCGTTCCCGACTCGCTGCGGCAGGCATGGCAGCTGTCGTCATCGAGTGCGCTGCTACTCACCATTGGCAGCACCGACCAAAAGCCCGGACCACGCAAGGTGTCGCGTGACACGACCAAGCGTGACAGCACCACCAAGGCTGCCGCCGCGAAGGCTCCAAAAAAGAAGGAAGCACCCAAGCCCAAGACGCCTCCCAAGGACACGGTGGCCCCCGACCTGACGGTGGAGCTCGAAGACGCCAGCGGACGGACGGCGCGTATGCCCCTCAGCACGTTCGGCGCCGTACGCATGCCCATCGAGAGTTACATCTACCGTCGCAAAGGTCGCGACAAGACACAGTTCCCGACGCTGGCGGAGCCGGTCATGCAGACGTATGTGATGCCGCTGGCACGCTTCACATCGGCCGCCGCTGGCTTCGACGTGGGCAGCCTGCGCACCATTCGCCTGGTGTTCGATCGCAAGCGCAGCGGGGCCATCACTCTCGACGACATCGGCATCACCAGGTAATGCCGTTCAGAAGCTGGTGCGCAAACCCAGCGTCAGCGTTCGGCCAGAGATAACGGTGGCATTATCGGGGGCGCCGGTCTGCACGTTGAGCAGATTGTCGCCCCCGACAAGTACCGACAGGTCACCGCGTACGCGGAAACTCGTGCTCGCGCGCACTCTGGTAATGCCGGCGTACGTCATCCAATAGCGTCGCAAATTGGCGCCTTCGAATTCGCGCGGCGAAAGGGCGCTGTCGGCGAGCGCAGTCCCGATGCCGGCACGATCATAGCCAATCCAGTCCGCCGCCCGAATGGCCGTGCCAGCCACGCTCCAACGACCGCTCGTGTAGGCCGCCGTCAGGCTCACTGTATTCGACGGTACATCGAGCATGCGATCACCCACGCGCATGTCGCCGCGATAGCCCGACGCCAACTGCGCCACACGACTGTCCACCAGCGCGACCGCGGCCGCCAGCGACAAACGCTGCACGCGCGTCGTAGCCTCGAGTTCCCATCCGTGGTTGTCGATCGCCCCCACGTTCTGCAGCGTGTACGTCATGCTCCGTGACAGGCGGCCACTGCCGCTTACGGTCGTCACGAGCGCCGAGACCGGCTGAATGAGCCCCGACGCCCGCTGATCGAAGCGCGTGACATGCAGCGCCGTGCGCGCACCCAGCAACAGGTCCACGCCAGCCTCCGTACCGGTCTGCCGCTCCGGCTCGAGCGACGAGAGCGACGCATACTGACCCGGCCCCAACCATGACGAACTCCGCGTCAGCGCGCGCGCCGGACGGATGCCGGTACCGAACGCGCCGCGCACCTTCACGACGACATCGCCCACATCGCGCACATAGGCGGCGCCGAGCATCGGGAGTAAAGACTGTTGCGTATTGAGCGTAGCGCCGCCGATGCGCTCGGCCCGTACACCGGCCGACGCGAACCAGCGGTCCTGCCACGCCACCTGCGCCTGCGCCGACACGCCAGTCGTGCCGTACGACGTACTCGACTCACGCACGCGTGCCACAGGGCCACCCAGCAGTGCGCCGTTGCCACCCGGACCGTTGGGGCCACTGCCCACGCCCGCCGTCGCGATGACACCAGCTCCCCCCACCACTTCGTGCGTGAACGCCTGCTCCACCGCGAACGTCGTCGTCAACAGCGTGGCGGGAGCGATGTCGTAGCGCCCCACGCTGCGCCACCGGAGCGACGCGCGATCGGCGGCGCCTTCGCCGCTCCCCGCCTGCGCCGCATTCGACAGCGACTGCGGCCCGGCCAGGGCAAATGCCGAGAGTCCTTGCAGGCGATAGCCGTCAACACCGCCAATCAGCGTATGTGTCCACCGCAGGTTCGGCATGAAGGCGACACTCCCACCCACGGTGTACTGCGCGACCTGCTGCCCATTGGCGCTGTCGACTCTCACGGCGCCTCGCAGCGAATCACGTAGCGCACCTCCGCGCATGGTATCGATGGCACCGACACTCACCGCCCGGCGGAACGCGCCATCGTTCACCGTCACCATAAGTGCAGACGGCTGCGCGGAAAACGTAGAAACACCATCGGTGCTCAGCAGCAGCGACGTACTCGCGTTGGCGCGCATGAGCGACAGCCGAGCCATGCCGGTAAAGATCGTCTGCTGCCGCGAGAAGCGGGCGTCGGCATCGAGCAACAATCGCCGTTCGGAGGCGCCAGGTACGTACGCCCCGACCGTGCCAACATTGACACCGAGGCCAAGGTTGCGCGACGCCGAACCGCGACGGTATGAGAGCGAATGTTCCTGGACAAACGGATCACGCGTTGCGTATGCCGTGGCGGAGATTCCGGCGCTGGTGGACAGCTGCGTCTGCTGCCGTCCCTGTGGCGCGCCATCATGGCGCGTGAGAATGTTGACCACCCCGCTGATCGCGTCGGCGCCGTACAACGCCGCTCCTTGCGGACCGCGAATGACTTCCACGCGCGCCACGCGCGAGGGATCCAGTTGCGTGACGAGCAACGGGTTGGCTACCTCGATGCCGTCGAGATAAATCTTCGGGGCGCTCACCCCGAATGAACTGGCCCCTCGGATACTGCCATAGCGCGCCGTCAGGGACCCGGCGGCCGCCGTCCACGTCCACACCCCGGGGACCGACAAGTCGAGCGCTTCGCCCAGCGTCCCGACACCATGCTCGGCGAGCTGCGCGCCATCGACCACATTGAGCGCGTACGGCGAGCCACGCTGGGCGGCGCCGTCGGGTGATCCCGTCACCACCACGCGATCGAGCACGCTCGAACGGCGTGAGATGGGCACCTCGCTGCCGGCTCGTGTGGCCGTGATGCGAGACGGCGCGAGCACCACCTGCGTACTCCCCAGCACGATGGGGCGCAGCGCCGATCCCTCGAGTAGCAAGTCGAGCACCGCGCCCACGGGGACGCGATCGAGCGCCAGACAAACACGACGATCGGCCGGCAGGAGATCGGCGCTGTACGACAGCTCGAGGTGCGCGACGCTCGCCAACCGATCGACGGCATCGCGCACGGACACATCGGTCACACGCAGGGTAACCACGCGATCGAGCGGCGGTGCCCACAGCGAAGCGCGGTCTGCGGAGGGGACCGATTTCGTGCACGCCGGTTCGACTGTCGACAGCCGGGCGGCAAACGCAGAAGCGGGCAGCAACAGCCCCGCGACCAGCGAGGCTGCTGCGCCCGCGAGACGCCCAGGGCGTCGCGAGTCGAACGATGCGGGCATGCGCGACAGCGCCTCGATCAGGGCGTCGGCGTGGGGACGGATCCTTGCGGCTGCAACGTCACCGTATCGCCCAGCTGTACGACGTCGGCACCGAGCGCGAGCGCAATGACGCGTACCACCTGCGCGGCCGAGTCGCCACGGAACGACGCCGTGAGTGTACGACGCGCCAGCGCGCTATCGACCACGCGCAAATTGAGACCGTACCAGCGCAGCAGATCCGCGCGCACTTCGGCGAGTGACGCATCGCGGTACGACAGCACGCCACGCGTCCACGCCACATCATCGGCGGTGACGGTTCCACGGGAGACGGTCACGGCCTGCCGGACTACCACGCCGCGGTCGCCGGCACGCAGTTCCGTTGGTGCCTCGGCCACGGCCCGCGCGCTGAGCGCCACGATGCCGTGCGTCACGTCGACGGCGACTTCTCCGTTGCCGCTCGTCTTCACCGAGAACGCCGTCCCGATATCGCGAATATCGGCGTCGGCGGTGTGCACGGTAAATGGACGCGCGGCGTCGTGCTGCACATCGAAGTAGGCAGCACCGTCGAGCGTGACTTCGCGGGTGGTTGCCCCAAAACCGGCCGCCACGGTGAGGCGACTGCCAGGTGCCAGCACGACGGTGCTGCCGTCGGGCAACCGCACCGAATCGCGCTGCCCCACGCGCGTCTGGTATTCCTGCGCTACCTGCCCCACGTCTGGGCCAGTGCTCCGGAACTGACTGAGCGCCGCGACGGCGGCCAGCCCGGCGGCGGCCGCAAAACCCACCACACGCCAGGAACGGCGCGCTGTTGCCGCGGGGGCCGCACGTGGCGCTCCGCCCCGCTCCACACGCAGCGGAGCCTCGGCCGCAGGTGCTCCCGTCGCGTCTTCACGGGCCATGCGGGCTCGCACCGCCGCCAGCGCTCGCTCCGTGTTGACCGACAGATCCGCCCGCTGCTCCATACGCCCCGAACGCGCCTTGATGATCGCGTCGAAGCTGGCGTCCTGCGGATGCGCATCGAGCCACGCCCGGACGTCCGCAGCCTCCGCCGGGGTGCTCTCGTCCGCCAGATGGCGGGCAAGCGCTTCCCAGTGGGCGTCGGGCGCCTGGTCGGATGCGGGCAGAAGCTCGTCGGAACGGTCGGACATACCAGGGGAACACGGGAGTCAGGCGCTACCCTACGTGCCGGTTGCAGCGCGATCAGCACACGTAGGTTCACACGAATCGTGTGTGTTGTAGTGTACAATACCATGCGCGGCGGTGCCGCATCCATTTGCGGGCGCACCGCGCGCCGCGTCCTGTCCACCGTAACTCCGCCCCCGCCCCGCTCCTCGTGACCGACTCCGACCTGCTGCGACGGCTCCGTCAGGGTGATCACACGGCGTTCGATGCGCTGTTCCGGCAGTGGTACGAGCCGGTGGTGCGCTCCGCCAACCGGGTGCTGCACGAGCCGCAGGTGGCCGAGGAATTGGCTCAGGACGTCTTTCTCGAACTGTGGCGCCGACGCGATCAGCTTCCGGATGGGAGCAGCCTGCCTGGCTATCTCATGCAGGCCGCCCGCAATCGGGCGCTCAATCATCTGCGACATTTACAGGTGCAGAAGAAGTCGCAGGTGTATGTCGAAGCACTCAGCGAACCGGCCGAGCACGCCGACGCCGACGCGCAGGCCAACGAGCTCGAACAGGCGATCGGCGGTGCCATTGCCGACCTCCCGCCCCGCACGCGTGAGGTCTTCCTCATGAGCCGTGAACGCAATCTCAAGTACAGCGAGATCGCCGAGCTCCTGGGTATCAGCGTCAAGGCGGTCGAGGCGAACATGAGCCGCGCACTGCGCCAATTGCGCGAGAAGCTCTCGCCGTTTTTGCAGCGGCACAGCGACGGCGACGGATAGCACGTAGGGTCGTCCTGCGGTCGCGTGTCAGGAGGATGTCCGTCTACTGGATCGTCGGCGATACTCGCCGGCTCCCACGAACCCCGCACTCCGGATCCTCTACTATGTCACGCACGATTTTCCGCACCATGGCCGTGGGCACCGCGCTCGTCAGCGCGACCGCGTGCTCGCTGGACGGCTTCGGTGGCCCGAGAGACACCATGCAGTTCGATACGGCTTTTGAAAGCGCACCGGCCGGTATGGATGCCGCGTCGAGCAGCTTCGCAGCCGACGCAGAAGGCGCGTGGGGCGGCCCGCGCCGCGGTCGCGGGCCCGGTGGCCCCGGCATGATGGGCCTCATGGGTGGAGGACTCGGCGCGGAGTTCATGGGCGACGGTGGCATGGGTCGCGGCGCCGGTCGCGGCCCGTTCAGAGTGCAGATCGATGCCGACTGCGCGGTGGCCGGTGGCAACGTGACCTGTGTGCGCACGAGCAACGGTCTCACCGCGACGACGATCTACACGCTGCAGAACGCGGCCGGCGCCACACAGACGGCACTCGACACGATCACCACGAACACGGTGCGCACCCGCACCACGGTGACGGGCACCACGACCCGCGGCCGTGACGGTGCGTCCGTGACCGCGACGGTGAACAACAGCAGCGACCGCACGGTCACCGGCCTGGCCGCCACGAGCACGCAGCGCACGGTGAACGGCACGTCGGCGGGGAGCGAGAACACCACCGGGACCAATCGCGACGGGCAGGCCTTCACGTCGGTACGCGTCTCCTTCGACACCACTGCGGGACTCATCATTCCGGTGTCGGCCACCACGCAGACGTACCCGACGGCCGGCAAGGTCATTCGCCGCATGAAGGTCACCACGACCGTGGCCGGCAGCACCGCAACGGTGCGCGAGCGGCGTGAAGAAGTCGCCTACGACGGCTCCGCGACGGCCAAGGTGACCATCACCGCCGATGGCACGACGAAGAACTGCACGATGGCCTTGCCGCGCGGGCGCCCCAACTGCGGCTGATCGCACGCGCGTGCACGCAAAACCGCCCGGCATCGCGATGATGCCGGGCGGTTTCTGTTTGCGCGCCACTTACGCGCCGATTACTTGACGCGAATGCCCACGCGGTGCGAAACCGGACGGCCGCCGCGTACGGGATCGAACGCATAGTCGAACGAGAAGCGATCCACCGTCACGCCGAATCCGCCCGTGACGAGCGATTCATCGCGCTCGCGCGGCATGCGAACGCCCTGACGGATGATGAACGAAACACCTTCGACCGGGACGTAGCCCAACTCGACGCCACCGGCGGGACGCACGAATCCGTCTCGCTCGACGCTCAGTTGCGACTGCATCCCGATGTCGAAGCGCTCCCAGATCGGAAAGAGTCCGCCGCCGAAGCCGATGGTCACGCGCGTTGGCAGCGACCCGCCAATTCCGCCGATCTGTGGCCCGGCCCCGATATTCTGCACGCTCACGCCGATGGTGGCCGGCCCGAGGGGACGATTCATGCCGACATCGAGCGCCGCCACGCCATCCCGAGAGCCGCCGAGTCGCTCTTCGGCGTACTTCACATTCGCGCCCAACCGGAACCCCTTGATGGTCCGCGCCGCGCCCAGTACGAACACGTTGCTCGAGGCCGAAACGGGGCCACCGTCGGACAACCGTGGCGCGCCGGTGCGCACCGCGGCCTCGAGGCCGCCCGCGGCGGGTGCGCCGTAGTCGAGCGTCTGCGCTCCCACGCCAATGGTAAAGGCGCCCAGCGCTTGCACGCTGCCAAACGATCCGCTGGTCGCCTGCGCCCCGAATCGCTGCACCGACACCGCCATACCGCGTGCCTGCGCCAACATCCCCGGGTTGTAGAAGATGACGTCGGCGTCGTTCCCGGAGACCCCGGCGTTGGCCAGTGCGGCATAGCGGGCGCTGGCCGGCACGCGGAGCGCCAACGGCGCCTCAGGACGCCCCGATGTCTGGGCGGCGAGTGGCTGCGACGGCAGAGCGGCGCTGACGCCGGAGACGGCGAGCAGCGAAAACACCAGCGATCTGGCGCGGTGTGCCGAACTCGGAGCAGCCACGAAACTGGCCGGCGGGCACATCCGTCCCTTGCGAAGCAAATGGGTCATGCGTTCAAATGAACGCCATGTCGCAACCCCTCGCCAGTTGGCAGCTCGGCCCAAACGCCCCCCAGTCCCACCACCCGTGGCTTCGGGCCTTGGGACTGTTCATCCTGCGCCGCGCCGGCTGGGATTTTTCCG
>CANGXD010000021.1 GCA_947457545.1 Gemmatimonadaceae bacterium
ATCACCTGCTGTTGTTTGGTCTCGTCCAAGACGTTGCTCATGACGGGAAACGTCCCTCTCGGAACGTCCCGCCGGGCTACGCCTCAGCTCGCCTGTGGTGGCCGGTTTTCAGGTGTCCACTGGTGGCCGGATTTGGGTGTCCACCGAGGGCCCTGCGGCCCGATCCTCCGAACGATGTGTTTCTATGGGACAAAGAGACGAGGGGATTCGGCGTCAGGCTCAAGGCCAGCGGCTCGCGCTCGTTCGTGCTGTCGTACTACGCTCCCGGGCTACATCAGAAGCGCCGACGGCTGACGATCGGCGCATACGGCCCATTCACGGTTGATGAGGCGCGGAAGAAAGCGATGGAGCTCTTGGCGCGCATCGCCAATGGCGAAGATCCCGCGATGAAGGCAGCGGACGATCGCCGGGCGGTTCGCGACGAAACGGTCGCAACACTCTTCCCACTGTACCTGCAGGACGGGATCGACCTTCGCCGCGCTCGCACCCTCGACAATTACGAGACACTCGGTCGACTTCACATTCTGCCAGCGCTCGGGCATCTCCCTGTGGCTCGGGTGACCAGCAAGGATGTGACGGACCTTCATCGCTCGATGCGGGCGAATCCGACCAATGCGAACCGAGTCCTCCAGCTCATCAAGGCGTTCTTTTACTGGCTGGAGCGCCGCGAGCTGTTCAGGGGCGTCAATCCCGCCACTAAGACCGAGCGATATCCAGAGAGGCTCCGAGAGCGGTTCCTGACGGTGGAGGAAACGGCGCGGCTCGGGGAGGCACTACGTATCGCTGAGACGCGGGGGCTCCCCCCCGCCCCGCAACACCGAAAGCCAAGTGGAAGCAAGCGCGTTCGTAATCCCGGCATGTTTTCGGCCGAGGCACGCCCCGCCAACTCAACAGCAGTTGCTGCTCTCCGCCTCCTGATCCTCACAGGATGGCGCGAAAAGGAAGCGCTTACCCTTCGCTGGGATGCCGTCAACTTCGACAACAGCACCGCGACGCTCGAAGACACCAAAGCCGGACGAAGCGTCCGCTCGCTATCCGCTACCGCTCTAGAGCTAATCGCCACGCAGCCTCGGGTTGCAGGCTCAGACTTCGTATTCCCCGGCAGGGTTGCGAGCAAGCCTCTACAGGAGATCCAGCGGCTTTGGTACGCCGTGCGCCATGCGTCCGGATTGGACGATGTCCGGCTACATGACCTTCGCCACAGCGTGGCATCTACGGCAGCAGCGCAAGGCCACTCGCTCTACCTCATTGGCAAGTTGCTGGGCCACAAAGACCTTCGCAGCACGGCCCGCTATGCTCACCTTGCGGATGATGCACGGAAGGCCATGGCCGACAGCGTCGGCGGGGCAATCAGCTCGGCACTCGCCACTAACGGACAAGTGAAAGCAGAACTAGACCAGAAGCTGCGAGCGAATCCTGTCCTGCGGCGCGCCTGACCTAGGTCGCAGGCTAACTCATCCATCCGACTGGCAGATAGAGCGCCCGAATACGGAGGTCGAGGGCGTCTGCCAGCTCTCGTTCGTCTTCCCAGGTGATGTGATTGTACTGGCGGGTGTCGAAATGAGCTCCACCGATCTGGTCCTTCCTGCAGGTCCAAATGACCGGCCTTCCAAGACCAAGTGCGAAACCCGCCTCGAAATAGACTCCACCGCGGTGGTGGGTAAAGTCGGCAACTACCATCGCCGATCGCCGAATCTCTGCAATGATTCGATCATCGATCTTATCGTTGTGCTGCTCCGTATCCACTCGATGAGCACTGTAGTATCCGCTACGCTCAATGCCCGGCGCTACGCCGATCGTCCACGCGTCGTTCAAGCTCTGATCGAAGGACATCGCGACGAAGACCCGACGGGACTCGATCGGATTCCGCCGGAGCGCCTCTGCACGCTGCCAGCCTTCGATGGTCAGAACTAACGAGTTCGGGCGCAGCAAGCCCAGCTCTTCCGCAAAGCGCAGAAGGCCCTCCACCTCGACGTGATCTCTCGCTTCGATAAGCGGCCAATCGAGATGCGAGTTGAACCGGATAACGCTCAAATAGTTTGTTCCAGCCCGGGATGCCAACAGCGATAGGAGTCGATCGATCTTCTCTCCTATCGTGGCAGGTGGTCTCGACTGCGCCAAAATCACCGGAACGGTTTCAGCGTCGAGAATGAGATGCTGGCGGCGCTCAGATGAAACGCGGGTAGCGTGACTCAGCCTGCTACGAAGATCGGCATCTTCCGACGGTAAGCCGATGAGAAACACGCGATCGACACTGTATCGACCGCAAGCCGGACATTGAACTCCCACCAAGTCACGATGTACGTCATCGATGGGTGCTTCACTGCATTGCGCTGTACAGAGAGGGCAAGCTGGCACAGTTCACCTACAAGAAGTGTCGTTGAGCATCGAAGTCGCGTGATTAGGCAGCCGATCGCCCGGCTAGAAGCCAAGGCGGAACTGAGATGCGATATCGCCCGCCGTCGTTCCGATGGTGTCCCGTGCGACCGCATCGTAGTCTTCGGCCACCATCTCAATCTCTCGCACTACCGTCCCCTCACCTGTCAGACATTCGGCCACAGGGCTCCGCGTGAGTACTCCACTCCAGTACTGAGTGGCGCTACTTGTAATTGTGCTCTGATCGGGCCAGTCTCTGCGTGCTTGCCCTAGCCACGCCCAATCAACATGGAGAACCGACTGACTGGGTGAGACAGACACCTCGTAGAGTCTCTGAGCACGATCACGGGCAGCCCAACGCCGAGCATCCCTCTCCTGCACGAACAAGAACAACGCGCCACGCCGAGCAGGTGCCGACGATGGTCTGACTCGCTCAAAGATCTCCTCGACCTCTATCTCAGGCGGCTTCAGTGAGTCGAAGAACGCGACACTAGGCGTGACGATCGAACCGACCGGTCGCTCGAAAGGATCTACCCGATAGTAGTTCTGCATTTGGACTAATCCTAGGCGACTCGTTGACTTGAGTAGAGAAACTGCTGGAAGCCAGCAAAAACACGTCCGATTTCCTCAGCACGGCCGAGATCAGCGATCGCGTCAGCTATCGAGTTGTTGTAGCGAAGCCTGAGCAACGGTGTGAGCTTCTCCTGATCGAGCTCCTCCACCCCTTCCCGTACATAGTGCGACAACACAAAGTCGAGAAAGACCTTTTGCTTGCTGTTGAAATGGGTGCTAATGACCACCTTCGCCATGGCCGCCCGGTCCTGCCGAGTGACTGGGGGGAGTGCATAGGCCACGTGCGCCAAGACGTCGAAGAGATCGCTCCTCTCCGCGTCGATGATCTTCTGCATTTCGGCGAGCTGTTCACGGCCGAAGCCCTTCTCGGCGAGCCCCTCCAACAGCTTCTTGCGGGTATCGGGCGCGCTCCAGATGGCCCGGAGCTCCGCCTCGTCTTTGAAGAACGCGGGCAGCTTCCCGAATAGCATCTCCAAGAACTGCTGTGCCGACATAGGCGTCCCGTCCGGGTGCCAGAAGCTGGTGGCGATCATATGCTGGATCGTCCGCTCCTTACCGTCGGCGAGCTTCACCTTGATGCGCTGTTGCTTGACCGGAGGTTCGCCCCCTCCGGGGGGATCGACCTCGTAGGGAGGCCCAGGCGGCTCTCCCCAGCCCTTCGGCTTCTTTGGCTCCTTGGGCTCCGGTTCAAGCGGCTCGCCATCCCACTCGGGATCACTGAAGTGGTGATGGGCCTTCACGAAGTCATAGATCGTGAAGTAGTCCTTGCCGTCGTACAGCCGCGTGCCGCGCCCGATGATCTGTTTGAACTCGATCATGGAGTTGATGGGCCGCATCAGCACGATGTTGCGGATGTTCCGGGCGTCCACTCCAGTTGAGAGCTTCTGCGACGTGGTCAGTATGGTCGGGATAGACTTCTCGTTGTCCTGAAAGTCACGGAGGTGCTGCTCGCCGAGTGCGCCATCATTGGCCGTCACCCGCTGACAGTAGTTCGGATCGGTCGAGGCCTTCATCTGGTTGATGAGATCCCGCACGGCGAGTGCGTGATCCTGCGTGGCGCAGAACACCAGCGTCTTCTCCTGCTGGTTGATCTGGTCCATGAAGATCTTCACGCGGTGGGCTTCGCGCTCCTTGATCTCGATGATCTTGTTGAAGTCCCCTTCCGCGAACCGGTCCCCCGCCTCGATCTCCCCTTCGACGACGGTATCATCGGGTGTGTAGACGTACTCGTCGAGCGTCGTCGAGATCTGCTTGACCTTGAACGGGGTCAAAAAGCCATCGTTGATGCCGTCTTTCAGCGAGTAGACGTAGACCGGCTCCCCGAAATACGCATAGGTATCTGCGTTGTCCTGCCGCTTCGGGGTCGCCGTGAGGCCTAGTTGAACGGCTGGAGCGAAGTATTCGAGTATTCCGCGCCAGTTGCCCTCATCGTTCGCCCCGCCCCTATGGCACTCGTCGATGATGATGAGATCGAAGAAGTCGGGCGGGTACGAGCCAAAATGCGGCGACCGGTTCCCGTCCGTCGGCTTTCCGCTCATGAACGTCTGAAAGATCGTGAAGAACAGGCTGCCGTTCTTCGGAACCTTCCCCTTCTTCGCAATGTCGGCGGGATCAATGCGAACTAATGCGTCTTCGGGAAAGGCGGAGAACGCATTATACGCCTGATTGGCGAGGATATTCCGATCCGCGAGAAACAGGATACGCGGCCGACGCTCCGGCTCGCGGCTCAGATTCCACCGGCTCTGGAACAGCTTCCACGCGATCTGGAAGGCGATGAACGTCTTGCCGGTACCGGTCGCCAGCGTGAGCAGGATGCGCTGCTTCTCTTCGGCGATTGCCTGCAGGACGCGTTCGACGGCGATATCTTGGTAGTAGCGGCTTGGATGGGAACCGCCCTTGTCTTCGAACGGTACCTCGGCAAATCGATCTCGCCAGGCGTTCGCGACGGCGAACGTGTGCGACCAGAGCTCCTCCGGAGTGGGGTAGCTGGTGATCGCCCCTTCCTTCCCTGTCTGCATGTCGATGGCGTAGATGCCCTGCCCGTTGGTCGCGTAAGCAAAACGCACCGCCATCTTGGTCGAGTAGTCCTTGGCCTGACCGACACCTGCGGTAAGTGGCTTACCCCACGCCTTCGCCTCTACCACGCCGAGCTTCTGGTTGCGATAGACAAGGACATAATCAGCCGACATCGCCTTGCCACGCCGCCCAAGTCCTTCGATGCGCCCGGGCGTTATCGCATACTCTCGCTGAATCTTGCTGCCATCGACGACGCCCCACCCCGCCGCTTTCAGCGCAGGGTCGATGTGCTCGGCTCTGGTTTCGGCTTCGTTCATCGACGGATCACAGTTGGCCGCTGAATGCGTTGTGGAGTAGCGACATCTTTAGCGCCTCCAGCGCCGTGATCTTCTCCTCGAAGATGCTGGCAAGCTGTTCAGTTTCATCAAAAAACCGTTCAAGGTTCGCGACGATCTGCTGCTGCTCGACGAGTGAGGGCATTGCGATCTCAAAATCGCGGACTTGAGCTAGCGAAAGATTCTGCTGTGCAGCCCCACCTCTAAACTGCTCGATCTGCTCCAGCACCACGCCGGTTTCGAGCGCCTTTAGCACGAATGCCCTCAACAATCCAGGATTGGGATTTAGTCGAATAATGGCCAGAGCCTGATTCGTGTTCGCAGGAAGAATGTCGTCCGTGACCAAGGCTGTACGTCCAAGCGCTCCTGCAATCGAAAAGAGAATGTCGCCAGCTGCGAGCTGAGAACGAGCAAGGTCAGCGTGACATTCAGGCGAGATATGCGCGAACTTCTCCCGAATGAATCGGCCCGTTTTCGTGATAGACTCAACTTTCACGAAGTTGATGCCGTCGTCGATGAATGCGTGGCCGACTGATGTTGGAGTCGTGCCTTTAGTCACCTTGTCAGCGAGGTCGCCGAGCCTCGCAACTGGCCAGTCATGGCCCGTGAAAGCGGCATTGAGGTGGCTTTTGAAGAGGGCAGTCGTGTTCCGAAGGTTCTGTTCGGCGTTAGCCTTTGCGGTGGCGATGCCCTCGAACGCTTCGTCGAGGATGCGGACGATGCGTTGCTGTTGGGCAATTGGGGGGAACCCAATCTCCAGTTCCTTCAACTGCCGATAGTGCCTCGCGTAACCAAGCGACTTGATTTCAACTGCCATCAACGCGTAGTAGAAGAAGCGCGGATCTAGGCAAGACTTCGGCTTAAGAATCTTGACGCCATCGGCACCAAGCACGAAGTCGAAGTCCACGTACTTCAGCGCTCTCGTATGATCGCCGAATAGGACCACCGGACCCTGAACGCGGAAAAGATCTGCACTGTTGTTCCAGTATCCGTTAACAAGTCCTTCTTCCTGAGACACGATAGGAAATGCACCGTTCTCCAAAAAGTCTCGACGCTGGATCCTGTTCGTGTATGTCACTCGTTCGATACAGTCCTCGAACGGCCGACGCTCCCAGCCTCCGCTCACAATAGCGCCCGAATACTGGCAAGAACATCCGCGCTCTCCGCATCGAGAACCACGATCTCATCCAAGATTTCCTCGGGGCTACGGTGCGTGACTACTTCGCCTCCGTTTGGATTCTTCAGCGACAAATCAAAGGTGGCCTGATCGACGTCCTGTACAGCGACCCTCCACGACTTCGGCGACTCGGCCTTTGACGCCTGTAGATCCACGAATTCTGCGAGGTCTGCATCGTTGAGCGGGTTCGTCTTTCCCATGCTGCGCCCAGGGTCGAGCTGGTAATACCAGATCTTCCGCGTCGGTGACCCCTTCTCAAAAAACAGCACCACTGTTTTCACACCAGCGCCGATGAAGGTGCCTCTAGGACAGTCAAGAATCGTGTGAAGATTGCAGCTCTCCAGCAGGCTCTTTCGGAGGCTTACCGAGGCATTGTCGGTGTTTGACAGGAAAGTGTTCTTGATGACCACCGCCCCGCGCCCTCCGGCCCTGAGCAGCTTGATGAAATGCTGCAGGAACAGGTATGCGGTCTCGCCCGTGCGAATGGGGAAGTTTTGCTGCACCTCCGGCCGCTCCTTCCCACCAAAGGGGGGATTGGCCAGGACGATGTCGTAACGGTCCTTCTCCTGCACATCCGCGAGGTTCTTCGTGAGCGTGTTCGTGTGCAGGATGTTTGGCGCTTCGATGCCATGCAGGATCATGTTCATGATCGCGATGACGTAGGCGAGCGACTTCTTCTCCTTGCCGTAGAACGTTCGCTCCTGCAGCGTCCGGTCCTGCGCCGTGGTACGCTTGGGGTGCGTCGTCTTGAGGTAGTCGTACGCCTCGCACAAGAAGCCCGCTGAGCCACATGCACCGTCGTAGATTCGCTCGCCGATTTCCGGCTTCACCACCTGAATCATGGCACGAATGAGCGGACGCGGCGTGTAATACTCGCCGCCATTCCGCCCGGCATTGCCCATGTTCTTGATCTTGGCTTCGTACAGGTGCGAGAGCTCATGCTTCTCGGCCTGCGAGCGGAAGCGGAGTTCGTCGACGTGATCGATGATCTCTCGGAGGTTGTAGCCGCTTTGGATCTTGTTTTTGATCTCGCCGAAGATCTCGCCGATCTTGTACTCGATCGTGTTCGGCCCACTGGCCCGCTGCTTGAAGGCGTGCAGGTACGGAATGAGCTTCCGGTCCACGAAGTCACGCAGGTCGTCGCCCGTCAACGCCTTGTTGTGGTCGAGCTTCCCGTCCTTGCCCTTGGGAGCGGCCCAAACTTCCCATCGGTACGGCTGGTCGAGGATGTATGTGTACTTCTTCCCCTCCAGCGCCGCTTCGTCGGCCCGGTCCTGCTCAAGTCCGTCGAGGTACTTGAGGAAGAGCAGCCACGACGTCTGCTCAGTATAGTCGAGCTCGGTTGTGCACCCAGCCTCCTTCCAGAGCACGTCGTCGATATTTCTGAATGCTTGTTCAAACATTGGGGTTGTCGCTCATTCTGGTGGTGACGGGTCAGCGGGACAGGTGCGGCTAGCGCAGGAACTCCGGGATATGATCGCCTCCAGCGGCCCGGGTCGGTAGGGAGGGGGGCCGATTCGGTTGCAGGTATCGCGACGGTTGGTCGAACCCAATTGACTTGCCCGTGCGGGTGGCGAAGCGTTCTAGGCTGGCGCGCTGGGCTGCCCGTCTTCACGATTACGAGGGCCATCCAGTTATCGCAATCCTGAGTCCGTATTGCTTGCCGGTTGAACTACTCATCGCCAGAGGTTCTCGTGCTCCATCCGTTTGCAATTGACGTCCTGTCTCGGGACAATGACAATATTGCTGGGGTCTCTTGGGGCTTCTCCATCTGGGTAGCATTGCGTAAGACGGGCCGCTACTCGGTTGGAGCTACCTGCACTACGAACGAGCCACCCACTCCGCGATTCCGCATCCATTACCCGCTGAAAACTGGGGCAGAAGTCTGGGACGCCATCAATGATCTCTATTCGTCAATCGATGAGAACGAACCAGCGCTTGAGCTCGAGGATTGGCGAGAGGTGGTGAGCGTCCTTACAACGCACGACCCGTTGCTGGCAGCGCAAGTGTGGGACGCTGCCTAGGCCGACCTGACGGAGGTTGAGCGGGATGCAGAAGCATCCCCCCCTTCGTGAGGCTTACCGACTGCAACGGAATCGGCGGTGTCTCGTGCCGAACACCCAACACTCCTAATGCGCGACGCCTCGACTACTTCTCAGAAATCCGAAGCCACGCCTGAGAAGTTTCCGAGCGATCAGCAGGTAGGGCGTGCGTCGCCCTGAAGGAAGCGCGCAGAGTGGTTGGCCGAGATGGAAGCCTTCAGCCTTTAAGTCGTCGCTCCGACAGCCGTTGGCAGAGCCACCGAAGGCGCTCAAGGCCTAGGGGGTCAATAATCGACCGGCGACGGGGCCGTGGCGCCGCTGGTGGACGACGATGGAAGCATCGCTGGCCCCCCAGAACCGGACAAGCTGGATGGAGAAAAGCACGTGAGTTCGAACGGTGCGTGGCCGACACGTGTCTCTCTAGCGGAATATCAACGCTTACCAGTTCGGACTGGTGGCCCCCTCTGCCCCATACGCGCTACGACTGGCAGGTTCAAACAGCCACCCGGGGGCCAGCATCGAATGCACTGCTGTCTAGTTGGTGCTGCTCGCATAGGTCGAGGGCAGCGCTATACGATCCCCGTTTTGCACTCCGGCGGAGCGTGTAGGCTCACGGGGCCCGTCCGGTCGTTGCCTCTATTGACGCGATGAACTCACGGAGACCTGAAAAATTGGGTGAGCTGTGCGGCAGTGCTACCTCCGCGCCGTCAGCATGTGAGCGCGCACCTAACGGCGAGGAAAGGGAGTAAAGGGAGGAAAGGAATCTATCGTGCGGCTCGTTTCCTCCCTTTCCTCCCGTTGTGATCAGCGGTCACGCCTCGCGCTGAAGGTGTCGGGCGTGGGTCCAGCGTTCTTGCGGTCGTCCATTCGTAGCGCGCTTAGCCATGGACGCGAGTCCACTGCTAGAAAGTGCGCCGAGTGCTGCATCGATCTGTTTTGCACTCACGGCATTGCTACCCACGACTCCCTCTCGGATATCGCTACGGGAAAGTCCCATAGCCCCCGCACTCTCAAGCGCCACGAGCAGCCTTTCAGCCAGCGGAGAGCGCACCACCCCGTCCGCGTAGATGAATCGCCACGAGTCGGCAGCATAATGCCACACGGCTAAAGCGGCATCGAGATGACGAACCTCAATAACCGAAATACCGTCTAGCAGCGTGAGCAGCATGGCGAGACGCAGCACGTAAGGTGCCCCACGTTCCAGCAGCGCCCGAATCACCGGGCTCGCGTCATCGACGACCGCGAGGCTTGGATATTCCACCTCCCAGCGATCCCTTGCTTCAGCACTGAGTACGACCTTTTCAATCCCGCTCGTTGCTGCAATGCTTTTGCGAATCGCAGCCACCACCTCAGACACGGCTTCAGGATCGGGTTCAGTGGGTTGTGCGAGTAGATGCGCGCGGGTGGACCAGATCGGGAGAAAGCGGTTCGCGAGGCCGTTCAGCACGGAAGCATGCCCCAGCAGCTTGCATAATTCAGATTTGGTGATCGCCCCGACGATCGCGATATGCGGCGCCGTCGAGCACTGTGGATCACGCTTCACCATGCTGCGGAGGTCCATACCGTCCCATGCGTCCCGAAGAATGGCGCTCAAGCGATTCCCCTCGCGCGCCATCGCTTCCAGCGCGCCGCCCATTTCGCCTTCCTTGACCAACAGGCGCTTGTCGAGGACGCCGGGATCACCGGCCCGTATCACCTTGCCCGAGTTCTCGTCTTTCGCCAACGGCGTGGGGTCACGGACCTCGGCGATCAATCCCTCAGCCGAAGACAGCCCGCTTACCACTCTCGTCGCAGAAAAGTTGTCGTCAAGCAAGCGTGCGAGCCGACTCCCACCAACGCTGAGCGCCGTACCTTTGCGTCCCGCGCCCGTAGGACCCACGAGCAGCACAAAGACACGGGCGTGATGATCGGTGTTCCCGATGTTCATCCACGGGCCACGACCGATGATCGAGCCACACAACGCAAGCGCAGTCACGTAGACACTGACCGGTGCCGCTTCGGTATGGGGCGCCATGAGCCTCACGTACGCACCCACCGACCCATACAGATGCGCGGGATCAAAAGTCGGCGTCGTGATCGGCGAAGCGTTGACGGAATGTTCAACTGCTTCACGCTTAGACACCATGGACGGCGAGCGCGCGCGTTCCGCGTCGATTGGCGCCGTCGGTGGCTCCGGGGTTCGCGTCTTCATGAAGCCCGCCGTGCAGACCAGCCTGCAGACCGCGCATGATGGAATACCGACGCGAGTGTGATCGCCGTAGGGCGAAACGCAATCCACGCTGAGCGGTTAACCTGCTCGTCAAACTTGCGAGAGCCCGCCGACCAAGCGTCCCAGATACCACGCGCTGATGGGTGCCCCGTGTACTTCAACGCCAGTCCAACGTCGCGCCATGTCTGGTAGTCGTCCGGATCGATGAACCGCAACGCATCGAGCGTGCAGACCGGGTCGAAGGTGTGAGCACGTGGTGCGCCTGAGGATCCATTCGCCACCTTGGGCCCCAGGCGAGCCGCATCGAGTCGCCGGATCTCTTCCGCGATTACGAACGGCATGTCCGATAGCGCACAGTCGGCGGGCGAGCGGGCTTCGCACCACTCGTACACAATCCCCTTCGGATGGATGGAGGGCGGCGCGACGAACAGCCCGCGCCCCGTCTTCACTTCCAATCCCGCACCGATTTCATCTTCAAACACGTTGCGCACCGGACGATCAGCGATGTCCACGGGCACGCGCACGATACGATTGATACCGCGACTTGAGCGATACGCCCAGGTGGGCGCCCATGTCGCCGCCATACTTTCGATCCTCTCATTGGCCGACGGGGTGTCCCCCTCGATTAACCCGAGGCGTAGTACACCACCGAGCCGCACGCCGATGTTGGCGTCTGGCCACCGCTCCCACCAAGCGCTGACTTGTTCCGGATGTGTCGAGGCCCGATGGAATCCGCCGAGGGTACCGATCTCGGAGTCGGTGTCGCGTCCCTCTTTCCATAGCGTCCCGTCGTGCTTGAGCCGCCCGACCATTGCTCTCTTGGTGCGCGGTGCGCAAGGGAACACTGGGAGTCCGAACTCGCTCGATAGCGACAGCGCCGCCCATCCTAAGGGTGAGAGGGTCATCGGGTCCCCTCCTGCGCTTTGGAGAACACGTCCGCGCGATCAAGCGCCGCCGCTACGCCTTCCGCTAGGTCGGCGAGTTCGTTGCGACGAATCGCGAGGCCCTTGTCCTTGGTCGGCCACCATTGCCCGGACGTGTCACGCGTCCAGATGCGCAAACTCAGGAAGTGGCGGCCGTTGTACTCTGTCCACGTGATGCGGAGTTCCTCACGGTCGCCACGCAACGCCGTCGCGAGTCGCTCGCCCCTCTCGAAGGGTGCGGTGCGATGAGACGCGGCGGGAGTGGCGTTTCCGGCGCGCACCTGTTCGGCATGGGCGCGCAGATCGATTGCGGGCTTGTTGATTCGCTCTTACATTTTTTATCAGGTGTAGGATGGTTTCGCCGCGCGCCCCGACTGAACCTCGGGGCGCGTGTGTTTTTCCTGAGTAACTCAGCCCTTGCCCGGCCTGAGCACGTGCGTTGACGGGTCGCAAGTCGAACGACGACGCGTCAAGGATGACTGCCATTCGCGGAGGGCATCCTCCGGATAGCGCACGGAGGCGCCCACTCGCACAAAGGGGGGCCCGTCACCCCTAATGCGCATTTTTGCGAGGGTGGAGCGTGCTGTTCCGGTCAAGTCCGCGACCTCCCGGTCCGACAAGAACTTTACGAGGTTGGCTGGAGCCGCATTTTGCATAGTGAGTGGGCTAGGGAGACGAACAGGTCGCAGCGTAGGCGTTCCTTTCCGATCCATCCGGTGACCCCCCCGTCCAGCGCAAGTCCCTGTTTCACCTAGATTTCGTCACGATGGACGACAGCCTTTTTCTCGATGCCGGTCAGATGAGCGACTCGCCGATCTGAAGCCGAAACATCGTCGCGTGTATCCGAGCGGCGGCGACACCTTGGTCGCGAACCAGCGCAGAGAAACGGCGCCACAATAGGCGTTGGCCGCGCGAAACGGCGCCGAGTGGTTACCGGATGGTTACCCACTGGCTTTAGAGCACATCGAACGAACAAAGCCCCGCAACGGAAACCGTTGCGGGGCTTTGTATTACGTCAGAGCGGGCGACCGGACTCGAACCGGCGACGTCCAGCTTGGGAAGCTGGCATTCTACCAACTGAATTACGCCCGCGAAGTGGGCACCAGCGTCCCGGCACCCAACAGGTAGTCTAGCAACCCGCCAGAAGGCTCGAAAGGGGCGCCCGCAACACTTACCCGCCCCCTTCCACCCAATCGGCCGGCAACCGGCGCGACGCGAAGTACAACAGCGTCGCCGCCAACAGGTAAAAGCTCAGCCCGTAGTAAATCGCGTACCGCATCGACTCGGCCCCATACCGGGGCGCCAACAAGTCGCTCACGAAGCCGAACACCCAGAGCCCCACCGCGAGCCCCAGCAGGTTGTTCACGAGCAGAAAGAGTGCGCTGGTCGTGCTGCGCATGTTGGCCGGCGCCAAATGCTGCACGGCGTTCACCACCGGCCCCAGCCACGCCAGGTTGAGACCGATGGGCACCACGAACAGCAGCCACGCGACCACCAGACTCGTGCTGTTCATCGCCGTCAGAAAGAACGGCAACCCCACCAGATAGCACACCGCCGGCACGAGCGCATATGCTCGCCGGTTGGTGGCGCCGAGTCGGTCGGAGAGCGCGCCGCCCAGCCAGATACCGGCCATTCCGCCAAGAAGCTGCAGCGAACCGTAGAACAGCGACGTCTGCGCCAGCGTGAGCTGGAGGCTGCGCATGAAGAACGACGGCAACCAGAACGCCACGCCGTAGCCGCAGATGCTCGAGCTGGCGGCACCGAATGCCAGTAACCAGAACGTCGGCTTGGGGAGCACGGTGCGCACGACGTCGGCGAAGCGCGGCGCCACCGGTTTTTCGGTGGCATGGCCCACGCTATCGAACGCACCGCGTACCGGATCTTTCACCACCCACTTGAACAGCGGTGCCAGCAGTACGCCGGCGGCGCCCACGGCCACAAAGGCGAAGCGCCAGTCGATGTACGCCGCCATGAGGCCGCCGAACAGCGTCCCCAACGCCGACCCTAACGGGATGCCAAACGAATACGCGGCCAACGCACGCGCCCGCTGCGCCGGCGGGAAATAATCGCCCACCAGCGAGTAGGCGGGCGCTACGCCGCCGGCTTCACCAAAGCCGACACCCAGTCGCGCCAGGAACAGCGACCAGAATCCGGTGGCGGCGCCGCACAACATGGTGAAGCCGCTCCAGAGCGCCAGCGCCACCGTGATGATCCAGGTGCGACGCATGCGGTCGGCGGCCCACGCGACTGGCACCGCGACCGTGGAGTACAACATCGCGAACGCGAGCCCCCCCATGAGGCCGAGCTCGGTGTCGCTTAGCCCCAGGTCGCGCTTGATGGGCTCCTTGAGAATGCCAAGGATTTGTCGGTCGAGAAAATTGAACGTGTACGTGAGCGTGAGCATCGCCAATACGGCATAGCGATACCCCGGCCGCTTCTCGTTCACGCGACCCAGTGCGTGACTTCGGCCGCGGCGCGGCGCGCCTTGGGCTCGGGCACTTCGGCGGGGGTGCCCACCGTGAGCACGGCCACGATGCGCTCACCCTCGGGCACCCCCACCGCCGACCGCGCGGCGGGATCGTCCATGATCGCGCCCGAACGGATATGCGTGCCGAGTCCGAGTTCGACGGCGGCGAGGCAGAGGTTCTGCGTGGCCATCATCGTCGACGCGTAATCTTCTTCGCGAATTTCCGGGTTCTCATTGAGCGTCATCGCGACGATGACCATGCACGGCTGCGCGCGGTGTTCGTCGCTCGTCGCCTTGCGAATGGACTCGGCGTGCGCTTCGTCGGTGGCCTTCTTGGCCTTGCGGTTGCCGAGGGCGAGGCCGTAGCCGGCGCGCGCTTCGGGACCGAGGACGTAGAAGCGCCACGGATTGGTGAGGCGGTGGATTGGGGCCAGCGTGGCCGCCTGAATGATCTGCTCGAGCTCTTCGCGCGTGGGGGGGCGGTCGGTGAACTTGCGCACGGAGCGGCGCGCGGCAATGGCGTCGGTGATGTTCATGAGAGCAGGTCGGGAGCAGGTCGGGAGCAGTGTCGTCACATGGGGAGCACCGGCCAGGGGCCGGTACCGCTGCTGCAACATAAGCGCTCCGGGACGATCTGCGACATGACGGCTAGATTGCGGCATGACTCTCCCGCACCTGCTCGTCGTGGATGCCCAATCGTTGGCCGGTCGCGCCGCCCATGTCGCGGCCGGTGATGTGGTGAACGGCGTGCGCCTCTGGTGTCAGATGGCGCGCGGCGCCGCGCTCGACATTGGCGCGACGCATCTGGTGGCGGCGTGGGACCACGACGGTCCCACCTTTCGTCACGCGCTGTATGCCCAGTACAAGCACCGGCGCACGGGTTCGATGCGTGCGCGCATTGCGCCCATTCGCGACGGGGTGGAAGCGACGGGCATGACGAGCATCAGCGTCGACACGTTCGAAGGCGACGACTGCGTGGCGACGATCATGGCGCGCTTTCGCGACGAGGCGCGCGTGACGGTGCTGTCGAACGATTCCGATCTGTTGCAGTTCGTGTCGGAAGGCGTGGACGTGGCGACGTACGTGGGCGTGGGGAAAGGCACCAACGGCGCGCGCATCAAGACGTGGACCGAAGCCGACGTACTCGACCGCTTTGGCGTGGCCCCGGTGAACCTGCCGGCGTTCAAGGCGCTGTGCGGTGAAGAAGGCGACGACATTCCCGGCGTGCGCAACGTGGGGAAAGGCACCGCGGTGAAGTTGCTGCGCCGTTGGCAGTCCATCGAAAAAGCGCTCGAGGCCAGCGAATTCGTGAGCCATCGCGACGACACCGCGAAGCTGGCGGGGCAACACGAGCATGTGCGGCTCATGCTGCAGCTCACCACAATTTCGCAGCAGGCACCTATTCCGGCGCTTGCGCTGTCGCAGTGTGAACTGGTGCGCATTGCGTGGCCGCAGGGATCCGCGGCGCGGGCTACCGCGAAAGACACCGGGGTGACGAACCATGTGGCCGCGGGCCCGGGTTTGGAGGATGTGCCCTTCCCCGAGTGACCCTCGTGCACGCGCCGGGGTATCTTTCGGACAACACGAAGAGACACCCTGCCCTTGGAGGCATGCATGAAGAAGCTCAAGACCGGAGCGGTTCCGGATTTTTCCCGCAAGAAACCGGTGGCCGGTGGTAAGCCTGTCGCGTCGGGAGAACAGGCGTATGTGCCTGACCCGCGGCAGAAGCAGGCCGCGCCGACCAAGTCGAAGAACGGCGGTCGTCGCGGGACCTGATAGGCATGACCGGAACGCAAAACGGCCCCCGAAATTCGGGGGCCGTTTTTGTGTTGCGTAACCATCTGCTCTGAAACAAGAGCCACAGATCGGGATTGAACCGATGACCGCTTCAATCCCAAACCCCGGCGCTTTCGTCGATGTTGTTGCTGTACAAGAGCCTACGCCGTACGTGCTGAACCCGCAAGGGGATCGAACAGGTAAGATTTCCGCAGCGCAAACCGTCCCGGAAGTGTCCCCGCGCCGCGTGCAATGGGACGTGGAGAGTCAAGACCTTCATGAACACAATTGCAAGCGGAACTGACTGGGAAAACTCATTGGGTTTTCCCGAGCGAAATGTCGTGATCAGCCCTCGGAGAATAGCGTCATACAAGATGCCGACCCCGTACGACTCGGTCTATAAGAGGGAAGAGCCTGGTGGGAACAAGCGCTGGGTGAGGATTCCCAAGGAAAGCTTGATCAACAACGCCTACAGCGAATTTTCACGTACCGGTCAAGGGTGCCAGCTGCCATGAAAGCAACTATCGTAGCATTCCTCGCTTGCTCAGTTTTCGCCTCTTTGTTCGAATCCGTTTCCTCGCTCCCGACAGCTACTCGGAATAGAGGTGTGAACGTGTGCGATATTCAACCAAAGACAAATCGAGACATGCTCATTTACTACGCGAAGGGTTTCGCTTCTGACACTTCAAGCACGAGTTGGCGTTCATCTCTGGGTATCCCTCTCGTGCCAGATAGTGGCATCACCGTCCATCTTGACTCGCTCGCGTGCGTCACAGCGGCAGCGTCTTATCGCGCCTTTCGTGTTAACTCCGGAGGTGGGGATTTTCCTCTTGAGGTGTACTTGGCGCGGATCGGTTCAACTGGATACTACTTTGGTACGTCCTTCTATAGCCCGATGAGAGACGTGACAGAGTATATCGTCTTTAACAGTCAGCTCGGCGTCGTCAGCGTCCGTCGGTACTTGGAATGACGAGCCGCAGTTTCGTCGCTCATCTTGGCTTCTGAATAGTGGCTCGAGGTTGTTCCTTCCCTCTGTCACGTCGCGAACGCATGAGCAGGTCGAGCTTTGCAGAACACCGGACCGAGGCAGTGGCCCTCGGTCTGGTATGCTGCTGGCCGCGACGAGATGGGCCTTCTGGTGAGCGAATAATCTGCGAACGTTCACTTGTATAGACTGTAGTGGTGTGAACGATAAGAAGTGCGAATTCAGCGACGCCGCGAACAGGCTGCCTAGCGCCATGACTATCTTCCGGCCTTCTGAACAACGCTGTTAATCCCTAGCAGTCGATCCACCTGCCGTACTCGGTCGTGCGGATTGGTAGTCTCACGCAGGATCTCAACCACTGGATATACGCGCTCCGCGCAGTACTCGGGCACGGAGAGAGCGGCGGTCGCGCGCCCCCCGTGCGATCGGGCTTGCAGGATCTCGCGGACGGCGGCGAGCACCTCCGCATCGCGCGGGGCACTCGCGGGAGCGGCAGACCGCCGTGCTGAATGCTGGGCCGACACTCAGCGTGCGGGGGCTCTGGGATGCGTATCGCGCGGCCGAGTTCTCGCCGGAGGTCGGTCACGGCCTGCGGGAGGCCACACAGAAGTCGTACACCCAGCACTTTCGTCGCTTCGAACTGTTTATCGGTCGCGATCGTCTCGCCGAGACCATCAAAGTCCCTGAGCTCGCCGAACTGAAACGGCAGGATCTCGAGGCAGGCCGTGCGCTGAACCAGATCAAGCAGACACTGAACGTCGTGCGCACCGTATTCCGCTGGGGCGTCGAGCAAGAGCTGATGCTGCGGTCCCCGCTGGCGCTTATGCGATGGAAGTCGCGCAAAGACGAACCGAAACCGCTGGAGCCCGACGAGTACACGGCGGACGAGAGCGAGCGCATCCTCGCCGCGTTGGACAAGACGGACACTCGCCAGTGGAAGGCATGGGTGTTCGTGATGCTGGCCGCTCACTACGGCCAACGTGCCAACGCCGTGCTCCACCTCCGGTGGTAGGACATCGATTGGGAGACGGGGATCATCCGGTGGCCGGGACGCTTCCAGAAGCAGGGGCGCGATCTCGTGCGCCCGATCCTGTGGGAGGCGTATTCGGCACTGCTCACGGCGCAGCAGGAGCGGGAGCGCGCCGCCGGCTTCCGTCGCCTGAAGCACCACAAGAGCGCCCACAGCACACGCGAGCGACTTGAGTCCGCCGACTGGGTCCTATTCGCTGAGCGGGATCGCGCCAAGCCGATGTCGTACCAGTCCCTGCATTACCACATCTGCCAGGCAGAGATCCGCGCGAAGGTGGACGCGAAGCCGTACCGGAAGGCGCACGGGCTCCGGCGCATGTTGCTCGGCAAGGTGCTCGAAGAGACCGGAGACCGGGCCTTGGCGTTGGAGGTCATTGGCGACCGCGATCTCTCGCAGCTGGCGAGCTACGACCGGCGCATCGATGTGCGGACGGCCGCTGCGCTCCGGCAGGTCAGCATCGAAGGGCAGATGGAAGCCAGTGCGAAACTGTCCCCGAAACGTCCCGACGTCCCCGAAAACGAAACGGCCCCCGGAGGACCGGAGGCCGTAACTTCAAACGTGGAGGCAACTTAGAAATGCAACGCTCAGAGCCACAGATCGGGATTGAACCGATGACCGCCCGATTACGAATCGGGTGCTCTACCACTGAGCTACTGTGGCGGTCGAAATCACGGTGAGGTGCCGTGTCCTGCTATACAGCGGTAAACAGTGCCCTCGCACGGACTCGAACCGTGACGCCGTTAAGCACTACCACCTCAAAGTAGCGTGTCTACCAATTCCACCACGAGGGCGCACTGCACCTGCATCCTGCTTGTACCAGCTGTGTCTGTGCGGAGACTCCACCTACACCTGCATCCCAAACTTCCGCACGACAACGGGAGCGACGGGGCTCGAACCCGCGACCTCTCGAGTGACAGTCGAGTGCTCTAACCAAACTGAGCTACGCCCCCAACAACACCTGCACCTGCATTCCGAACGATAGCTCCAACGGGAATCGAACCCGTCTCTCAACCTTGAAAGGGTCGTGTCCTAACCGATAGACGATGGAGCCGTTGGAACCACTGCCCTGCTTACTACACCTACGAAAACACACCCATAGCGGTAACGGGATTCGAACCCGTGTTCCAGCCTTGAGAGGGCTGTGTCCTAGTCCCCTAGACGATACCGCCGAGGCTACGCGCCAAGGCGCGTAGCCTCGGCGGACCTGCTATTTCCTGTCGCGATCACTGATCGTGATCGCTCCTCTCTCGCTGCTTTCCGAACCGTTCGTACCGGGACAGATACTCGGGACCCAGAACTCAGGACT
The DNA here is from genome assembly GCA_947457545.1 of Gemmatimonadaceae bacterium. Classification (GTDB taxonomy): domain Bacteria; phylum Gemmatimonadota; class Gemmatimonadetes; order Gemmatimonadales; family Gemmatimonadaceae; genus Gemmatimonas. The sequence goes on from CANGXD010000021.1 coordinate 19,216, forward strand.
CATGACTGCAGTTACAGGCCCGGAGGGAATCGAACCCCCAACCGCCGGTTTTGGAGACCGGTGCTCTACCAATTGAGCTACGGACCTCCGGAGAGCGGCGACATCATCGCTGCTCGCCAGTGCGACTCAGGGTGACCGACGGGAATTGAACCCGCAACCCCCGGAACCACAATCCGGTGCTCTAACCGATTGAGCTACGGCCACCATGCACAAACGGGTAACGATCCAGAACCGCGTTTGTTTCTCCCTGCCGCCGCACTGAAATTCGGTGCGGAGTTACTCGGGAGACGCCAAGGGTAACCGGTCAGAACACCGATTTCAAGTGGCGACCTCGTTCTTTTTTCAGTCCTTCGCGCGATCGAGGTACTCACCCGTGTTCGGGTTGACGCGCACGCGCGTCCCCTGCTCCACGAATTCCGGCACGTTCACCACGACGCCGTTCTCCAGCTTCGCCGGCTTCGACGATGCCGTCTTCGTGGCCCCGCGCACGACCGGCGCCGTATCCACGATCTCGAACACCATCGAATTCGGCAGCTGAATGCCGATGGGACGGCCGTTGTAGTACTCGGCCAGAATCTTGAGCCCCGCCTGCATCCACGGCGCCGAATCGCCCAACGACTCTTCGTCGAGCTCGATCTGGTCGTAGTTCTCCGCGTTCATGAAGTGGTACGAATCACCACCCTGGTACATGAACTCGAGCTCGTGCGTTTCCATGTCCGCCTTCACGATCGTGTCGGCCGCCCGGAAACGATGCTCGAAGTTCGAACCGGTGCGCAGGTTCTTGAGCTTCGCCTGCACCATCGCGCGGAGGTTACCCGGCGTATGGTGACGGAATTCGACGACTCGGCACGGATCGCCTTCGAAGACGAGCACCATACCACGACGGATCTGCGTAGCGGAGAAAGCCATATTCACGACACCTGCAAGCAGGGAAAGAACGCGGAACTGCGCGAGGGATCTGCCGGGGCCGGCGCCCGACTACGACGCCGCGGCCACCCACAAATCCGGTACAGCCTCAAAACGTAACCGACCTGATCGCTCGCTGGAAGTGACCCCGTCTCAGGGATTGGCAAATGCGCGCAGTGCCGGCTCCATGGCCGCCCACACCGTCGCCGCCACCACCTTCGAGCCCTCCTCGTTGGGATGGATCCCGTCCCCCTGATTGAGCCGCGACACCCCCGCCACACGGTCCAGCAGGAACGGCCACAGCGGCACGCCGGTGGCCTCCGCCGCCCGCACGTAGGTCGCGTGAAAGCGCGTCGTGTAGTCCTTCCCGAAATTGGGCGGCGCCTCCATCTGCACCAACGCCAGCTTCGCCTCAGGACGCGTCCGCCGCACCGTCTCCACCAGCTTCACGATGTTCGCGTACGTCGTGTCCGGGTCGACCCCGCGGAGCCCGTCGTTGGCCCCCACCTCGAGCACGACGAGCGAGGCCGGCTGGTCGAGCACCCACGCCGCCCGCCGCAGCGCCCCGGCCGAGGTCTCGCCACTGAGCCCCGCGTTCACGATACGCACCTTGAGCCCCGCCGAATCGGCCTTCGCCTGCAGCAACGCCGGATACGCACGCTCCGGGTCGAGCCCGAGCCCCGCCGTGAGGCTCGTGCCCAGCATGACCACCCGCGCGACCGTTCCCGCGGCTGACGGTGTATTCTCACCAGCGGGGGCGCCCGACGCCGCCACATTGCCTGAATCTCCAGCGACAGCCGAACCGTTGGTTCCGGAGTTGGCCGCGGCATCCCCGCGGCCGGTGCACGCGCCCAGCAGGGCCGCGCACGCCAGGACCAGCGCGCCCGGACGACGCCAGCTCCGACGCACTCCCCTCTCTCTCTTCTGCAATCGCATGCTCGTTGCCCGTGGGTTGACCAAAGAGTATCTCAGCGGCACTCAGCCGCTGACGGTGCTGCGTGATGTGACCTTCGACGTGCCAGCCGGCGCGTTTGTTTCCATCGTCGGCCCCTCCGGCAGCGGAAAGACCACGTTACTCGGCCTGCTCGCCGGACTCGATACCCCGTCGCGCGGCACAGTGTCCCTCGACGGCGTCGACTTCGGCAGCCTCGACGAGGACGCCCGCGCGAAACTGCGTGGTGCGAAAGTTGGGTTCGTCTTCCAAAGCTTTCAATTGATCCCCACGCTCACGGCCCTCGAAAATGTGCAGGTGCCGCTCGAACTCGCCGGCGTGGTGGGGACGCGCGACGCCGCGGCCCGAGCCCGCGACCTGCTGACGCGCGTGGGGCTCGGCGACCGGCTCGACCACTTTCCGCAACAGCTCTCCGGTGGCGAGCAGCAACGCGTGGCGCTGGCGCGCGCGTTCGTGAACGAACCCAAAATTCTCTTTGCCGACGAACCCACCGGTAACCTCGACGGCACCACCGGCGAGCGCATCGTGGAGTTGCTGCAGGCGCTCAACCGCGAACGCGGCTGCACCATCGTGCTCGTCACGCACGACGCTGCCCTCGCCGCGCGCACGCAGCGCACCATTCGCCTGCGCGACGGGGTCATCGTCGAAGACGTGCATCATGTGCACGACACGCGGCCCGCCGACGATCAGCGCCGCGAGCCGCATCCCGAACCCGCCACCGCATGACCGCGCAGGCTCTGCTCCGCCTCGCGTGGCGCGAAAGCCGCACCGCGCGGCGTCGGCTCGCGTTGTACATGTCAAGTATTGCGTTCGGTGTGGCCGCACTCGTGGCCATCGATTCGTTCGCGGGCAATGTGACGCGTTCCATCCGCGACCAGTCGCGCACCCTGTTGGGCGGCGACATGGCGCTCTCGGCGCGCGCGACATTTCCGGCGGTGGTGGACACGCTCGTCGACTCGCTGCGCAACGCCGGGGTACCGTCGTCGCGCGTGACCACGTTTGCCTCCATGGCGCTGGCCGATCCGTCGGGAAACACGCGCCTCGTTCAGGTACGCGCGGTCTCGCCGGGGTACCCGTTCTACGGCGCCATCGAAACCGATCCGGCCAATGGCTGGTCGCGCGTGCACGACGACAGCGTGGTGTTCGTCGACGCGTCACTGCTCATTGCGCTCGAGGCATCGGTGGGTGACCGCCTCAAGCTTGGACAGCAGACGTTCATCATTGGCGGTACGCTGCGCAATGTGCCCGGCGACGCCGGCATTGCGTCGGTGATCGGGCCACGCGTGTACGTCTCCGACAAGTGGCTCGCCAAGATGGCGCTGCTGTCGTTCGGCAGTCGCGCCGAATACGAAACGGTGCTGCGACTCTCCGCGACGCAGGGTACACCGAAGAACGCCGCGCAGATCGCGAAGGCGCTCCGCCGCCGCATCGATCCGGTGGAAGCCGCGCGCATTGAAGCGCAGGAAGCGTCGGGGAGGCGCGCGAGTGCCGGCCCGGGGGGCGAAGGGGACGAACCGCCGCGCGATACGCTCAGCGTTCAGGCACCGGTGGTCGCGACGGACAGCGCAGCCGCTGGCGCCGCCGCAACGGCCGCAACGGCCGCAACAGCCACAACGGCTGGCGGCAGACCGCCCGCCACGCTCGCCCCACCCAAGACCCGCGTACGCGTGCGTACGGTCGCCGATACGGAGCGCGACTTCACCGAAGCCGTCGCACGACTCGCCGACTTCCTCAGCATCATCGGCCTCATTGCGCTGCTGCTTGGCGGCATCGGTGTGGCCAGCGGCGTCAATGCTTTCGTCTCCGCCAAGATCGACACGGTGGCGGTGCTGCGCTGCCTTGGGGCCACAAGCCGACAGGTGCTCGCGCTGTACATCGTGCAGGCCGGTGCCATGGGCCTCGTTGGTGCCAGTGCCGGTGCCGCGTTGGGCGTCGCCATTCAGTTTCTGCTGCCCCGTGTGATGGGCGAGTTCCTCCCCGTCGACGTCATCATCCAGCTCGAGCCGCGCCCGTTGTTGCTGGGGCTCGCGACGGGCGTGTGGGTATCGCTGGTGTTTGCGTTGCGCCCGTTGCTCGCGCTGCGCCGTGTGTCGCCGTTGCAGGCCATTCGCCGTAACGCCGACCCCGCATCGCTGCCGAGCGAATGGAAAGATCCCGCGCGTCTGGTGGTCGATGCGCTGCTCGTGTCGAGCATTGTGGGCATCGTGCTGTCGCGTATTGAATCGGTGCGTGACGGACTCGCGATGACCGGCGGCATCATTGGCGTGGTGCTGGTGCTGTGGGTTGCCGCGACGGCGCTCATTGCGGTGGCGCGTCGTTCCACGCGGCCGTCGTGGCCGTTCCCGTTGCGTCAAGGCATTGCCAACCTGCACCGCCCCGCCAATCAGACGCGCGCCGTCACGCTGGCGCTTGGCTTTGGTGCGTTCCTGCTGAGCACCGTGTACCTCGTGCAGGCCAATCTGTTGGGGCGCGTGCAAACCACCGCCGACGCCGCGGCCGGCAATCTGCTGCTCTTCGATGTGCAGGATGATCAGGCTGCGCCGCTCGACTCCATGTTGCGCGCGCGCCAGCATCCCATCGTACAGCAGACGCCCATTGTCACCATGCGCGTGGATGCCATCAACGGCGTCACGGTGGCCAAGCTCCAGGCCGACACCACGGTGCAACGTGCCGGCTGGGCGTTGCGCCGCGAGTATCGTTCGACCTACCGACAGGAGATGCAACCGTCGGAGAAGCTGCTGACGGGGACATGGTTTACCGACTCGGCCGCTCGTCGCACCGCCCGCGCGGCGAACCCTGACCTCCCCTATTTCGTGTCGCTCGAGCGGAGTCTTGCCGAGCAACTCAGCGTGAAGCTGGGCGACACGATCACGTGGAATGTGCAGGGCGTGCCCGTGGTCACGGTGCTCACGAGTACCCGCGAAGTGAACTGGGGCCGTTTCGAGGCCAACTTCTTTGCGGTGTTCGAACCGGCCGCGCTGCGCCGTGCTCCTCAGCAGTACGTGATCGTGGCCAACGTCCCGCCCGGTGAGGCGCTCGCCGCCATGCAACGCGACGTCGTACGTCGGTACCCCAACGTGTCGAGCCTCGACCTGACGCTGGTCAAACAAACCATCGGCTCGATCATCGATCGCGTCACGCTCGCCATCCGCTTCCTCGGCCTCTTCTCGTTGGCCATGGGGGTCCCCGTGCTGTTCAGCGCTGTGGCCGCCACGCGTCGTGCACGACTGCGCGAAGGGGTCCTGTTGCGCACGCTGGGGGCGTCGCGGGCGCAGGTCGCGCGCGTATTGCTCGCGGAGTATGGTGCCCTCGGCGCCTTGGGGGCGCTCACGGGCATGCTGCTGTCGTTCGGTGGCGCGTGGGCGATTGCGCGCTTTGTCTTCGACGATCCGTTCGATCCGGCCATTGGCCCCACGCTGCTTATTGCGGTGGGGATGCTGCTGCTCACGATGACGATTGGCCTGCTTACGTCGCGCGATGTGTATCGCGAGACGCCGATGATGGCGATTCGCGAACCAGGCTGAGCACCGCGACCGGAGTCAGCGTGTGGGAATGACGCCGAAGGCGAACGGTTTTCCGCCTTGCACGGCGACCCACACGCGAACTCCCGACATTCCCTGCAAGGCGGTCGGCAACGGCACGCGCTTGATGCCGCTGCCGTCGGTAAGGCGCAGCGATCCGTCGGGGAGCAGCGTGCCGTCATACGCCGGCACACCATCGGCCGCGCGAACGAAATAGTCCGACACCACCACGTCGCGCGGGGTGAGGCGCACGCCGCGCACGACGACTTCGCTCCCTACGAGCTTGGACATGCCGGTGGTGGCCATGCCGCTCAACGAGGTCGTGGTGGTGCCGGTACGCAGCACCACGACGCGGGCGGGTTCTTCTCCCTGCCAGACCAATTGCCCGCGCACGGTATCGCTGCGCGCACGATCGGCGCCGTTCGTGGCGCCGGCAAGCTGTGCGGCGAACGCGCGGGCCATGGAATCACCACGGGCCTGGGCGCGGCGCGACATGGCCGAACCGGCCGATTGCGACACCGCGAGCGCAGCGCGTTGCACGGCGCTATCGACAGCCGTGGAAGCGGGCCCCTTGGTGTCGGGCACGAGACTTCCCGCACCTCCACTTGGCAGGGTGCCCCCCAGCGAATCGCGCAGCGCCTTCGCGATTTCCTCCTGCGCCTCGCGCTTCATGGCGTCGAACCGCTCCGGTGTCCATTCCGCCTGCGCCAGGAGCGAATCCCCACGCAGCGCGAGGGTATCCAACCCCTCGACGTCGCCTTTGACGGTAACGCTGCCGTCGCTGAGCCCGCCGCAGGCCGTCAACGCTCCGAGCGCGACAGCGGCGAGCACACGACCCGGCACAAGGGACAACTGCGGGGCGCCGCCACGCGGCGGCCTGAGCGAAACGAGGTGACGAAAGCGCATAATCGTGAAGCTACGGTCAGAGTGCATGACGTCAACGCACAACCGTGGCATATTGCAAGAGAGGTGCGCGTTTCGTCGGCGCCCCGGCTGGGATGAACCGCTCCCGTTCGCCTACAGCCGCGGCACGCCATACCGTGATCCACCTTGCATACCCGTTACAGCCCCGGCACAGATCGCCTCACGGCGGTGACCTCCGCCCCAACGGCGCGTCAACCAACGCATGCCTGACTTTTCTACGAACGACATCTCCTCGCGCTTCTGCCCTGAGGGATGGATGCAGGACAACGACCGCGGGTTGGCACTCGCGGCCGACGGAGACTGGGGCGAGGCGTGTGAAGCCTTTGCCGCAGCCGCCGATGCCCTTGCACGTTCGTTGCCGTCGGCCCGGGGCAATCACGAGCCGTTGGCGCTGATCCTGAGCAATCTGGCGCAGGCCAACTTCCGGGCCGGTCGCCCTGACGAGGCGCTGCAGCATGCGCAGCGGGTCTGCGCCCTGCGTGTGGCCATTGCTGGCGAAGACGCGATGCCAGTGGCGCGCGCCCGCATGGACCTCGCCGTCCTGCTGGCATCGCGCGGTCGCGTGGACGAGGCGCGCTCGCTCGTACAGCGCGCCATTTACGCCGTCGAACATCATGTCGGTGAAAACGACGCGCGCCTGGCCATCGTGCTCGAGAATGCCGCGCGGATTGCGTTGGCCGCCGGGTCGCCCGCGAATGCCGAACCGCTGCTCATCCGACTGCACGCCCTGCTCGGCGCACACGACATGAGCACCACGCGCGCCGAGCAGCTGTTGGCCCGCGTCGCGACGGCGCGCTCACGTCAGCAGCTCCACGCGGCCGCGGAGACGGTGGTCCCCGCTGCCGAAGCGCCAGTCGAGGAAATCGAGATGCTCGAGGCCCAGGCGGCGGAGACACCCGTCGCCACGGTGGCAATCGAGACGCCGGAATCGCAGCCGGCCTTCGAAGACGATTTGGCCTCGAGGGTGTACGCGCACGCGTCGATCGAAGCGCACGAGGAATGGGACGATCAGCCGCTGCGCGACGCAGTGGCGGTGACCGATGTGCTCTTGCGGACCACGCCCAGCGGTGTGCCGATCATTCCGGTGAGCACGCCGATCGAGCCGCCCCTGCTCATTACCGAAGAGACGGGCGACCTCGCCGACCTTCCGGACCCCTTCGACGCCTTCGCGAACTTTTCGTTCGACCTCGCGGACAATGCGCCGGCCGCGTACGTCCCGGAGCCGGTGCCGGTGGCCGCCCCCTTCGAGGAGCCCCTCGACTCCCTGGATCTGCCGCTCGCGACCCCGCTTTCGATTCGTGCCGAAGCGGAACCCATCGACCTCCCCGTGGTCGACAGCGGCTTGATGCTGGACTTCACCGTGGCGCACGGGGTGGTCGATGAGATGGAGGAGGCGCCGTTGCTGCAGGCACCGCCCGTGTCCTCGCCTATCCCCGACGCGCTCCCGGAGATGCCGAGTGTCATCGAGCCGCCGACCGTGAGTGCCGAACCGACGACGATCGTGTCGTCGGGCTCCACGAAGGGAATCGCACCGATGGCCGACATGGTAGGCACGGCCCCGCCGCTTGCGGCGCCTGCTCCATCGCCACAGTCGGCGCTGCCGGAGCGGCCAACGCGCCGCACCGCAGAGGAGCGCGTCGTGATGCCGGCAGGCGCCAAAGAAAAATCCGGCTCCGGCAAGCTCGTCGCGATCGTCGCGGGCGCGCTCGCGGCCGCCGGTGGCGCCGCCGCGTTCTTCCTGCGCAAGTAAACCGCACCGCCTGCTGCCATTCCACCGCGCCGCTCGCAGCGAGCGGTAGCGCGACGGTCAGTTCTTGTGGCGAAAGGTGATGCGTCCGCGGGCGAGGTCGTACGGCGACACCTCGACGGTCACGCGGTCCCCGGCCAACACGCGAATACGATTGCGACGCATATTTCCCGCGAGCGTCGTGAGCACTTCGTGACCGCTCGGTACCGTCACCCGAAATGTGGCACTCGGCAATACTTCGGTGACCGTCCCTTCGAGTTCAATCGCGTCCTGCTTCCCCATGTGTGAGTCGATCCTCCTTTCGGCGGGAACCGGCCCGGGAATCGTGCCGGCCATGACGGGAAAAAAGATATGAAAATCTCCTCAAGAGGCCAGCGGCGGCGCGTGCATGTCCGGTAACACTCTTCTCGTAGGTCCAGGGTGGCTCGGCGCACCGGCCGCCACGGCGATTGCGCAGGCCCACTCGTCGACCGTGTTCACCCTGTCGCGCAGCGATCGCGAGGCCCCGCCGGGATGCACCGCAGTCACCGGCGATATCACGCGCGGCAGCGAAGATCGTGCGCTGTTGCAGGCGCTTCCGGCGACGGTGGCGCAGATCGTGGTGTGCGTCGCACCGTCGAGCGCCCGCGGCGACAGCTATGACGTGTACCCGGCCGCCGCGCGTGGTGTAGCGCAGCTTGCCGAGGCGCTCGACACACGTGCCGTGGTGTACGTGTCGAGTACCGGCATCTACGACAGGCAGGACGGCAGCGCCGTAGACGAACGCACACTCATCGTGCCCACCAACGATCGCGTTCAGGCACTCATGGACGCCGAACTCGCCATCATGTCGGCGGCAACGCCTGCGCGGGCCGTGACGGTGTTGCGGGCGGCGGGGCTCTATGGGCCCGGACGCGATCCGCAGCGTCGCTTTGCCGCCGCGCTCACGCCGCCAGACACGTGGTGCAATTTCTCGTGGCGCGACGATGTCATTGCCGCCATCGCGCATGTCATGACCATGCCGGCCACCGGTCGCGGTGCGTTGTTCAATTGCACCGACAACACACCCGTTCAGGCGCGTGACATTACCCAGGCGCTCACGGGACAGTGGCCGGAGCCAGCGGCCTCGTCGTCCGACGCGACGCAAAGCGGCGCCGTACGCAGCGGCCGCAGCAATCAGCGCATCAGCAGCGAGGCCTTGTTGCAGACCGGCTTTGTGCCGGGGGTGCGGGACATTTTTGAGGGGCTGCGCCAGCTTGGCCACGCGCTCCCCGGCTTGGAGACACGCTCGTGAGCGACAGTACGCAACCCTACGGCCCAAACACGGCCGCCATCCGCGCGTTCCTCGTGCGCTTCGCAGGACTCGGCACGCACGACCGGGCCGCGGTGGTCGCGCAGTATGCGGCGCGCGTGAATGCGCGGGGGTATCACGCCGCCGAATCGGCCCTCGCCACCGCGATAGAGCGCAGCGGCCGCGAGCCACTGCAGCAGGCGCTGAGCGGACCGCTGTTGCAGTTGGTTCGGCGCGCGGATGTACCCCAAACGACAGAGCCCACCGAGGAGAATGCGCTCGATGGACTCGATCCGGTGGCAGAGCCCGCGTTGGCGGCGCTCCTAGCGTTATTGGTGCGCGACCTGCTCGACGACGCGCAAATGGAGCAGTTGTACGGCGCCTTCAGCGGTGCGATCGGATTGAGCGACCTGCCCCGCTGATGCACGCCCGCGCGCCGCTTACGAGACGGTATCGGCGCGCGGTTCCGCGGCGAGCGTGAAGCGCGGGATGACGGCGAGAAAGCTCGAGCCGTCGTCCCGTACGAAGCGGTAAGTGCCTTCCATCCAGCCGTTGGGCGCCTTGAGCACGCAAAACGAGCGGTACTCGTGAATTTGGCCGGGCAGCAGATGCGGCTGTTCGCCCACGACCCCTTCGCCCTCGACGACCGTGTCGCCAACCGATTCGTCGTGAATGAGCCAGCGGCGCGTCCGAAGCTGCGCCGCCTGGTCGCCCACATTCTCGATACGGATGTGATAGGCGAACACGAACTGTGCGAGGAGCGGATTGGACCGTTCACGCAGATACGACGGGCGCACCGTAATGCGGATGCCCGACGTCATGCGATAGTAAAAGGGCGCGCGATCGCTCATCAGAAGCGTCCAGTGGGCGATGTGGTGGAACCAGGCACGAGCGACAACGACACAGGGGAACTCTCGATACCGACACGGTTGACGGCCGAGACGGTGACCTTGGTGGCCGCCAGTTCACGAGGAATCGGCCACCGGTCGGTCGCCCCCGGCAATATCATGGTAATCCATGCGGTGTCCGTTCGCAGCCTCACGACCCACTGCCACGGGGCGGTCCGTCCCGGCGCGCCCAGGCGGAGCTGCGTGGACTCGCGCCCCCGCTGGAGCAGCGGTGCCGGGGTCGCCGGCGGCGTATTGGGGAGCCACGGCGAGGCGGGCGGGAGCGCGGCCGCCGCGTACGGCCCCTCCAGCAATGTGTCGTTCATCTCGGCCTGGTTTTTCAGGAACGAGGTCATGCTGAAGTGCACGTTCCCGCTGGCGCCCGGCTGGAGGCGCGTGAGGCGGATCTGCTCGAGCAGGTCGCTGACCGGAAACGCCGTCGACCCGCGGCCGCCGGCCAGCGACGTGAAGTTGCCGGGCCAGAGGTGGCGCTGCAGGACGTTCTCGCCGGCCCACCAGTCGAGCAGCACAGGATACGACTGCGCCACCTTGGTCGTGGGCCAGTAGAGTTGCGGCGTGAAGTAATCCACCCACCCTTCGCGCAACCACTTCCGCGCGTCGGCATAGAGCTTCTCGTAGGCGTCGAAGCCCTTGATCTGGGCCGGGTAGCCCGGTCGCCAGATACCGAACGGGCTGATGCCGAACCGCACCCACGGCTTGGCCTTGTGCACCGCCTCGTCGAGCTCGCGGACGAGCGTGTTCACGTTGTCGCGGCGCCAGTCGGCCTTGTCGAGCGTGCCGCCGGCTTTGCGATAGCGCGCGTAGCTCGTGGCATCGGGAAAGGGCAATACGCGGCCGCGCCGGTCGTTCTCGGGATACGGGTAGAAGTAGTCGTCGAGGTGAATGCCGTCCACGTCATAGCGCTTCACGACGTCCACCACCACGCGTACGGTGCGCGCGCGCACCGCCTTCTCCCCCGGATCCATCCACAGATAGGGGCCGTATTTCTTGACGAGCGACGGGTTGGTGCGACGCAAATGCGACGCGGCCGCCGGCGACTTGCCCCTCACGAAACCGGCGCGATACGGATTGAACCAGGCATGCAGTTCGATGCCGCGCGCATGCGCCTCTTCGATGGCAAAGGCCAGCGGGTCCCAGAAGGGCTCAGGGCGTTTGCCCTGTGTCCCGGTGAGAAACTCGGACCACGGTTCGAGGGTCGACGCATAAAGCGCGTCGGCCGCGGGACGCACCTGAAAGATCACGGCGTTGAGCTTGAGCGCCTGCGCCCGATCGAAAATGGCGCGCAGCTCCGCCTGCTGCTCGGCCGTGCTCAGCGTGCGCTTGGAGGGCCAATCCATGTTGCCGACCGTCGCGACCCACACGCCGCGGAACTCGCGCAACATGGGCGGGGCATCGGCGGACGCCACCGGCCTCTGGCGCGGCGCCGGCGTCGCACGCTGTGGCGTCGCACGCTGTGGCGGCGTACGGCGGGCGGCCGTGGTGTCGAGGCGTCCACCGGCCGTATCGCGGTTGGGCACGGCTGCGGTCGGGCGCTCAGGCACTGCCGGTACGATAGGGGTGAGCTGGCGTCCACACCCCAACGCCGATGCCAGCACCAGCACGCCGGCCGCCGTCCTGCGCACCGACGTCACGCTTGGACCATCTCCGGCGCGCCCGCGGAGCGCGGCGACGACGCCGTTGTCATGGCCGTCAACACCAGTCCCGCGCGTCGCGCGGCTTCGGCGATGCGCGCCCCGCTCTGAATGAACGAGATGCGGAAGAATCCCTCGCCGCCGGCGCCAAAGCCGGAGCCCGGCATGGCGATGACGCCCTGCTCTTCACGCAGCCGGTCGCAGAACTCCGCACTCGCGATCCCCTCCGGCAACGGAATCCACAGATACATCGTCGCCTTGGGCACGTCGCACGCGAATCCGTTGGCGCGGAACGCCGCGACCGCTGCGTTACGCCGTTCGGTGAACACGGCCAGATTTTGCGGCACGAACTCCGCCCAGCTCTCGATGGCGGCCACACCGGCCGCCTGAATGCCCATGTACTGCCCGGTGTCCGTGAACGACTTCACCTTGGTGAGCGCGCCGGCAATCTCGGGCTTGGCCACCGCCCACCCGCAGCGCCAGCCGGTCATGTTGTACGTCTTCGACAACGAGTGGAACTCGATGGCCACGTCGCGAGCGCCATCGATCTCGAAGATGCTCGGCGGCACATAGCCGTCGAAGCCCATTTCGGAGTACGCGTTGTCGTACACCAGCAGGATGTCGCGCTCCCGACAGGTGTGCACGACCTGCTCGAGATACTCGCGCGGCGCGATCGCCGCGGTGGGGTTGTTGGGATAATTGAGATACAACACGCGCGTGCGATCGAGCACGTCGACGGGGATTTCGTCGAGATCCACGAGGAAGTTCGTGCGCGGCCGCAGGGCGTACACGTACGGCGTGGCGTCGCTCATGAGCGTCCCGCCGAGATACGCCTGATACGCGGGGTCGGGGATGATCGCCACATCGCCGGCGCCAAGATACGCAAACGCCACGTGCGCGAGCCCTTCCTTGCTCCCGAGCAACGGCACGATCTCCGTCATCGGGTCGACGCGCTGACCGAAGCGCGTCTGCATCCACGCGCTGATGGCTTCGCGGTACGGTACATGGCCAAGACCAAATCCGTAGCGCTGCATGGCCGGCACTTCGGCAGCCTGCTGCAGCGCCGACACGGCTTTGGGCGGTGGCGGCAAGTCGGCGTCGCCGGCCCCGAGATCGATGACGTCGACCCCGGCGGCAATCAACGCCTTCTTGCGCGCCGGGATGTGCGCCAGCGGGTACACGGGAAACGCACTGAAGCGCTGCGAAAAACGAGGCATGACGGAAAGGACGAGTGCGTAGCGGCGTGGCGCCCTGAATCAGGGCGCCGGCGGACTGAACTGCGCGTGCTGCGCGTCAATCCAGCTCTGGTGATAGCGCGGATCTTCGATGGCCACGGCCGCCTTGGCGATCTTGAGCGGGCGGAAGCTGTCCATCATGACCGCAAGTTCGTTCGTGTACTTGGCGCCGATGCTCGCTTCCGCGCGCCCCGGATGCGGGCCGTGCGGCAAGCCGTCGGGATGATGCGTGATGGAGCCGTACTCGATGCCCTTGCGCGACATGAATTCGCTGGAGGCATAGAAGAGCACTTCGTCAGAATCGACGTTGCTGTGGTTGTACGGCGCCGGTACTGCTTCCGGATCGAAATCGTACGGCCGCGGGCAGAACGAGCAGATCACGAAGCCATCGCCCTGAAACGTCTGGTGCACCGGCGGCGGCTGGTGAATGCGTCCCACGATGGGCTCGAAGTCGTGGATATTGAACGCCCACGGATAGAAGTATCCATCCCATCCTACGACATCGAACGGATGGTGATCGAGCACCAGTTCGTTGAGCGCGTCGTACTGCTTCACGAGAATGGGGAAGTCCCCCTTCTCGTCGCGCGGCTCGAGCTGCTGCGGACGCCGGATGTCGCGCTCGGAGTACGGCGCGCCTTCGAGCAGCTGCCCGAACTCGTTGCGATAGCGTTTGGGAAAGCGCACATGGCCGCGGCTCTCCATGACGAGGAACTTGTTCGGTCCCTTGCTCGTGTCGAGGCGCCAGCGGTGCGTGATGTTGCGATGGATGACGACGTAGTCACCCGGCTTGTACGGCAGGTCGCCGAAGACCGACTCGAGCACGCCGTGCCCTTCCACCACGTACACCACTTCATCCGCCTGCGAGTTGCGGTAGAAGTGCGTGTCGGTCACATCGGGCTCCACGTACAGCATGCCGATGTCGCTGTTGAAGAGCAGCGGCAACCGATCGAGCGTGGGCGACCCACCCTGCTTCACGCGTGACGTGAGAAAGTGGCGGTGGCGCAGCGACGTGTCGGTGTCCTCTTCCCAGCGCAAATCACACACCTTCCGCGCCGACTTGACGGTCGTGGGCGGATGCGTGTGATAGAGCAGCGACGACGTGCCGACAAACCCTTCGTGCCCCATGAGCTCTTCGGCGTACAGGCCGCCGTCGGGACGACGAAAGACGATGTGCCGCTTGCGCGGAATGGTGCCAAGCTGGTGGTAGATGGGCATGATCGTCTCAGAGGTTGCCGCGCAGTTCCTGCTCGCGCTCGATGCTTTCGAAGAGGGCCCGGAAGTTGCCTTTGCCGAAGCTCGTCGCGCCCTTTCGCTGAATGATCTCGAAGAACAGCGTGGGGCGATCCTCCACCGGCTTCGTGAAGATCTGCAGCAGGTATCCGTCCGGGTCGCGGTCCACGAGAATGCCGAGCTTCGCGAGCTCGTCGACCGGTTCGTCGATCTGCCCCACGCGCTCCTGCAATTCGTCGTAGTACGAGGTGGGCACCGACAGGAACTCGACGCCCCGCTCCTTCAACGCCGTCACCGTGGCCAGGATATCATCGGTCGCCAACGCGAGGTGCTGGGCACCCGGTCCCCCGTAGAAGTCGAGATATTCTTCGATCTGCGACTTCTTCTTGCCCGACGCGGGCTCGTTGATGGGGAACTTGATCTTGTCGTTGCCGTTGGCCATGACCTTCGACATGAGCGACGAGTATTCGGTGCTGATGTCGGCGTCGTCGAAGGTGATGAGATTGCGGAAGCCGAGCACGTCGCCGTAGTACGCGACCCAGCGGTTCATCTGCCCGAGTTCGACGTTGCCCACGCAATGGTCGATGTACTTGAGTCCCACGTCGGCCGGCTGATAGTGCGGCGTGACGGGCTTGAAGCCGGGCAGGAACAGGCCGCGATAGTTGCGGCGCTCGACGAGCGTGTGAATCGTGTCGCCGTACGTACCAATCGCGGCCATCACGATTTCGCCGTCGTCGTCTTTCACGACGTGCGGTTCCTGAATGCCGATCGCGCCACGCGCAATAGCGGTCTCGTAGGCGAGACGCGCGTCGTCGACCCAGAGCGCGTAGTCCTTTACGCCGTCGCCATGACGGTGCACGTGGTCGGCAATGGGTGACGTGGGGGACAGCGCCGTCGTGAGCACCAGGCGAATCTTGCCCTGCTGCATGAGATAGCTGGCGCGGTCGCGCACGCCGGTCTCGGGGCCGCGGTAGCCGACGAGCGAATAGCCGAAGGCCGCGCGGTAATAGAGACTCGCCTGCTTGGCATTGCCGACGTAGAACTCTACGTAGTCGGTGCCGTTGATGGGGAAAGCGTCCTGCTCGACGCCCGCTTCGGGGATGGTCAACGTGGCCATGGGCACACCTGTGGTAGGAAGATGAAAGGAGGTAGACGGAACACCACCTGCTTCATCTCAGATGTGCGAACGCGGCAGCGCGCCGATCCAGGCGCGCTCCCGTTGGTCCTCCGAAGGCGGGGTGAGGAACATATCCGAAAGATAGCGAAGGACGCCGTCCCCTGGTTACTGCTTGGCGATGATCCGGTCCTTGATCTTTTCGTACAGCGCCGCACTCAGGATGTTCTTCTGGACCAGCTGGGCCTTGTTGGCATAGGGGCGGCCACCCACGATTTTGGCGGCGAAGGCCTTCCCGATGCCCGGGATCCCCTCCAACTCGGCCGGCGTCGCCCGGTTGATGTCGATCAGCCCGCCAGCGACCGCCGCGGCAGCCGCAGGCTGCACCTTGGCGGGGACGGTGGGCTTGGGCTGTGCGCCCAAGGTGATGGCAGCCAGCGCCACCAGCGGCAGCGAACGCATTGCAGACGTCAACGCAGAACGGATCGAGATCATGGCAGGCGTGAGTGAAGGGTCAACTGCGCAGTTCCGGCAGATTCCGGAACAGCTCCAACGCGGCTGGATTGGCAAGGGCGTCGATGTTCTTCACCGGACGGCCGTGAATGACTTCGCGCACCGCAAGTTCGGTGATCTTCCCGCTGATCGTTCGCGGGATATCCGACACGGCCACGATGACTTTGGGCACATGATGCGGGCTCGTGTACTCCCGAATGCGCGTACGGATGGCCCGCTGAAAGTCGTCCGTCAGCGCGACGCCGTCACGCAGGCGCACAAACAGCACAATGCGCGAATCGGTGCCGCCGCCTGTGCCATGCGCCTGCTCCACCACGAGTGATTCGAGCACGCCGGGGATCTGCTCCACCTGCCGGTAGATCTCGGCCGTGCCAATACGAACCCCGCCCGGGTTTAGCGTCGCGTCACTGCGCCCGTGAATGATCATCCCGTCGTGTTCGGTGAGCTCGGCCCAATCGCCATGTCGCCACACGCCGGGTATCTGCTCGAAGTACGCCGCGCGATAGAGCGCCCCATCGGGGTCGTTCCAGAACGCCACCGGCATGCTGGGAAATGGCTTCGTGCACACCAGCTCACCGGGCGCACCGCGCAGCGGCGTGCCGTCGTCACCAAAGATGTCGACGGCCATGCCAAGGCCGCGCATCTGCAGCTCGCCACGATAGACAGGGCCCGTGGGATCGCCGAGCGCGAAGCAACTGACGATGTCGGTGCCACCGCTGATGCTCGAGAGCCGCACCCGTTCGCCGATGGCGCGTGCCACGTAGTCGTAGCTGTGGGCGGCGAGCGGACTGCCGGTAGAAAGGATGGCGCGCAGCGACGGCAACGGCGCCACCTCACGGGGCACGACGCCTTCCTTCTCGCACATGGCGAGATACTTGGCGCTTGTCCCGAAAACGGACACCTGCTCCTCGTGCGCCATGCGCCAGAGAATCGTGGCGTCGGGGGCGAGCGGTGCGCCGTCGTACAGCACCAGCGTGGCCCCTACCGCCAGTCCAGACACGAGCCAGTTCCACATCATCCATCCGCAGGTGGTGAAGTAGAAGAGCACATCGTTCTCGTGCAGGTCCGTGTGGAGCGCCAGTTCCTTCCAGTGCTGCAACAGGGTACCGCCGGCGCCGTGCACCATGCACTTGGGCAGTCCCGTTGTGCCGCTCGAGTAGAGGATGTACAACGGATGATCGAACGGGAGCCGCACGAATGCCGGTTCGCGGACCTTTGCATGCGCGGCGAGCACGGTGTCGAAACGCTGCGCGTGGGGCATGCCCGGCAGGGCGCTTGCTACATCGAGCGTGCTGTCGACATATGGCACCACCCACACCGCCCGCAGCTGCGGCAACGCCTGCACGATTTCGCGCAGGCGCGGTACGCAATCGATCTGCTTCCCCGCGTACCAGTATCCGTCGGCGGCCACGAGCACCGTGGGCGCAATCTGGCCGAAGCGGTCGAGTACCCCCTTGGTCCCGAAGTCAGGGGAGCAACTCGACCAGGTGGCGCCGAGTGAGGCCGCGGCGAGCATCACGACCACCGCCTCCGGCAGATTGGGAAGCCAGCCCGCCACCCGATCTCCAACACCGACGCCTTGGGCCGCGAGCGCGGTGGCGCACTGTGCCACGCGCACCGCGAGCTCCGCGAACGTGATCCGCTGCTGCGCGCCGTGCTCGTTCCACGACACCAGCGCCGGTGCGTCGTCGCGACGGCGCAGCAGCTGTTCGGCGAAGTTGAGACGCGTGTCGGTAAACCATCGCGGCCCTTCCCAACCGGTCGCGCTCTGGTGCGGCGGTCGCATGACCGCGCCGTCGGTGAGCACTGCCGTCCACGGCGCCTCGGGGGTTCCCGGCCCATCGGCGGCAATGCCCGCCGCGCGCCAGACCTCGGCCCAGAACGCTTCGGGGTGCTCGACCGACCAGCGCTGCAACGTATGCGCATCGTGCACCCTGGGCGGCACGACCCCACGCGCCACGAGACCGGTGCGAAACGCCGTCAGCCGCGCCGACCCGACGTCGTATGCGGTGGGCGTCCAGATGGCGGCCCCACCAACCGGCTCAGTCGACATGCTTCACTTCTTCCCGCGCGAGCATGACGGCATGACACGATGGACCATGCGCTTCACAGTACCAGCCATGTCGATCATGGAAGACCAGATGCGGCGCGTCGTTGGGACGCGGACGCACGCGCACCAGATGTTCGACGCCCGTGCGCGGCCCCACGATGGCCTTCGCGTCGAGCACATCGACCACCGGCTTGACCGGAAAGAGGTCAAGCTGCGGTGGCGCAATGTGCGAGAGCGCATCGGTGGTCGATGCCTTGCGCGGCGCCTTGACGGCGCGTTTGGGGGTGGTCACCGGCGGGGAGTGACGCGCGGCAGGAACCGAATGTTCGGGAACATGCTCAATGGTCGCCAACGCGGGCGTCCTTCGCCAGCGGGTGCGCGTTCGTGCGCGCGTTGGGGTGCGCGCCGGGCGGCTCCACGGCACGAGCGACGGCCACGAGCCGTGCGGCGGCCACGCGGTCGACCTTGCCGTTGGCCAAGGTGGGGAGCTGCTCTACAAACGTGAGCTCACGAGGAATTTTGTAGCCCGCCAGCCGTGCGCGCAGCGCCGCCAGAATGCCATGCCGATCCCGGTGCCCGGGCAGCGCGACCACCAGCGCGTGCCCTACTTCCCCCCACGTGTCGTCGGCGACGCCTGTGACCAACGCCGCATCGACTCCCGGGCAGTCGAGCAGCGCGGCCTCCACCTCACCGGGATAGACGTTTTCGCCGCCCGAAATGAACATCTCGCGGCGCCGACCGCGCAGCCGATAGAGTCCGTCTGCGTCCACGGCTGCGAGATCGCCGGTTTGCAGCCAGCCGTCGGCAGTAAACGCATTGGCCGTCTCGTCCGGCGACGGGAAGTACCCGCCGAACAGTTGCGGCCCACGCAGTTGGAGCTCGCCAGTTTCGCCAACGCCGGCAGTGGTGCCGTCGGTGCCGACGAGGCGCACGGACAGACGCGGCAGCGGCCGCCCCACGGTGTCCGGGAACTCGCGTGCAATCTCGTCGGTCGTGGTGAAGCAATTGGGGCCGCACTCGGTGAGGCCATACGCATCGCGAATACGGTAGCCAGCTTCACGTACCGCACGCTGCAGCGACGGCGCACAGTGGGCGCCGCCGGAGATGAAGGTGCGGAGTAAGGGCACCGGGCGCCCCCAGTCGGGTGCCCGCCGTAGCCACTCCAGTTGCGTCGGGACGACAAAGACCATCGTGACGCGATGCCGCTCAAGCAGTTCGAGCATCGTCGCCGCGTGAAAGGGACCGAGAATCACGACGGTTCCGCCGCAGTACCAGAGCGGCGTGGCAAAGACGTGCCACCCACTGGTATGAAAAAACGGGGTGGCCACGGCGCCGCAATCGTGCGCGCTCAACGCCCACCCGTCTATCGTATCGATCGCGTTGAACACGAGCTGCCGGTGCGGCACCATGACTCCCTTGGGCGCGCCGTTACTCCCGGACGTATAGAGCAGCATGGTGGGGTGCAGCGGCGTGATGGCGTGTGCAACGGTAGCCGCCGACGAACGCGTGCCTGCCGATATCGTTTCGAGCAACGCCGGTACATCGCCATCGAGATCGACCCACCGCGCCGCATTGCGCGCGTCGTCGTTGAGCGCGCGGAAGGCGTGCTCACCGAAAATCACGGTGGGGGTGGCATCGCTGAGCACGCGAGACAGCTCCACCGCCGACAGACGCCAATTGAGAGGCACTAGTACGGCGCCGCGGCGGATGCACGCCAGGAACAGCGGCACGAACGCATACCGGTTGTGCGCGAGCACCGCGACACGATCGCCGAGCACGACACCGAGTTGCGTGAGCAACTGCGCATAGCGCTCCGCGTCCGCATGCACGTCGGCATAGCTGTACGACTGCCCCGTGCCGGCGTCGATGACCGCGGTGCGCGCTGGAGCCACGTCGGCCCAATGCGCGATGGAGTCGTACAGCGCCCCCTGCGGCGAAGGCATGCCGGTATCCATAGGCTTTTCCGTCATGGTACGCGACTCACTCTGCCGCCTGGCGCGCGGTGGTGTGCCAGCGCAGTGCGATCGCGCCCATGGCCAGTCCGACGCCATGCTCGACGCCGAGCACCAGCGCGCCATCGGACAATCGCCCGGAACGCGCGAGGTCGTCCAACGCTATCGGCAGTCCGGCGGCACCGGTATAGCCGTGCCGGTCGCGCACGTTGTGCACGCGGTCGGTGGCGATGCCAGCGGCCTGCAGCCCTTCGTCGACCGCGCTGTTGGCGAACTGCGACCAGAGCAGCCACTGCACCTCGTCGGCGGTGGCGTGTGCGCCGGTGAGCACCTGCGACGTGAGCGCGTGCCACGCCTGCTCGTCGAGCGCGCCGGGAAACTGTGCGGTGACGCGCAGGGTGTTCTGCAAGCCCGCTTCGAGGACCGCCTTCGTGATGGGCGTCCGCGCGCCACCGGCAAAGATCCCCATGTCATGACTGCGGCGACCGTCGGTCACGAGCGCGGTGGCAAGCACGCCATCCATTGGCTCACCGGGCACCGACTCGAACGCTTCGAGCAGTACGGCCCCTGCACCATCGGCGACCACACACACCGTGCGGTGGTCGTGCACGTCGAGATACCGGGACATCGCCGAGACGCCCACCACGAGCACCCGTGTATAGCGCATATCGGCACGCAGATATGTCCATGCCAGATCGACGGCCGCGACGAAGCCGGCCCCCCCGGCGTTCACGTCGAACGCGACCGCATGCGACATGGCGAGACGTCCCTGCACCACGACGGCCGTCGACGGGGTGACGAACTCCGGCGTGTCCGTTGCGACGACGAGCAGGTCGATCTGCGCGGGCTGCAGCTGCGCCGCCTCGAGCGCGGCATGGGCCGCCGCTTCGGCCAAGTCGGCGGTGCTCTCATCGAAGGCACACCAGCGACGCTCCACGATGTCGCCCGCGTCGTCAGCCAATGCGTCCAGCGGTTCCCCCAGCATGGCGGCAACCTCGGCATTCGTGATCACCCGCGACGGCAGCGCGCTCCCGGTGCCGGTGATCCTGACGCGACGGGGTCCCGTCATACGCTCTTCGATGTGCATCGGGGGCAGGTCGGATGCGAAAAAGTCACACGGGTGCAGCAGAAGGCGCGACGGCAGAAGGCGCGACGGCACGCGGCGCACGGACGTCCGAGGCAAAAGCGTCGCGACGAGCACAGGGTTCCACGGTGGACCCTCCTGCCGGTAGCTTGCAGTATGGGCTCCACCGGGGTGACGAAAGAATGGCTGACGGCTGCCGCGCCGCCAGTGCGTCGGCAGCGCTCGCTCTGGGTGCGCGTGCTGGTCGCCCTGACGTCCACGACGGCGCTGCTGGCCACGGCCGCCCTGGTCGCGGCGGCGGCGATCATTCCGCCGGTAGGCGCTCGACGGACCGCTCGCGAGGCCGCCCTGCGAGAGGTCCAGTCGTCGATGAGCGACGGCGAGCGCGTGGTGGCGCAGGCGTTTGCGTCGCAGCGTCGCTGGACGGACATGTGGCGCGAGTCCTTCGGCGTCGTGGTGGCGACGGACCGCCGGCTGCTGTACGTGGGCGCGCCCCCTACCCCGTTACTGCGTCCGCGCGACGACGGACCGTTGGAGCTGCTGGTCGAGAGCTATCCGTACGACGCCGCGTTCACGCTCGATCCGCGCACGATCTTTCGTGGCCGCGGACGCGGACTCGTGCTCCGCACCCCGGTCGCGCAGGTGGACTTCATCGTGGACGATGCGTCGTGGGCGGATGCACAGCGGGTGGCGCGGGCCAGTGCGGAGGCGCGTGGCGTCGTGACGCGGGAACAGCAGGCGCTCGACCGGACCATTCAGGCGGCGCCGCGGCGCGCCGAAGAGTACATGCCCTACGTGGTACGCCGCGGCGAAACACTCACCGGCCTCGCCGCACGATTCCGTACGACCCCGGACGTGTTGCGACAGCTCAATCGCTTGCAAACCGACGCGATTCAGGCGGGGCAACGACTACGGGTGCCGAAGGTCGCGCCAGACAACGCGCCACCGCCGACACCCGAGTTGTAACGCGGGCGAACGCCCGGACTTACTGTCCGAGGACGATCGCAAACACGAGCGGGGCGACGATGCTCGCGTCGGACTCGATGATGAACTTGGGCGTATCGATGGCCAGCTTGCCCCACGTGATCTTCTCGTTGGGCACCGCGCCCGAGTACGAG
>CANGXD010000022.1 GCA_947457545.1 Gemmatimonadaceae bacterium
GACAAAGCGCGCTATCTCGCCACGTACGTGCACACCAACCGGTTGGTGCGCCACGCGCCCACCGGCATGGAAACCGGTTATGACGGATGGTCGGCGATCACCCAGAACTCCTGGCCCGACACGCTTATTGTGAGCGAGATGCGCGTTGCGCCCGTCGCGCCCGGCGTCGTGTATGGCTACTACCGCTACATCGGCGTGCCGGCTCCTGGCGATACCCTCACTGGTGTGTCCACACGCGTGTTCGTCCGCACACCACAGGGGATGCGCATTACCGTCACGGCGTCGTGGAACGATGCCGTGCCTCCGACCAAGCGCTAGGGCGGGGCCGGGCGCCGCGTTACGGTGCCAACGTGTACGGGTCTTGCGTGAAGCGTCCATTCTCGACGGTGCGCAGCCAGCCGCGATCGGCGAGCGGCGCGCCCAGCGTGATGGTGTCTCCGGGCAGGAGGCGCACCACGCGGACGTCGCGCGCCACGAGACTGACCCCCGGCGCACACCGGTCGGGGGCGCGCTCGAGACGGACCGCGTAGGCCGTTCCCGCAAATGTGGTGGCCACCCCGCGCGCATCGGCCACGAGCGCGGCGCCTTCGTCAATGCCAAGCCCGATACTCGCGCCGCCCGAAGCGGGCGGCGTCGCGAACCGCGCGAGGAATCCCACCAGACGGCCCATGCGATCGCGCGCGACGAAGTGCGAGTCGGTGATGATGCCGCGCAGCGGAGCGAACGCGAACAACGGTTCGGAGAATGTCACGGAGGACGCGAACGGATTGGCGAGCACCTGCGATGACGTCGCGCTCGCGGTGCAGCCGTCGTAGATCATCGCCCCTTGAATGGCGAGACCGGCACTACCACCGCCAACGCCACCGCCGCGCGCATACACTCGGCGCACCGATTCAATGACGGGCGAGTGGCGCCAGCCGACATAGTTGCACTGATCGCCACCCGCGAAGAACACGACTTCGGCGCGATCGATAGCGGCGACGACCGCCGGCTCGCTTGCGGCCGTCGCCGACAAGAGCGTGATCGTCTCGCAGGAGGCTACGCCACGAAGATCCATGATGCGATCGCATTCCGGCGTGCGTGAGCCGCTGGTCGTCAGCGACGCGGCGAGCACGACCACGTCGACCGCACTTCCCGCGACACGATCGAGGTGTGCCTGAAACGCCGCAGCCACCGGCGAACCGCTCCCCTGCAGCAGCAGCGAGGGACCGCGGAGCGTTGGCTGGGCGTCGGCGGAGGCGCCAAGACGGGCGCGCACAAACCCCGTTGGCGTGACGTCGGGCTGCGTGGGAACCGGCGTGGTGTCCTGTGCCCCACACGCGCCAAGGACGACGGCGACGCTCGCCGCGACCGCGACTGACCGGAAGGAAGATTGCAGCATGGATGAAGGGTCTCACTGCGGCGCCAAAAGCGAAAGCGCACCGCTGGCGAAACCGCGGGCGGGCGGCGAACGTGGTGATCTCATCCAGACAGGAGTGGCGACGTGGACTGGTCGATCATCGGCCTCAATCTGTTGTACGCGGTTCTTGGCGTGGTGCTCATGTTCGTGGCATACAAGGTCATCGACCTCCTCACGCCCGAAGTGCACTTCGCCGAAGAGTTGCAGAAGGGAAACCTGGCTGTCGGCATGTTCGTGGCGGCGATCTTCATCGCCGTCGCTATTGTCGTCGCGGGCGCACTCAACTGATGCGCAGCTGCAGCGTGCGGTCGCTGTTGCTGTTGCTGCTGCTGTTGCTTGCGCCCGGTACGGTGCTGGGAGCACAGCCGCGCGCCGACGCAGACCGCTACGACGACGTGTTCCGCAAAGCCACCAAGCGGCACTTCGGGCCGGCGTTCGACTGGCGGCTGTTCAAGGCGCAGGGGATGGCGGAGAGCAACATCGATGCGACCGCGCGCAGCCGCGTGGGCGCGCGCGGCGTCATGCAGCTCATGCCCGGCACCTTTCGCGAAGTGGCGTCGAAGAATCCGGAGCTGACGCGCATTGACGATGCGACATCGAACATCATGGCCGGCGTCGCCTACGACCGCCGGCTCTGGGAGGCGTGGGCGCGGGATTCCGTCGAGACGGATCGCCTGCCGTTCACGCTGGCCGCGTACAATGCCGGACGCGGTACGCTCTTGGCGGCGCAGCGCACGGCGCGGGCATCGTCGCTCGATCCGCGTACTTGGGCGAACATCGAGCGCGTGGCGCCAACCGTTCCGCGGTGGCGACATGCCGAAACGCTTGGCTATGTTCGACGTATTGCGCAGCTGCACGGGCAACTCGACGACCGCGGCCGCGTGATCAGTGGCGCCACCACCGTGCGCGGCGCGCGTTCCCGTTGAACACGACGATTCTCCCATGAGCAACATCGAACTGGTCACGCTCCTCGTCCACGACTACGACGCGGCCATTGCCTTCTTTGTCGACGTGCTCCACTTCGTCCTTGTCGAGGACGTGCCATCGTTGACGAACGATGGACGCCCAAAGCGATGGGTGGTCGTCCGCCCGTCGGGGGGCAGCGTCGGCCTCTTGCTGGCGCGCGCCGACGGCGAAGAGCAGGTCGCTCAGGTGGGCCGACAGTGCGCTGGCCGTGTGGGTTTCTTCTTGCGTGTGGATGACTTTGCTGCGACGTACACACGAATGCGCGCTGCCGGCGTGCACTTTGTGACCGAACCGCGTATGGAGCCGTACGGGCAGGTCGTGGTATTCGTCGATGTGTCCGGTAACCGCTGGGATTTGCTGGGCCCCTCGGGGAATGCAGATTCCAGCGTATGACGCATATCGAACTCGGCCTCGACACCTTCGGCGATGTCACCGAAGGTCCCGACGGCGCTCTGATCCCCCACGCACAAGTCATCCGCAATCTCATCGCGGAAGCCGAACTGGCCGATCGTGTCGGCGTCGACTTCATCGGCGTCGGTGAACACCATCGCGATGACTTTGCGGTGTCCTCGCCGGAGGTCGTACTCGCGGCAATCGCGGGGCGTACATCGCGTATCCGGCTTGGCTCGGCGGTCACCGTGCTCAGCTCCGACGATCCGGTGCGCGTGTACCAACGGTTCGCGACACTCGATGCGGCATCGAACGGGCGGGCCGAAGTCATTCTGGGACGAGGGTCGTTTACCGAATCGTTCCCCCTCTTCGGCTATGCACTCGATCAGTACTCCGTGCTCTTCGAAGAGAAGCTGGAACTGTTCGCCGAGTTACTGAAGGAGCAAGCCGTAACCTGGAGCGGACGTACGCGCGCGCCGCTGTCCAATCAGCACGTGTATCCGAAGACCGACTCCGCCTCGATCACCACATGGATCGGTGTGGGCGGCAGCCCGGAGTCCGTGGTCCGCGCGGCGCACTACGGATTCCCTCTCATGCTCGCGATCATTGGCGGCAATCCCGCGCGCTTCCGCCCTTACGTGGAGCTCTACCACAAGGCCCTCGGCGAGATGGGCAAAGCGATCCTGCCGGTGGGCGTGCACTCTCCGGGGCATATCGCCGAGACGGACGACGAAGCACGTGAAGCCATGTGGCCCGCTTACAAGGCGATGCATGACCGCATTGGCGGAGAACGTGGCTGGGGGCCGCTTTCACGGGCGCAGTTCGAGCAGGAAATCGTGCATGGCTCGCTCTACGTCGGTGCACCGGAAACGGTGGCGCGCAAAATTGCCGCGACGGTACGCGCGCTGGGTATTCAGCGCTTTGATTTCAAGTACAGCGCTGGCCGTCTGGCCCACGAACGGCTCATGCGCTGTATCGAACTCTACGGAACAGTCGTGATTCCGCGCGTACGCGAACTGTTGGCCACGCCGGCGTGACCGCCGCGCGGCGGCCGTTCAGTACGCGTAGCCGAAGATGATGTTCATCTCGTCGGTGGAGAGCAATCCAAAACCCACGGCACGGTCGGTGACGTTGTTGTAGGTCACCACGGACACGAGCGCGTCTCCCACTTCGAGCACGATGGGGGTGCTGAAGTTGATGAAGGCGGGATGCTCCCAATCGGTATTCATGTACACGCTGGTTTCCGTGCCGTTCGCGCGACGCACGCGGATTTCATAGCGCTCGCCGAGCGCATGCATGTGCGACGTGAGTCCCAGGACGGTGGTGCGCGCAGACATGGTGAACTGCGTACGAATCGTGCTGCGCTGTCTCGCGGGGAGCGTAAAGTTGGTATTCGCCAGATTGAGCGAACGGGCGACCGTCTGCACCTGCGACCGTGGCGCCGTGTACAGATTGGCCATCGCCTGACCGGGGATGTCGATCGGCGCGCGGTTCACGTAATGCACGTTGAAGTCGAGTGCTGCGTTGGCGGGCAGTCGCAGCGCCACACCCGGTGGGAAGCTGTAGTCGAACTCCGGCGTCATGGCCCCCGCAAAGAACACGTGGCAGGCCATGGGCAACATGTTCAGCAGGTTCTGCGAACCGTTGGGGTTGCGCAGGTCGCGCACGAGGTCAGGAATCGGTCGCGTGTTGCACGGAAACGTCGTGCGCGATTCGTCGAACGTGTAGAGCAGCAGATGGTGACTGCCGGGACGCATACGCGACTGAATGCGGGTGACGAACATCTCGCTCGCATTGTTCAGGCGCCGATAGACGAACAGCTCCCGCTCGAGGTTGGGCGTCACGGCAAAGCTGTCGACGCCCAGCTGAATGCCGGTGCCAGCGGTCGGTGCCGGGAGCGGCGTAAAGCTCGCGGTTTGCGTGCGCGCATCGCGCAGGACGGTGGTATCGACCACATGGCCTGTCCGTGGCGCCCCCGCCTCGATCCAGCGGCGTACGTACTCCAGTTGGCCGGCGGTGAGGCTCCTCGTGGTACCCATGGGCATGAGGTTGCCGTAGTCGCGGCTGTGATGCCCGGGCACCCACGCCAGCTTGTGGTACAGCAGCGAACTGTCGGCGCGGTTCGCCTTGACGCGCAGCATACCGTCGGCCTTGGCCAGCGTTTGCAGCGACGGTACTCCCACGAGTTGCTGGTACGACGAATCGGCGGTGAGGATCAGCTGCGACTGCCGCGCGTTGCTGTCGCCGGCGCGATGGCAGTTCGCGCAGGAAGGCGTCAGGATGTCGCGCTGTATGCGGGCAAACGTCCCATCGGGGATGGACGCGCTGCCGGTGGGCGCACTGGTGTCGCCACCGCTGCACGCGGCGAGGAGCGCGAGGGCGAGCAGTCGGGCCGTTTTCATGCGAACCTGTGCATGTGCAGCGAAGGAGGGAACTGCATGTAGAGCAGTACGTTACAGTGAAATATGCCACTAAATTTCTCCGGACGAGCCTCTGGCTTCGGTTTCCAGAGAAATGAACGCCGAAGCTAACGTCGCCCCACGCCGCGGGGCCCCTCTCGCCTCGTTTCCGTGCCCTTAGCGTTTTTGCTGTTAGCCGCAGGATTCGTCGCGGGTCAACCTCCGGCGAACCAGGCGGGCCAAGTCGGTGTGCTCGAGGGTCGCGTCGTCGAGGCCGCAACGGCGTCACCGGTTGGCTCGGCGACGGTTGTGCTCCGCGGCACCCGCGTGGGGACGGTCGCCAACGACGACGGCCGGTTCGTGCTAGGCGGACTTCCCGCAGGATCGGCCCGTATCGTGGTCGGACGCCTGGGGTATCGGACCGATACGCTTACGGTCACCATTCGCGCCGGCGACACGACGCGACTGACGGTGCGGTTGCAGCCCGCGACGGCCGCGCTGCAAACGGTGAAGGTGGCGGCCGCCGCCACGGAGCGCGACCAGTTTCGCCTTTCGGGAAGCCCCAGCGTGGTGAGTGTGCGCGGCGAAACGCTCAAGCGTGTCCCGGTTATCGGCGAGCCTGATGTGCTGCGCGTGGTGCAACTGCTTCCGGGCGTGGTCGCCACCAACGATTTCACCGCCGGCTACAATGTGCGCGGCGGCGAAAGCGATCAGAACCTCGTGTTGCTCGACGGCTACCCCATTTACAATCCGTTTCACCTCGGCGGACTGTTCGGCACGTTCATTGACGAAACCGTGGCCGAGTTCGAGTTGCTGCCTGGTGGGATTCCGGCACGGTATGGATCGCGCTTGTCGAGTGTGTTGAGTGTGGTGCCCAAGGCGGAAGCGCGCAGTGGTGTGCACGGCGCGGCCTCGGTGTCGGTGCTCGCGAGCACGTTGTCGCTGGGGGGAACCGTGCGCGGAACAACCAGCTGGAATGTGGCCGCGCGTCGCACCTACGCCGACCGATTCGTTTCGTTGCTCAGCGACCGGCAGCTGCCGTACTACTTCACCGACATGCAGGCGCATGTCCGTCATCAGTTGCGCAACGGCGGCGTACTCTCGGCGACGGCGTATCGGGGCAGCGATGTACTCGATGCGTCGTTGGAAGCGTTCGGCGACTCATCGCAGGCCGGTGGTGGACGCATTCTGTTCGACTGGGGCAATTCGCTGCTCGGCGTGGCATACACGCAGCCGTTGGGCGCCCGATGGGGCGGTGACTCGACGCGCGTTATGCAGCGGCTGTCGTGGACGGGATTCAATACCACGCTCGACCTCGGCGACGGATCACTACGCTTTGTGAACTCCCTTGGCGATTCGCGCGCGTGGGGCGAGCTCTCGCGCTGGCGCGGTGCGCATGAAACGCTCGTAGGGTACGAGTGGTCGGGATTGCGAACACGCTACGACATCAACGCGGCGGCTTCGGACGATCCAATCCTTGCGGTTGGTCAGCGTCCCTCCGCCGCCTCGTTGTATGTCGATCACACCGTGCGGAGCGGGCGCATGGTGGCACGCGTGGGCATGCGCGGCGAGACGGTAACGGGTACTGGGTGGACTGGTCTGTCGCCGCGGTTGTCGCTCAAATGGTTCGCCACACCGAACCGCGCGTTTACGGTGGCCGCTGGGCGTACGACGCAATGGACTCCGGCGCTGCGTAACGAACAGGCGCCCATTCGCATCTTCGATTTCTGGCTCACGGCCGATCGCAACACACCCGTGGCGAGTGCCTGGCAGGGGAGTGCCGGCGGCGAGCAGTGGTTTGGTGGAAGTCGCTTCGTGCGGCTCGAAGGATGGATCAAGCGCTACGGTTCGCTCCCGTCGTCGAATCTGTTCAATGACCCCGATGTGCTGGGCGACGAATTCATCGTGACCACCGGTACGTCGTACGGCGCCGACGTACTGGTGCGTCAGTTGGAGCGCGAGCGCGTGTCGGGGTGGATTGCCTACTCGTATGCCGTCAGCTGGCGCGACGGAGCGGACGGACGGTTCGCCCCGGTGCAGGATCGCCGCCACAACCTCAATGTGGTGACGTCGTACCGGCCCGGTGGTGTGTGGAGCTACGGTATTCGCCTCGGCGTCGGTACAGGAACGCCATTTACCGACGTGGTGGGACAGCTCGTCCGCCGTCGCTACGATCCCATCACCAACAGCTTCAGCACCGGGAATCAGGATGTGTCGCGTGAACCCATTGGTGGTGTTCGTAATGGCGCACGCTTTCCGCTGTTTCAGCGCATGGACCTGAGCGTGACGCGCACCAAGCCGGGCAAGCGCACGTGGGCGCCGTACTTCTCCATCGTGAACGCGTACAACGCACGCAACGTATTCACCTACTTCTTCACTTACAGCGATAATCCTCCCACGCGCACCGCGATTTCGCAGTTTCCGTTCATCCCCACGGCCGGAGTATCCGTCTCATGGTGATGCAACAGCTCAGGGCGCGCGTGCGCCGAGTCTGTGGCGTGGGCTTTGGCGTGCTGCTGGTCGCCTGTGAGGCCGCTCCGGTCGAAGTGACGTCGCCCACCGCATCCATTGTGGTCCACGCCGTGCTCAATCCGGATGTCGCCGAGCAGGTGGTGCTGGTGGAGAGCTCCCTCACGGGGCGAGTGGACATCAACGACGGGCTCAGGTTCGACCCACTCGATCCCATTCGCACCGCGGGCGGTTCTCCGCTCACGGGCGCTGATGTGCGGCTGTTTGCTGAAGGCGACAGTGTCGGGGTACGCGCGACAGAAACGATGGTCAGAACGCGCGCGACGGGACGATACGTGGTGCCGCGGGCGGCACTCGCGGTCCAACCGGGCCGTCGCTATCGGTTGCGCGTGCGTACCACGGACGGGCGCGAGGCCACCGGCGAGACGCTCGTGCCTGGAGCGCCGCCAGGATGGACGGTTGGTGCTGGCGCGGTGCCCACACCGGTCACGCTCGAGCGCAGTCGCGATACGCTGGCACTGCGCTGGACACCGGTACGTGACGCGCGCACGTACGCCATTCGGGTGGAAACGCCATATGGGCCGTGGGCGCTGTTCGCGGATTCCACGCAGTTCAATCTGTCGGGAGGGCTGCGCAACTTCTTCGCAGCCGGACTCCCGTCGGTGTGGTTTCCCGGCTTCGTGCAAACCGCGAGCGTGGTCGCCGTCGATGCCAACTTCTACGACTATAACCGCTCGGGGAACGATCCCTTTGGCGGCACGGGGCTCATCAGCAGCGTGCGTGGCGGCATTGGCGTGTTCGGTAGCGTGGTCAACATGTTGCGCCGCGACGTGACGGTCACGCAGCGCTCGCGCTTCCCCATCGATGCCCGCTGGCGTGGGACGCTCGGTACCGGCGCGGCGGCGGAGATGGACTTGTGGGTCGATGTCGAGGGGCAGACGGTGAGCTCCATCAGCGGCCGCGAAACCACTGCGCTCCGTCGGTTTCTGCTCGGTACGTTGAGCGGTGACCGCCTGCGGCTCGTGACGCTGGCCGCGGGGTCGAGCGCCGATACCGTATCGGTCTTCTCGGCGCGGCTGGCCGGCGACTCGCTGGTGGGCGACTACGACACGCGCTTTGCGACGACGGGCGCGCGGGTGTTCCGGCGGGTGCCGCGCTAGTGCACGAGCGCGACACGCACGCATTTCCGTGGCATTATTGTTGGCGGTAGAACTCGTCGAGCCGAACACTCCCCCACTCAAGCAGAGTCGAACATGCCCGTTGACGAAAAACCCAAAGGTCCCCATCGTGGCGTACGTCTTTGCTGAGTAAAGCACGGGCGGTGCTGGCCGCCCTCGCACTCTGCGCCGCACCGCTCGGCGCACAACCGCGCGCCGCAACGGCCGCCGATCGCCCCAACGTCGTGCTCATCATCACCGACGACATGGGCTACGCCGATATCGGCAGCTACGGCGCCCGCGATGTGCGCACGCCCAATCTGGACAGGCTGGCACGCGCCGGTGTGCGCTTCACCCAGTTCTACGCGAACGGTACCACCTGCACGCCAACGCGCGCCGCGCTCATCACGGGCCGCTATCAGCAGCGATACGGTGTGGAGGCGCCACTCAGCGCCGAGGGCGCGACCAACCCTGATCCTTCGGAACGCGGGCTGCTCGCCTCGCCAGGTTCGCTACCGCGATTGCTCAAGTCGCGTGGATACGCGACAGCGTTGGTAGGGAAGTGGCACTTGGGATACACGCCAGCACACAGTCCGCTCGCGCACGGCTTCGACTACTTCTTCGGATTGAAGAGCGGCTATCACGACTATTGGCAGCACACCGACAGTCGCGGCGTGCCGGACCTGTGGGAGAACGACGCGCGCGTTTCGGCTACGGGCTACTCGACCGATCTCATTGCGCAGAAGGCGGTGTCGTTCATTGCGCAACACGCACGCGAACCGTTCTTCATCGATGTCGCGTTCAATGCGCCGCACTGGCCCTTTCAGCGTCCCGACACGCCGAGTGTGGCGGTGGGAAATGCGCGCTTTCTCAAGCCCGCCGATTCACTCGCCAGTTCGCGCGCCGATTACGTGACGATGGTCGAGCGCATGGACCGCGGCGTGGGGGAGATCCTGGCGGCGCTCGAGCGCGAGGGGATCGCGCGCAACACGCTGGTGATCTTCACCAACGACAATGGCGGTGAGTGGCTCTCCGACAACACGCCGCTCTTTGGCCGCAAGTACACCACGTGGGAAGGAGGTATCCGTGTGCCTGCCCTGGTGCGCTGGCCGGCGCGCATTGCCGCCGGACAGGTCTCGGCACAGGTGGGGATGACCATGGATCTCACGGCGACCGTGCTGTCAGCGGCCGGTGTCGTGCAGCCCACCGACGCGCCGCTGGATGGTCGCGACTTGTTGCCGGTGATGACGCGCGCTGTGTCTCCCCAGGCGCGCACCCTGTTCTGGCGGTCGCAGGCGGGGCGGCCCATGCGGGCGGTGCGTGAGGGGGACCTCAAGCTCGTCATCGACGCCGCGCACACGTACTTGTACGACATCAAGCAAGACCCCGGTGAGCGACACGATCTGGCGCGGCTGCGCACCAGCGATGTTCGACGACTCACACAGGCGCTCGCGGTATGGGAACGCATGGTGGACGCCGAGGCGGTGACGCGTCGGTGAGGGGAGCGGCGTCCTTCGGCATCGGACACTTTCTCGTCGAAGGATCGCCCCACTCCCCCTGACGGATTAGAATCCGTCCATGCTTCCCCTCCTGCTGGCGCTGCTGCAACCGGTCAATGCCGCAACCGCCGACAAGCCGACCCCTGATCCCACACCGGTCGTCGGCCGCAGCTTTTCCGGCCGTGCGAGGGAACTGTCCGCGCGAGCCCCGCGACTCCAAGATTCGATCACGCTCGACGGTACGCTGTCGGAGGCGGTGTGGCAGCAGGCCACCCTGATGAAGGAATTCACGTCGTACAACCCCGTGGACGGCCGGCCGGCGCAGGACAACACCGAGGTGCGCATCTGGTACGCCGAGGACGCGCTGTACGTGGGCATCCGCGCGTACGCCCCGGCCGGTACGGTGCGCGCGACGCTCGCCGAACGCGATCGCATAGCCAACGACGACTGGGTGGCCATTCACCTCGACACGTTCAATGACCGCCGCCGGTCGTTCGTTTTTGCGGTCAACGCGTACGGGGTGCAGGCTGACGGCATGCGCGCCGACGCCTCCGCGGGGCCCGGCGTCTCGCGCGCGTCGTTGCAAGCGGTCGATCTGTCGCAGGATTACGTGTGGCAGTCCAAGGGACAGCTGCTCGAAGACGGTTTCTCGGTGGAGATGCGCATCCCCTTCAAGTCCATCCGCTATCAGTTGGCGTCGACGCAGGACTGGGGATTGCAGATCGTCCGGCAGACGCAGCGCACCGGTTATCAGGACACGTGGGCGCCGACATCGCGCGCGCAGCAGGCCTTCACGCCGCAGGCCGGCTATCTGCGCGGCATGACGGGCATGAAGCGCGGGCTGGTGCTCGACCTCACGCCAACCTCGGTCACCTCGACCACGGGCGGGCCGGCCGGTGGCGTCACGGATCCTGACAAGTGGCGCTACGGTACGCGTGGTGAGCTCAGTGGAGACGTGCGATGGGGCATTACCTCCAACTTCACGGTCAACGCCACCGCCAACCCTGACTTCAGTCAGGTCGAGACGGACGTTGGCCAGATTCCGGGTGACGTGCGCTTCGCACTCTTCTTTCCGGAGCTCCGCCCCTTCTTCGTGGAAGGGAGTGAGCAGTTCGACGCGCCAAACCGGCTCGTCAACACCCGCTCCATCGTGCAGCCGCTGGGCGCCATCAAACTCACTGGCAAGATTCCGCGCACCGACGTGGGGCTGCTTTCGGCGATCGACGCCCCGTCAAGCGGTCGTGATGGCAAGACCAGCCCGCGCTTCAACATCGTACGATTGCGCCGCGATGTCGGCGAACAGAGTACCGCCGGCATTGTGTTTACGGACCGGTCGGAAGGGTCGCGTTTCAACCGCGTGGCCGGGGTCGATACGCGCCTGCAGTTCGCGAAGGTGTACAGCGTCGATCTGCGTTACGCGGCGAGCATGACGCGCGATACCGTGACGCGCACTGGCTCACTGTGGGAAGTCAGTCATGGCCGCACCGGCCGCGGCTATGGCTACCGGTACAACCTGCAGGGCTTCAGCCCCGATTTCGAGACCCAAACGGGGTTCGTGAACCGTGTGGACTTCGTGCGCGCCCAGCTCAATCAGCGATACACGATCTTTGGCAAGAAGGGCGGATGGTGGGATCAGCGTCAGCACTTTCTCAGTGCCAACTCGCTGTGGACGTACCAGAGCTTCAACGAGCGTGACACGCCGCTCGAATCGCGCGTCTCGCTCGATAACTCCATGACGATCCGCGGCGGATGGCGCGTGAGCGTGACCCCCGATGTACAGCGGGTTGCGTTCGATGCGCGCCGCTACACCTCGTACGCCGTGCTCTCTGCCAGTGGTCGTGACACGCTGAGCTTCACGCCGAATACCGCGCAGATCACCAGCAACATGGCGTTCGCCGTGAATACGCCGCAGTGGCGACGTGCCGGTGCCACCGTCACGGCCACCGTCGGCACCGAGCCGGAGTTCTTCGAAACCGCCACCGTGCAGCGACGTGAAGTCGAGGCGCAGGTCGATCTACGCCCGTCGTCGCAGGTGCGTATTGGTGCGCTGTTGCGATATCAGCGATTCGTGCGCGATCGCGATGGCTCGGTGTTCAGCACGCAGGTGGTGCCGCGCCTTCGCCTGGAGTATCAGTTCTCGCGCGCGCTCTTCTTGCGCTTCATCGGACAGGTGGAGTCTCGCGATCGCAGCGCGTTGCGCGATCCGCGCACGGAGCAGCCGCTCTTCCGCCGCTCGGCTACCGGCGCACTTTCAGCGCAAGGCGTGAGGAAGTCGCTGTTGGGGCGTGCCGACTGGCTGATCAGCTATCTGCCGAGTCCGGGCACGGTGGTGTTCGTCGGCTACGGTACCGCGGTCGACGCCACGGAAACGATGCGACCGACGGATATTCAGCGCACGAGCGACGGCGCGTTCGTGAAGTTCAGCTATCTGTTCCGGGTGCGGAACGGCGCGCGCTAACAGACCGCGCGCTGCGAAAGCGTCAGGGCGTAGCGGCCGACGCCAGAACGCCGGCCATCGCCGTGCGGAGTTCTTCCGCACTATACGGCTTGGCCAGAAATCCCGCCGCACCATCGATGCTGGCGCCGGGCTCCTGCGCGTAGCCACTCATGAGCAGCACCGTTACGGAAGGATCCAGCTGACGGAGTTCGCGCAGCGTCTCCCAGCCGGACAGCTCCGGCATCGTGAGATCGAGGAGGACCGCATCGATGGCCGGTCCGCGCTCGGCATAAACCTCGAGTGCTGCGCGTCCGTGGGGCGCCGTCAGCACGCGATACCCATCGCGCTGCAAGACGCGTTCGGCCACCCGTAGCGCTGCCGCGTCGTCATCCACAACGAGCACGGTGTGGTGTCGGCCGGCGGTCGCTTTCGATTCACTTGGGTCGTCAGTGGACGCGTCGTCGGCGGGCAGGAGCACAGCCACCGTCGTTCCCTGCTCAGCCGTCGACACAATGCGCACGGCGCCCCGATGTGCGCGCACGATACCGAGTACCGCGGCGAGTCCGAGTCCCCGACCGGGGCCCTTGGAGGAAAAGAACGGATCGAAGATGCGCGGCATGTCATCGGCGTGCAGTCCGACACCTGTGTCGCTGACTTCCAGCACGAGGTACTCGCCCTCGGCGATATCCGCTCCAACCTGCGCGCTGGCCAACCAGGCACGAGTCGCGTGCATGCGGCGCGTGCGAATGGTGATGGTGCCGGGGGCATCGCCCAGTGCATCCGACGCGTTGGTGATGACATTCATCACCACCTGTCGCAACTGTGTGGCGTCGGCCCGCACACGCGGGAGATCATCGCGCAGTTCTGACACGATATGCGCTTTCTTGGATACGACGGTCGTCAGCAGACGACCCATTTCCCGTACGAGCGCCGACAGGTCGACCGGCTCTACGACAAAGCGGCCTTTGCCGGAGTACGCCAGCAGCTGGCGTGTGAGTTCCGCGGCGCGGCGTGCCGCGACCTGCAGGTCTTCGAGCAGCGGGCGCGCCGAGGAGTGGTCGGGGAGCTCCTCGACCGCCAATGACGCGTTGCCGAGCATACCCACGAGCAGGTTGTTGAAGTCGTGAGCGATGCCGCCAGCGAGTACCCCCAGTGACTCGAGCTTCTGCGTGCGTCGGACCTGCTCTTCGATGCGCGCATGCTCCTCGTCCTGCGCGCGCCGCTCACTGACATCAACCAGATACCCAAGAAAATGCGTCGCGACGCCGTCGCTGGCGCGCACGACTTTCTTGAAGTCGGTCACGGTACGTATGCGTCCGTCCTTGTGACGCAGGCGGTACTCTTGTTCGAACCACTCGTCGCCAGCGGCAACGTGGGCCAGCATCTCGGCTTCAATACGTTCGAGATCGTTCGCATAAACGATGTCGGCGTACTGTACGGCGCCGCTGATCAGCTCCTGAGGCGCATAGCCGAACTGCGCGAAGAGGTTGGCCGAGACGTACTCGATGGGCCACCGCTCGGCGTTGCGCCACTTGAAGACGACCGTCGGGCCCGCCGAGAACAGCTGGCGCTCTTCGAGCAGTTCCTGATCCCGCTGCCGCCAATCGAGCGAGGCGGCGATTTCACGCACGATGAGCTGCGCCGTTTCGATTTCTTCCGCGGTAAAGACGCGCTGATCGGCGGCGTACAGCACGAACTTGCCCCACAGACGTCCACGTCCCACGAGTGGCAGGAAGAGGAGCGCCCGGATGTTTTCGGCCGCGAGCGTCGGCGCGAAGGCTTCGAGCGACTGGTCTTCGCTGACATCGGCGACGGCGATCGGTTCTGCGTGCAGGTCGCCTGGTGACCACGGCGAATGCCCATCTACCGCGGCGCGATATCCGTCGGAAAGTCCCCGCCAGGCCACAAAGCGGCAGACGTCGGCATGGTCGAAGATGAGCAGTGATGCGCGCTCGACATGGAGCGCGACGGCCACCGCCTCCATCGCGTGGGAGTACAGCCCCTCGAGCGTGGACTCGCGCGAGAGGGCCGCGAGCACGTGGCCGATGAACTCCCGGCGCTCCTTGACGGTGCTTCCAGGAGTTGCCCCGAACGACAGGGGCCCCGACGCAAATGCTGACATCCGGAAAAGCTGCGGGGCCCCTCCCGGCGTCGCAAGGTTGCCCTAAGGTCCTATACGACGCGGGGCCGGTGATCCCGTTCACCGGCCCCGCCCCCATCACACAGACCGCGACGACGTCGTCGCGTGAGCCGTCAGCTCGCGATCTTCTTCTTCGCCTGGTTGATCTTTTCCATGTACTTCTTGAAGAACTGCTTCTGCATGTCGTTCATGTCGATCTCGCGCCCCTGGATGTACGACTGGATGATGTTCGTCGTCATGTCGAGCGGGGTGCCGGTGGTGATGAGCAGCGTCGCCTCCTTACCCACTTCGAGCGAGCCCACCTTGTCGGCAATGCCCATGAACTCGGCGGCGTTGATCGTCACGGCCTTGAGCGCTTCTTCTTCGGGCAGGCCGAACGCCACCGCCACGCCCGCATCCCACGGCAGGCGATAGCTGTAAAGCGCGTTGCCTTCACCGGCGATCGCGAACTTCACTCCCGCCTTGTACAGCGCGGTGGGGGTGCTGTAGGCCTCGTCGTAGCCGTCGTCACTACGCGGCGGTGCGGACATGGTGGAGGTGAGAATGACGGGCACCTGGTCCGCCTTGAGGCGGGCGGCCACATGAATGGCGTCGCGTCCGCCACGAATGACGAGCTTGACCCCTTCCTGCTTGGCCCAGGTGAGGGCGTCGTTGATCTGCGCCACACCTTCAGCAGCCACGACCACCGGAATCTCGCCGTTGAGCGCCGGAATCATGGCCGCGTACCGCGTATCCGTGCGCACCGTCTGCCCTGACTTGAGCGCATCGCGATAGGCACGCGCTTCACCGAAGAAGTTGCGGATTTCCTCGACCTGTTCGGCGTACGTCTTGGGGGCCGGCTGCGCCCCTCGACCGCCCGGGCCGCCCGGGGGCGGGCCGCCGAAGCGGCGAGGACGCGCGTTGGGGTCGGGCCAGTTCACGTTGAGTGCGGCCGCGCCCTTCATGGACATCTCTTCCCAGGTCCACCCTTCCAGCGAGATGGCGGACGAGAGCCCGGAAATCACGCCACCGCCGGGGGTCGAGAACGCCACGAGTACACCGGCCGAACGCGTCGTGCCGATGTGTCGGCTTTCGGCGTTGACGGCGACTTCAGCGCGCACGTTGGGGTTGAAATCGCCAAGCTCGTTGATGTCGTTGGAGACATCGACGCTTCCGATTTCGGAGATACCCACCGTGCTATAGGCGTCGATGAGTCCCGGGTAAATGTGTTTGCCGGTGACATCGACCACCTTTGCACCACGCGGCACGGCCACGTCGGCACCACCGATGGCCAGAATCTTTCCCTTGTCCATCACGATGACGCCATTCTCGATGACGCCCTTCGTAACGGTGTGGATGGTGGCGCCCTTGAGCACCACCGGTTGCGACTGCGCCGCGGTGGGAATGACGACTTGCGCCTCCAAGGCGGCTGGTGCGAGCACACCGGCCATGCCAAGCGACAGCGAAAGCGACGCGGCCTGCAACAGCAACCGCGGCGTGTGGCGCAGCGTGACGCGCGTGTGAGTGTGCATGGTCAGCGTCTGGAAGTGAGTGCTGAAAGAACGGCGAAAGAGCGACATGATTACTTGCTCCCCGGGCGGCCGCGCGCCGCCGCACCGGCCGCGGGCGCGTCGGCGGGTGACGCGGCGAGCACGGCCTGAATGAGCTGCGCGCGCTGCTTGGCGATGTCTTCACGCAGCACCTTGTCTTCGGCGAGCGAGAAGTAGCGACGGCCATCGACCCACGTCTGTTCGGCCTTGGTGAACTGCGAGAGCGGGTTGCCGTTCCAGATCACGAAGTCGGCATCCTTGCCGGCGTCGAGCGAGCCAATGCGATCGTCGATGCCGATGGCCTTGGCCGAGTTGATGGTGACGGTGTTCATCGCATCGAGTTCGTTCACCCCCGAGCGAAGCAGCTTGCCCGCTTCCCAGTTCATGCGCGTGGAGATCTCGTTGTCGTCGGAGTGCAGCGAGGTGACGACACCGGCTTCCATGAGCAGGCGGGCATTGTACGACGTGGCGTCGTACGCCTCGAGCTTGAACGCACCCCAGTCGCTCCACACCACGGCGGCGACACCGGACTTCTTGAGCTCATCGGCAATCTTGTACGCTTCGACGCCGTGCTGCAGCGCCTGCACCTTGAAGCCGAATTCTTCAGCGAGGCGCACGAGGGCAAGGAACTCGTCGGCGCGATAGCCGTGCGACGTGATGCGCAGCTTCTGGTTGAGAATGTCGAGGATGGCTTCCATGCGCAGATCCTTGCGCGGCGGAATGCCGGTCTTCGTCTTCTCCCAGTTCTTCCACTCCTTTTCGTAGTCACGCGCGGCGAGGAAGTGATCGCGAATGATTTCCTGCACGCCCATGCGCGTGTTGGGATAGCGCGTGGGGCTGCGCTTGGGGTTCTCACCGAGCGCGAACTTCACGGTGCGCGGGGCGTTGGCAATCTTGTACTCGTCGGGGAGCGAACCCCATCGCGTCTTCACGTACACGTTCTCGCCGCCAATGGGATTGGCGGAGCCGTGCAGAATCATCGTGGTGGTGAGGCCACCGGCGAGCTGCCGGTAGAACCAGATGTTGTTCTGCGTGATGACGTCGCCCATCTGCACTTCGGGGACGATGGCGAAGCCGCTTTCGTTGACCGAGCTCACGCCGCCGTGCGTATGCGGATCAATGAGGCCCGGGGTAACGTGCTTGCCGGTGCCGTCGATTTCGACTGCGCCCTTGGGAGCGGTGAGCTTCTGTCCCACCTTCACGATCTTGCCGTTCTGCACGAGCAGGTCGGCGTTCTCGAGGCGCCCCTGCGTGCCCTGCGTCCACACCGTGGCGTTGCGCACCACGACCGCGGCCGGCTGTTCCGGCGCCGCCGTCCGGCCGAACTCCATGGCCGGGCGAATGAAGGGCAGGTCGATCTTGGGAACCTTCACCGCCACCACACCACGCGCCGCGCCGACATACGGCTCGGTGCGCGTGCCCTTGTAGCTCGCGTCGGTGCCCGTGGGGAGCGACATCCAGCCGAAGAACTCGTCGCCGCGCACGGAACCCGAGAGCAGAACGGCGCCTTCGAGGCCAAGCTGCTCACCGTTGAAGGTGGCTTCGAGACGACCGGTTTCGGCGATGATGCGCACCCCCGTGATGTTCACCGGACGACGGCTCGGCATTTCGATGGTGCCGCGAATGCGGTTGAGCGGTCCTTCGAGACGCAGGGTGGCCGACTTGAAGGTGCCAGCGTCGTCAGAGGCAATGGCCCACGTGCCACGCGGGTCCACCTGCGGCGGACGCGAGACCCCAAAGCGGGCGCCCTGCACCCACACGTCGCGAATGGAGGCATCTTCGGTGAAAAGATCGCCTTCGCTGACGACGAGGTTGGCCACCTTGCCCACCGCGATCGTGCCGTGCGTGCGCTCGATGCCGAGCATGCCGGCGGGGACGGTGGTCAGTGCGGCCAGCGCCTTGTCGACGGCGAGTCCGCGCGACACCGCCACGCGAAGGTTGGGGAGGAACTGATTGATGGACGAGAGGCCGTCGGCGGTAATCGCGAACGGAATCCCCGCGGTGGCCAGCTGCGCGGCATTCGTGGGTGCGAGATACCAGTGGCGCAGCTCGGCGAGCGTGACGTTGAGCGCCGCCTCCGGGTTGGCCACGTTCGGCGCGTCGGGGAAGGTGAGCGGCACGATGAGCGGCTGCGTGCGTCCCTTGAGCACGTCGATGAGGCGGTATTCCTGTCCGCTACCACGGAACCACGGCGTGAGCTTGTACTCCTGCGCGAGCTTGTAGGCGCGCAGGTATTCCTCTTCGCTTTCCGTCTGAAAGAGCACGGGCTGCTGCCCCTTGATGGCCTTGCTCATGGCAGCGAGCGCTTCGCTCGTTTCCGGCGGCAGAATGGAGCGACCGCTGGTTTCGTAGGCGGTCCAGGCGCGTCCGTACCACTCCGCATCAAGGAACGTCTGCTTCATGAGCGCGACGGTTCCCATGGTGGAGTTGGGGTACATGCCGCCGAGCGCGAAGGACCGGGAGAACCCGATCGTCTGCGCGAGGTCGGGGCGCAGCACGCGCTCACGCACGCCCGCGTCGCTCAGGTTCACGACCGAGGCGGTGCCGCGGAAGATGCCCTGACGCGGCACCGCGAGCGCCGCCCCGAAGCCAAGGGAGCGAAGCGCCGCGCGCCGCGTGGAATCGTCCTTGAGGTTGGCAGTAGTGCTGAACCACGCGCGCACCTGCGGATTCCAGTGCGTGGGGCCGACATCGCCGCCAGGCGTGGGCAGGTCACCACCGAGGTCGGCATGGGCGTCGATGAAGCCCGGGTACACCGTGAGCCCCTTGAGCTCCCACACGCGAGCGCCGGCGGGGGCCGCGATGCCAGTGCCGACGGCCGTGACGACGCCGTTGCGGATGATGATGGTGGCGTTGTCGAGCACCTGGCCGGGGGCGGTGACGACACGCGCGCCGACGAGGGCGTGATAGCCCGTGGCGTTCGCACGGAGGCCCGTGACCGGCTCGGTGCGGGACGATTGCTGGGCCCCGAGGGTGCTGACGCTCAGCACGGCGAGGCTCAACAGGGATCGAACGAGTTTCACGAAGGGACTCCCGGGACGGCGGCCGCGAACGACGGCCGTCGGTGGCAAGATGGAGGAGCGCAGCGGACGCCCGGCGACGGCGAGATATCGGTCGGCGCGTCGTTCTGTAGATTGGGGCCAAACCCACGAGGAATCAAATTGCCGGAAATCGTCCGTACGCTTCGCCAAGCCCTGGCGCGGGTGGTCCCACTTCTGTTCATCGGCGCACTGCCGGCCGTGGCGCAGTCAGGCCCGGTGTACGACACCACCGGATTACGGGTCAAGCGAGACTTTGCCGAAGCGCAGATCAAGGCGCTCGCCGAACCGTACCGGGGCATCTTCACGCCGGCCGGACCGCAGGCTGGGCTCTTTCCCATTCGCTCTACCGGCGTGTCGACGGCGCCCATTGTCTCGGCGGCGAAGGGATTGCTGGCGTCGCTCTCGTCGGCGCAGTTACTGCGCACGCAGTTCGACGTGAACGATCCCGAGTGGCGTCGCTGGTCCAACGTCGACAACGGCATCTATGTACGGCAGGGGGTGAGCCTGCGTGAGATGACCCCGGTGCAGCGGCGCGCAGCCAACCGGCTCATGCAGGCGTCGCTCAGTGCGCGTGGGCTCGCGAACAGCGCGGCGATCATGAAGACCGATCAGACGCTGCGTGAAATCAACGACGACTCGCTGACGTTCGGGGAAGACCTGTACTTCTTCACCGTCATGGGCACCCCGTCGGCTACCGAGCCGTGGGGATGGCAGATCGATGGACACCATCTGGTGATTAACTACTTCGTACTTGGCGACCAGGTGGTGATGACGCCGATGTTCATGGGCGGCGAGCCGACCATCACCACCACCGGCAAGTACAAGGGGAATCGCATCCTGCAGGAAGAGCAGAACCGCGGGCTGGCGATGTACCGCACGCTCTCGCCGATGCAGCGAGATCAGGCCACCTTGGCGAATGAGAAACGGGCCAACGACATCAAGTTGCAGGCGGACAAGGACAACGCGGTCATGGCGTATGCCGGTGTCCCCGCCAGCGCGCTGTCCGCAACGCAACAGGCGTCGTTGCTCGAGCTGATCGCGCTGTACGTGGGCAACATGCGTGACGACCACGCCAAGGTGAAAATGGACGACGTCCGTGCCCACCTGAACGACACGCATTTCGCGTGGGTCGGCGCCGCGACGGATACATCCGTGTTCTACTATCGCATTCACAGTCCGGTGGTGCTCATCGAATTCGATCATCAGCGTCCCGTGGGAACGACCTCGATCAACACACCCGGCAAGCCCACGCGCGCGCACATCCACGTCGTCGTCCGCACTCCCAACGGCAACGACTACGGCAAGGATCTGCTCGCGCAGCATCTGCGGCGGTCGAAACACTGATGTCGGCGACCGGGCTTCGCGAAATCACCATTGCCGATGCGGACCTGGGGCTCACGTTCCCCGCGGTGGTGCAATATCCCGCTACGCATGCGGGACCTGAGACTCAGATTGGTCCATACACCTTCGCGTCGACGCGCGACGCGGCCGCTGCGGACGGGCGTTTTCC
Organism: Gemmatimonadaceae bacterium; assembly: GCA_947457545.1. GTDB lineage: Bacteria > Gemmatimonadota > Gemmatimonadetes > Gemmatimonadales > Gemmatimonadaceae > Gemmatimonas. The sequence continues at coordinate 20,937 of CANGXD010000022.1, forward strand.
GCTCGTGATCATTTCGCACGGTGGAGGTGGATCGCATCTGTTGTATCGCACGATCGCTACCCATCTCGCCGCCAATGGGTTTGTCGTGGTCGCCCCGGAGCATGCCGGGAACAATCGACGCGAGAACACGCTGCAGCATTCGAACGAGAATGTCGTACGCCGCGTGAAACATCTGTCGCTGACGATCGATGCCGTGCTGACGGATCCGCTGCTGGGCGCCCATGTCGACCGCGGCGCCATTGCTGCCATCGGGCACTCCATTGGTGGCACCGCCGTGCTCGCACTCGCAGGTGGTGTTCCGTGGTCACGCGAGCGGTTGCCCATCACCGTCGCGCACGACAATCGCGTGCGCGCCGCGGTGTTGCTTGCTCCGGCGACTGAGTGGTATCAAGCACCGGATTCGCTGTCGGGGGTGCAGATACCACTTCTGGTGTATGCTGGCAGCCTCGACACGATGACGCCGGTTTGGCAAGCCGAGCTCGTCGTGCGCGCGATGGAATCATCGAAACCGGCGACGTTGGTAGTCGTAGAAGGAGCGGGACACTATGCGTTTCTCTCGCCGTTCCCCGCGGCGATGCAAACGCCGGCGTTCGTCCCCGCGCACGACCCGCCCGGTTTCGATCGCGAGCAGTTCCATCGGATGATGGCGCCGGAGATTGCCGAATTCCTGCGCGCGCGTCTGAACGACACCGCTGCCTAAATCCAAGCACCGTATACTCGCTGTATGAACCGACTCGACGGAAGAGTGGTACTCGTTACCGGCGCGGCGCAGGGCATCGGCGCCGCCATTGCGCGCGCCTGTGTTGCCGAAGGTGCCACTGTAGTACTTACGGACATTCAGGACGCGGCTGGACAATCGCTGGCGTCCACCCTTGGCGCGTCGGCGAGCTATGTGTCGCTCGACGTCCGTGACGCAACGCGGTGGGAGCATGTGCTGAGGGAAGTGCAACAGCGCTTCGGGTCACTCGACGTGTTGGTGAACAACGCCGGCATTACCGGCTTCGAGGCTGGCTACGTGGCGCACGACCCAGAGCACGCAACCCTCACGGCGTGGCACGACGTGCTGGCCACGAACCTCGACGGCGTGTTCCTCGGCTGTCAGCACGCCATCCGCACCATGCGGACGAATGCGGGAGCGGCGGCGGGAGTTGGCAGCATCATCAACATGTCGTCGCGTTCCGGACTCGTGGGCATTCCGCTCGCCGCCGCGTACGCCGCCAGCAAGGCCGCGGTGCGCAACCACACCAAGTCGGTTGCGCTCTACTGCGCGCAGCAGGGGCTCCGTATCCGCTGCAATTCGGTGCATCCGGCGGCGATCATGACGCCCATGTGGGACGCCATGTTGGGGGATGGCCCGGGTCGCGCCGAACGCGAGGCGGCCTTCGTGCGGGATACGCCGTTACAACGGTTCGGTACCCCCGACGAAGTGGCGCACGCGGTCGTGTACCTCGCGTCGGACGAGTCGCGCTACACCACCGGTGCGGAACTCGTACTGGATGGCGGACTGCTGGCGGGGAGTGCGGCGTCGCCGGGCGGCGACAAGGAGTAGGGGAACGCGCTGAGCAGGCCGCCGTGTATCCGGTTATGATCCTCACATCATGACTGACGTATTCCGCGATTCACTTCAGCAGGCCCTCGGCAGTGCGTTTCAGCTTGGGCGCGAGCTCGGCGGCGGCGGCATGAGCCGCGTGTTCATGGCCCGCGACAACATGTTGGGGCGTGATGTCGTCGTGAAGGTGCTGTCGCCTGAGCTCGCGCAGGAGCTGTCGGTGGAGCGCTTCGGCCGCGAAATCGCACTCGCGGCGGCGTTGCAGCATGCCAACATCGTGCCCGTGCTGTCGGCCGGTGTCACGAGTGAGGGGCTGCCGTTCTATCTCATGCCGTTCGTCGACGGCGCGTCGCTGCGCGATCGAGTCACGGGCGGGCGCTCGCTACCGATTGCCGATGTGCTGCTCGTGCTCACCGACGTCTGTCGCGCGCTGGTGTATGCGCACGGACGTGGCGTCGTGCATCGAGACATCAAGCCGGACAACGTGATGCTGTCCGGTGGCGCAGCGTTGGTGACTGATTTCGGAATTGCAAAAGCCATGAGCACCGCGCGCACGGCGCCGGCGGACAGTCAGCTCACCCGCATGGGCACGTCAATTGGCAGCCCGGCGTACATGGCACCTGAGCAGGGCGCGGGTGACCCGGACACGGATCACCGCGCCGACTTGTACGCACTCGGTGCGATGGCCTACGAACTGCTCACCGGCCAGCCGCCGTTTGGCGATCGTCCGGCACACGCGCAGCTGGTCGCCCATTTCTCCGAGGCGCCGGTGCCAGTGGCCGAGCGCCGCACCGATGTGCCGGAGCCGTTGGCGCAGCTGGTCATGCAGTGTCTCGAGAAGGATCCGGCCCATCGTCCGCAGCAGGCCGCCGAGTTGCTCGAATCGCTCGCTGACGCGTCGTCGGTCGCGCGCCTTGTCAGCACCGGCCAATACAGCGCCAAGGTGACGGGGACGCTCACGGCGGTCGCCCCCGCCAAATCGCGTCGTTCGCTGGTGGTCGGTGGCGTGGCCGGCTTGCTGGCACTCGCGGCTGCGGGGGCGTGGTTCATGACCCGCGAGGGTGGCAGTGAAGAGACGGAGGCCAGCGCGTCGCTGGTGGCGGTGATGCCGTTCGCGGTGCGCGATGCGTCACTCAACGTATGGCGTGAAGGCATGGTGGACATTCTGGCGCGCAGTCTCGACGGCGTCGGTACGCTGCGGACGGTGGCGCCCTCCACCAGTATTGCGAAATCACCGGAGCGCGCGGACATCGCCACGGCGACAGCGCTCGGCAAATCGCTTGGGGCGGGACTGGTGGTGTTTGGGGAATTGAGTCCGTTGGGCAAGGATTCGGTGCAGATGCGCGCGGCGCTCGTGGATGTGGCGCGCGGTGTCGTGCGCCAGGACGTCAACGTGCGGGGCGAACTGCTGCGCGTGGATGCGCTCGCCGATTCCCTCGCGCTGAAATTGCTCCCTGTCATGGGGAACGGTGCCACAGCCGCCACGCGGGCCGCGCTGGCGACCATGGGGACCTCGTCGTTGCCGGCGCTCAAAGCCTATCTGCAAGGGCAGCAGTACTACCGTCGCGGCATGTCCGATTCGGCGCGTCTCGCGTACGAAAGCGCGGTGGTGGCCGACTCCACCTTCTCACTGGCGTGGCGCGGCGTGGCGTCGGTATACATCCGCACGGGCCGCGAGAGCGCACCGGAAGCGCAGGCCGCACTCGATCGCGCCATTCGCCTGCGTCGCGGCGGCAGTCCGCGCGACAGTCTGCTGTTGCATGGCGATTCCTTGCGCCTGGCGGTCGTGCGGCGGTCGCCGGTGGCGGAGGACGCGCTGCAGGACATTCCAGCACTGACGGCGCTGTTCGCCACGCTTCGTGAGGCGACGGCGCGCTACCCGAGCGATGCCGAGCTGTGGTTGGAGCTTGGCGATGCCGGCTATCACTTTGGTGAATTGGCCGGTGTGGCCGACACCAACATTCTTCAGGACTTCGAGCGCGCCATCGCTCTCGATTCGATGGTGCTCGTGCCGTACGTGCACGCGTACAATCTGGCCTTGCGCACCGGCAAGTACCGGAGCGCTGCGGCGCATGTGCGACGGTTGGGACAGCTGATGCCGCCAGCAGCGGCGCCGTACTACGGACTCTTGGGAACGGTGCTCGACTCCGCGCCGGTGCTGAGCCGTACCGCCAAAGCGCAACTCGATTCGCTGCCGGTGTCGCACGCGGCGTTCGTGCTCCGCGAGTTGCAACTCGCCCCTGAGGCGACGGTGCTCAGTCTGAGTGTCGCGTCGTCGCTGTCTTCGAGACTGACGAGTGCCCCGACGCTCGAAGACTCGTCTGCGGCGGCCCGCGTCATGCTGCTGGCGCAGGCGCATCGCGGGAAGGTGGTACGCAGCTCGATGCCACTTGTCTTCTCCGATCGCGTGTCGTTGGCGCTGGTAGGGCTCATGCCATCGGACGCCGTGCTCCAGGAAGCGCGGGCCATGATCGGTCAGAAATCGCCGGAGCTTGCGGGCGCCGCGTCGCTGTTCGCCGCCGCGCGCGATACGGCTTCCGTGTCGGCCATTGGCCCGCTGTTCGATCAGATTGACGCGGCCGCGCGTGCTCGTGGCGACGAACGGACACGGTACGCCATCGTACACCGCGCGTATCTCGCGTTGGCGCGCGGTGATTCCTCCGCGGCGCTCCGTGACTTGCTGTCGTTGCCCGGCACCATGTGCAGCGGGACACCGTGTGCGGCGCTGATTACGGCCAAGCTGCTGCAGAGGGCGGGGCGCGATGCGGACGCCGCGCGCGTGCTCGACCGGGCGCTGCCATCGCTCGCGGCACAGGTCAACGTGCCGCTGCTTATGCAGGAACGAGCGCAGCTGGCGGAGCGCGTAGGCGACAAAGCTACGGCACGCCGGTGGTACGAGCGGGTGCTGGCGCAGTGGGGGAGTGGCGATGCCGCAGTGCAGCCAACGGTCACGGCAGCAAAGGCGGGGCTGGCGCGCGTACGTTGAGTAACGCGCGATGATTCCTTTCGCGGAGTAGGCGATGGCGGCGTCACTGGCAGAGCTCATGCAAGCCGTGCGGCACGACGACGTGAAGGCGGCGCTCGCACTTTTGGATGCCAGTCCGGGACTGGTAGAGACGAGCATCCATGCGGCGGCGGTCGTTGCGGACGAAGCGCGTGTTCGCGCGCTGCTGGCGCAGGATGCTGCGTTGGCGACGCTCGCGATAGGCGACGACGCGACCCCGCCGCTGGTGCTGGCCGTGCAATCGGCGCTGGCGCGCGCGCGCGGTATCTCGGAAGACACGCAGGCACGCGTGGTGAGCGCACTCATCGACGCAGGCGCCGACCCGAATAGTTCGGTCGGACTCGCTGATGTGCACGGGCGCATTCCTGTCCTCTACTTCCCATGTGTGGCGGGCAACGTGCCGGTCGCACGGGTGCTGCTGGAGCGCGGGGCGTCGCCGACGGACGGGGAGAGTCTGTATCACGCGGCGCAGTACAACCGGCGCGCGATTCTCGAGTTGTTGCTCGCGCACGGTGCCAATCTGAGCGAAGGGCCCGCAGGCACGGGCAATACCCCGCTGCACTTTCTCGCGTCGCATCGCGCCTCCAATGCGCTGGCGCCCCACGTGATTGCGGGGATGCAATGGCTGCTCGAGCACGGCGCCGATCCCCGCGTACCGCTCGTCGTCATTGGCGACGCTCAGCACCCATCACAGCAGGGAGAAACCCCGCTGCATCGCGCGGCGGCGAATGGGTACGGCGTCGATGTCCTCGCCATGTTCGTGGCACACGGTGCTGCGGTGGACGAGCGCCGTGACGATGGCGCGACGCCGTATGCGCTCGCCATTCGGGCCGCCAACCGTGATGGCGCATTGTGGCTCGAAGAGCAGGGGGCCGATGTGACCTGCGTGTCTGAGATGGACCGTCTGCTGGGTGCCTGTCTCTCCGCGGACGAACAAACCGCGCAGCACATCGCGCAGGAGCATCCCACGCTCATTCCGTCGCTGACTGGTAGCGATGCTGGCGCGCTGTTGACCGCGCTCGTGGACGGACGTGATGATGCCGTGCGGGTGATGCTCGCGTTGCAGTGGCCACTTGCGCACGAGAGCGAGTGGGGTGGCACGGCCCTGCACTGGGCGGCGTGGAACGGACGCACCAAGATGGTGCGGCAGCTCCTCGAACATGGCGCACCTGTGAACGTGCGTGACTCCCGCTATGGCAGCTCGCCTCTGGCGTGGACCGCGCATGGTTCACGGTACTGCGCACGGGCGAACGACGAAGACTATCCGGCCATTGCCCATCTGCTGCTCGACGCCGGCTCGACGCGCGCGGAAGCCATCAACCAATGGGGGGAGCCGCCAGAGAGCCTCGGGCGTCCTTCGGTGGTTGCGGTGCTGCAACAGCGGGGCTTTGCGCCGTCGGAGGGCGGGTAACCGTCTGGTGCGCGACGGCCCGTCAGTGCGGCCCAATCCGCAACGAGAGCGTGGCGAGATACACCTCGCGCAGAAAGCTCACCAGGCCGGCGATGACGCAGAGCATCGCCACCACGAACAGGCCGGCAATGACGCGGGAAATGTCGAGGGTGAGGAAGGCACTCACGAAGAGCACCGCGACCACCATACACACCATGAGCGCGGCCGTGGTGCACAGGCTGATCGCGCGATTGATGTGGCGCGCCCGGCGCGAGAGCATCTTCAGGTCGACGTGGACGATCGACTTGTGCTCCCCGGTGATATCCGGCAGGTGCCCCTCCAGCAGGCGGGCCCGGTCGATGACCCGTCCCAGCCGGTTGGTCAGCACCCCGAGGAGCGAGGCGATGCCCGTGAGCAGAAAGACCGGGGCGACAGCGAGCTGAATGACGTGCGCAATGGCGCTGATTCGGGCATCGGGTTGCATATCTAGGAACATAGGAGGCCGCGGCACCCCCTGTCTGGCGCACGAAATGACGGGACTAGTCGTTAATCCCATCTCACGTGTTCCCCCTTATAGCATGCCCGACTCCACGACACCGCACCCCGCCGCGATACCGGATCTCCACCTAGCCCTCCCCGACGGCGGGACGGGGCTTCCTGGGGACGAACGCGCCTTCCAGGGACTCTTCGACACGCTGTATGCCCCCTTGCGGGGGTATGCGCGTGGCCTGGCGCAGGATGAAGCCGTCGCCGAGGACCTGGTGCAGGAGGCGTTCGTGCGGCTGTGGGACCGTCGGGACGCGCTCCCTGCCGACGTCTCGGTGAGCGGGTATCTGTATCGAACGGTCCGAAATCTGGCGCTCAATCAACGGCGCGACCGCGCCACCCGGCAGCGGTTGCTCGAGGATCCCGTGGCGTTCGAGGGCGCGGCGCCGTCGGCGTTGCCACACCCCGATACCGATCTGGAGCACGACGAATTGGGCGAACGGCTCGCGTCGTACGTGAGCGCCTTGCCTCCCCGTCAGCGGGAAGCCCTGGAACTGTCCCGCTTTCAGGGGCTGTCGCACGCCGACGTGGCGGTCGCCATGGGCTGCTCGCCCCGTACCGTCAATAATCACCTCGTCGCGGCGCTGGCCACGCTACGCCGCCGACTCGCCGATTTTGGCAGCCTTGTTGCCGCGTTCGCCTGGTGGCTCACATGACACACAACTCCCCGCTGTCCCGTCCGCGTGAACTCGACGCCACACTGAAATCGCGTGCCGACGGAGAGTCGCTCGCCACCGTGTGGGACGCGCTCTCCACCCCGACGGTTCGCAATCCCGCCCCCACCGATGCCGAACGTGGTGCGGCGTGGGCCCGGCTGCGCGCGACGCTCACCGACCCCGCGCGCCAGCCGTACACGACCGACGTCCCGGCACCGCTCACGTTGGTGGACGACCTGGACGACGACGCGCTGTCCGAAGACGACGTGCGTGCGCCGCTGCCGACTGTCCTTCCCCTTGCACCCGCGGCGACGGTGAAGCGCACCAACCGGATCCCGCGCTGGTTGGCGGCCGCCTGTCTGGTGGCGGTGCCGGCGTTGGGAGTTGCCGGCGTGAGCGCCGTGCCGCGTCGATACGACGCACCGGCGGCAACCGGAGCGGTGGCGGCGGCGCCGCGCATGGTGCGCCTCGAGGACGGCAGCACCGTCTGGCTCGCCCCTGGCAGCACGCTGTCGGTGCCGCGTGCGCTGGGGTGGCCGAGCGTGCTCCGCAGTGCCTCACGCACGGTCGTGCTGACCGGACGCGGGTTCTTCACGGTGGCGCGCGACGGCCGCACGTTCACGGTGCGCACCAGCGATGCGCAGATACGCGTGCTCGGCACACGTTTCGATGTGCGCGGTCCTGCCGGCACGTGGGGGACGCAAGTGATGGTCGAGGAAGGACAGGTCGCCGTCTCCGCCGCCGCGCGTGACGATGCCCGTGGCAACGCCGGTGGCACGGTGGAATTGCGCGCTGGACAGCGCGCAGTGGTGGGTCGTGACGGGGCGACACCGCTCGTCACCGCGGTCTCGCCGGAGCGGATTGCCTCCTGGCGCAGTGGTGGACTCGCCGCGCTCGACGAACCGTTGGGCGCCGTGCTCGATGAACTCGCGCATCGGGCGGGCGTGGAGATCACGCGCGCCGGCGATATCGATGAGGTCGCGGCGGTGTCGCTCTTCTACCCATCGATGCCTGCCATCACGGTGGTCCTCGCCGATCTCTGCACGGCGCAGGGGATGCAGTTCGAGCGCACGAGCCGGGGATATCATCTCACGCGGAGCACCACCCGACCGTGATGTCGCGCCTGCGACGTCGCGTGGCGACGGCCGGATGTCTGTTGCTGAGCTCCCTCGTGGCATTCGACGCGGGGGGGCAGCCGGCGTCGTCGGCATCGGCTACGCCGGCGACCGTGGGGGACAGTGTGCGTGTGCTCACCATGGCGCTGCTCGACGTCACGGTGGTGGACGCCCTCGAGCGCCTCTCGGGTGCTGCGCGCATGAACATCGTGTGGCAGCAAGCCAGTCTTGGCGCGCGTGCGGAGCGTAGAGTCAGCTGCCGTGTCGATCGCGGTTCGCCCGAGACGATGTTGCGGTGCATCACGCGCGCGGCCGATCTCGACTATTACCGGCTGTCGTCTGGCACGTACGTCGTCATTGCCGCCGCGGAAGCGCCCACCCAGTGGGCGTCGCTCGGCGGGTTCGTGGTCGATGCCAACACGGGGGCGGCACTACCGTCGGCGCGGGTGCAGCTCACCGAAGCCCCATCGTGGATTACGGCGGGTGACGATGGTGTGTTCACCGTCGCGCGTTTGCGTCCTGGTCGTTACGACATGACGGTGCGTGCGCTCGGCTATCGCCCGTATACCGCGACGTTCGACATTCCGGCGCGAACCGCGCGCCGCATACGGGTCGCGTTGCAGCGCAGCGAGGCGGCCATTCAACCCGTCGTCATCAACGGCATTCGTGCGGGAGATGCCAGCGCGTCACTCGGTTCATCGGTCATCGATGACAGTGCGACCCGTCATGTGATCGGCCCCGCGCTGTTTCTTCCCGGGGCGGTGGCACCGCTGGGGGTGACACGTCGCGACGGTACTGGCGATCTGCATCTGCAAGGTGGTGACGTTGGAGAGCATCCGTGGCGACTGGATGGCATTCCGCTCTACGACGTCACGACGCTCTCGGGTTTTCTCGGCGTCGTGTCGCCGCTGGTCGTCGATCGCATCACGGTGCATCGCGCCGGATTCGGCGCCGCCGTGGGCAGCTTCGCATCTGGCGCCATCGATCTCACACAAGGGATTGGCGGCACGGCGGCCACGTCGGGGGTTTCCACCGATGTGGCCATCGATCCGCTCACCGCGACGGCGCGCGTGACCTCGCCACTGACGGTGGGTCAGGCGAGCGGGCGCGTGATGCTCGCCGCGCGGACTGGCCTCTGGCAGTGGACGGCCCCCTCCGCGATGGTGCGGGCCGTGCGACACTGGAGCACGCCCGACCCGGTGCTGCTGGCGCGGGTCAGTGACTTCGGTGTGGTGCCCGGGATGGAGCAGCTCGAGCGAACGCAGTATGCGACAAGCATTGGTGACGAGTCGGTGTCCGTAAACGATGTGCACGCCGCGGCGACACTCGATTGGGGCACGGCGCAGTCACTGTCGGTGTCGGCATTCACGACGGCACAGGGCATCGCGTATCGCGGTACCGCTCCCGACAACGGACTCGCGACGCTGCGCACCGAAGATGCGTACAACTGGCGCACGACCGGTGCGCAACTCACGCACCGCTGGCTCCTTGGCGCGAGCGTTCGCCAGCGCGTGCAGCTGCGCACGTCGCGTCACGCGCTGGTACACGATGCGTCCATGGCCATGTCGTCGGCGTCGCTCGCGGTGAGCGGGGGCGAGCGCAACGAAATGGAAGAGACGACGCTCGCGGCCGATTGGCGCTGGCCGGTGAGCCGTCGCGTGTCGGCGAATGTCGGTACGGAGATCAGTCGTGCCAATTCGAGCTTGCACATCGCCAACCGTGTGTTGCAGCCGCTGGCGATGACCACATCGGTGTGGCGTGGGGCGCTGTTCGCCGATGTCACGACGCAGCTGCGCGCCACGCTGTTCGCCGATGCCGGATTGCGCATCACGCAGCTGCAGAGTGGTCGCACCTATGCCGAACCTCGTCTGTCGCTGCGTGGTGAGAGCGGCGCGCGCGGCGTGCCGTGGAGTTGGCGCCTCTCAGGCGGTGGATATCATCAGTTCGTCACGCAATTCGATGTGGCGAGCACGATGCCGGTGGCGTTTGTACCCAATGTGCGCTTCTGGCTGCCGGCGGACGGCGCGAGTCCGGTCGCGCAGGCGTGGCATGTCGCGGCCGAAGGAGTGTGGCGTCCCGCCGCGGGGTGGGAGGTGCGCGGTGAGAGCTACGCGAAGTGGATGCCGTCCATTCCGCTGTTCGACTACGGCGTGATGTACAGGGCCACCGGGGCGGCGTCATCGACGGCGCCGCGCACGGCCATGGATTTCGTGCGCAGCATGAATGGTCGTGCCATGGGCGCCGGCGTGCGCGTCATTCGCGATGCGCGGCTCCGCGGGGGATACTGGCGACACGAACTGGCGTACGATGCCGGGTGGGCGCAGCGTCGATTCCCTTCGCGCTTCAACGAGCAGATGCAACCGCCACCGTGGCTCGAGCCGCATCGCGTGCTGCTCGTATCGGAGCTGACGCCGGTGCGCAGCATCACGATTGCCGCGCGGGCGCGTGCCGTGGTAGGACGTCCATGGGCGCTGCGCCAGGTGTACTACGACCTCTTCAGTGCCGCTCCCGATCGCGCGGGCTTGCCGATCGACTTGCCGGGAGACATGAAGCGCCCCGCGATTCTCGAAACGGATCTCGGCGCGACGTGGACACGCCGGGTGCGGAGTTCGACCGTGGTGGTTGGCATGAGCGTCACCAACGTGTTCAATCGCGCCAACGTGCTCGACTTCGGCCTGATCAAGACGGCAGCCGGCGGCTACGACATGGTGCCGCGGTTGCTGCCGCGACGGGTACCCGCGGTCACGCTCGCATTGCGTCCTTAGGAAAATGGGGAGCCGAGTAGCAGTTTTTTGGACCGACTAGTCATAGCTCCGGTTTGGGGTGTTCTGCTGGTGATCACCGACGGATTCTCCGTCTCGGCGCTGCGCTGCAGCGTCGCTTTTCGCGATTCGCCAGACCCGACTATTCGCCATGCTTTCGACGCTGCTTACCCGCCGTGCCGCTGTCGCGCTTTCGTTGTCCGTCCTGTCCACCGGCCTCGTCGCGTGCGGTGATGACGATCCTGTCACGCCCGCTGCGCAGACGATCACGCAGACCGCCGCGGCGACGCCGCAGCTTTCCACCCTCGTTTCGGCGCTGACCGCCGCCGAACTGACCGGCACGCTCAACGGCACCGGCCCGTTCACGGTGTTCGCTCCGGTCAACAGCGCGTTCTCGGCGCTTCCGGCCGACGTGTTGCAGCGTCTCCTCGAGACGGGCAACCGCGCGATTCTCACGAAGGTGCTCACGTTCCACGTGGTGCCGGGTCGTATCACGGCCAGCCAGCTGCAGAACGGTCAGACGCTTACGACGGTTGAAGGCACGACGTTGCCGGTGACGGTGGCGGCCGGTGTGGTCACGGTTGGCGGTGCGCGCGTCACCACGCCTGACATCAGCGCGTCCAACGGCGTTGTGCACCTCATTGACGGCGTGATGCTGGGCAGCATGGACATCGTGGACAACGCCATCGTGCGTGGCTTCAGCTCGCTGGTGGGCGCGGTCACGACGGCTGGACTCGGCACCGCGCTGCGCGGCGGCAACCTCACGGTGTTCGCGCCGACGAATGCGGCCTTCGCCGCCATCCCCGGTGGTGCGCCGACGACGGCGGCGGCGCTCACGCCGGTGCTGCAGCTGCACGTGATTGGCTCGCGCGCGCTGTCGTCGCAGCTCACGAACGGCCAGCTGCTCCCCACGCTTCTCCCGAACGTCAGCCTGACGGTCGGTCTCACGACGGCTGTGCGCATCACCGGCCCGCGCAATTTCGCCTCGGTGGTCACGCCGAACATCGTTGCGAAGAACGGCGTGATCCACGTGATCGACACGGTGTTGCTGCCGTAATCGCGCGGCCTCTTACGCTTGCTGTGCTGCAGCATCGTTGACACAGCACCACAGAGGACACGGAGGGGCCACAGAATGCACACAGAGCAACAACAAAAAGCGTTCGTTGTTTCTGTGTTCAATCTGTGGCCCCTCCGTGTCCTCTGTGGTGCTTTTTGACGGTGCCGTGGCCGCGTCCGCTGTCAGCCCGCCGGTAGCGGTGTTGGCCACGCCAGTGGGACACCGGCCGCGGTGAGCGTGCGCTGCAAGTCTTCGGTGCGCGCGCGCTGCTCATGAATACCGACGGGTGGCACACGCGTGGCGAGTGATTGCGCCACGAGATGCCCGACCGCTTCGCCGATGTTCCACTCGATCGGGTGCAGGCGATAGCAGCCATTGGTCAGGTGAGTGACCCCGATGTTCTTGCACGCCGGGAGCAGATTGCGAAGGCGCACGGGGATGAGCGCGCCGAGTGGAATCTGAAAGGGCAGTGTGTCGCCGTACCCACCGGTATCACCACGCGTGGTGCGATGCAGGTCCATCGCATAGTGGCCAATGCCGACGCTGTCGGCAAATGCAGTTGTTTGCGCACCGGACGGGTTCAGGTCGCGCAGGACATCCTGCTCCCGCACCGTCGTGCGCGCACGCACGCGGCGACTCTCGCGAATGTACGGCGCCATCGCCAGTCCGTCCGCCGTCCCCAGTACGTCGGTACGCAGCCGCAGCCCGGGCCACCCCGCGCCGCCGTCGGGGCGTGGGGCTTCAGTTTGCAGCCAGTACAACAGGCAGAGACTGAGCGCTTTCGCCGAGCGCACATGTTGAGCGGCTTCGGTGGCGCTCACGCCAGCCAACGGGCCAAAGCTGTAGTCGTTCTGCCACCAGTTCACGAGCGTGATGTCACTCGCATACTTCCCGGCCGTAAAGAGCGTTCGGTCGATGATGCGCCGGTATGACCAGTAGCCGGTACGCGCTACGGGATCGAAGCCAATACGCTTGTTCGCGGGTTCGTCAAAGCCGAGAATCGGCCATGGCGTGCCATCGACGGATACCGTTTGTGCGCGCCAGCGCGCGTACTCGGCCGGGCGATCGATCACATGCTGCTCGCCTGCCATGTGTTCCATGGCGAACACCATCGTAAAGCTCTGCTGGTTGTCCGGCTGATACTCGCCAGCTGCATGCGGTTCGCCCGTCATCGCCTGCGACTCGGCGCCCAGCACGTGCTCGGCATTGGAGAGCGGGAGCAGGTCGCCGAGCTCGGTGGCGTCGGCGAAGTATGGCGCGTGCAAGACGGTCGTACGGCCGCTTGCATCTTGCACACGAACAGCCCGAATGCGGTCGCCGGTGACATCGACCGCGGCGGCACGGGTGTGCGACAGCACCCGAAGCGCTCCTGACGCGATGTACGGCGCGAGCTGCGCTTCGAGGGCCGTGAGCCACGCGCGCGGCTCGGCGCAGAGGCGTGAGACCCACCCGTTGCCCGGGTTGAGCCGGGCGTTCGTCCGCGCACGCTCGAGCAGTGCCGGATCGCGGCGGTACTGATCGCGCACCGCGCTGCGGAGCCCCCGATAGCTGGCGGTGCCGCCAATGGTTTCGATCCAGCGGTTCTCGTCCGGCGGGACTCCCTGCGCGGTGAGCTGCCCGCCAATCCAGTCGGTTTCTTCGGTCATGATGACGCGAAGTCCGTGCGCGCATGCGGACAATGCGGCCGCACATCCGCCGAGGCCGCCGCCAATGATCACCAGATCGGCACGCTCGTCTGCTCCAGGTGCAGACTGCCCGAGCGCGTGCAGGAGTCGCGGGGCAAAGGGCACGAGTGCCATGTGCGACAGCAGCTGTCGTCGCGTGACCATGACCGGCGCGTTAACGTAGAGCGACGCCATTGGCGCACGCACAGGAGCTCGAGCAGTTCGGCATGCCGTGAACATGGCGCATGACCCGGCACGTTGCGAGTCTCCTGCCTCCCCTCAGCCACTGCAACCATGTGCCGCTGTCCCCGTCTCTTGTCCAGCGCGCTGCTTGGCCTGTCGGCCACCACGCTTGCTCTCGCCGTGCACAGTGCGGTTGCTGCGGCGCAAACCGTTCCTGTCGCGGGGGGCACTGCCCTCGCCAGTGACGCCATGCATGGATTGCGGTGGCGCCATATCGGGCCGTTTCGTGCTGGGCGCACCAAGAGTGCGGTGGGGGTGACGCAGCAGCCCAATGTGTTCTACATCGGTCCCACCAATGGTGGCGTGTGGAAGACCACCGATTACGGTCGCACCTGGAATCCGATCTTCGATGCCATGTCGAGCGGATCGGTGGGCGCGATCGAAGTGGCGCCGTCCAACCCCGACATCATTTTCGTCGGCAGTGGCGAGGGACTCCAGCGCCCCGATCTCTCCACCGGCAACGGGATGTATCGCTCGAGCGATGCCGGCAAGACGTGGACGCACCTGGGGCTTCGTGACGGGCAGCAGATCCCTCGCATTGCCATCGACCCGGGCAATCCGGATCGGTTGTTCGTCGCGGTGCTCGGTCACCCGTATGGCCCCAATGCGGAGCGTGGCATTTACCGCTCGGTGAATGGCGGCCAAACGTTCGAGCGGGTGCTGTACAAAGATGAAAACACCGGCGGCGCCGACGTGGTGCTTTCGCCCAACGATCCCAACACGGTATACGCGGTGCTGTGGGAGGCACGACAGGGTCCGTGGGAGAACGCGGCGTGGAGCGGCGCAAACAGCGGCCTCTTCAAGAGCACTGACGGCGGCACCACCTGGAAGCAGCTGGCCGGTGGCCTTCCCACCACGGCCGATGGACTCGGCCGCATTGGCATCGGCATCAGTCCGAGCGATCCGCGGCGCTTGTACATCACCGCCACAGCCGGCGCGAAGAGCGGCATTTATCGCAGCGACGATGCTGGTGCGACGTGGGTACGCACGACGAGCGACGGCCGCTATTACGGGCGCGGTGACGATTTCGCGTCGATCACGGTAGACCCGCGCGACGCCAACACGCTCTACACGATGAATGTGGTGGCGTGGAAGAGCACCGATGGCGGATACACGTGGAAGAGTCTGCGTGGTGCGCCCGGTGGCGACGATTATCAGCGACTGTGGATCAATCCGAACAACAGTCAGATCATGTTGCTCGCTGCCGACCAGGGCGCGGTGATTTCGGTGAATGGTGGCGAAACGTGGAGTTCGTGGTACAACCAGGGCACCGCGCAGTTCTATCACGTGACGGCCGACTACAACTGGCCGTATCAGTTGTGCGGTGGCCAGCAGGAGTCGGGCTCGGCGTGTGTGGCAAGCCGCGGGAACGATGGCAGCATTACGTATCGCGACTGGCGTCCGGTGGGCGCGAGCGAGTACAGCTACGTGGCCCCCGATCCGCTCGATCCCAACATCTACTACGGGGGTACGGTCACGCGGTTCGACCGTCGCACCGGGCAGGTGCAGAATGTGAGCCCCAACGCGGGGCGCGGTCGCGGCGCCGCAGGCAGCGGCCCCGATTACTTCCGCGGCATTCGCACCATGCCCATTCTCTTTTCTCCTATAAACAAGCGAAAGCTGTACTACGGCACCAATGTGGTGTGGGAAACGGTGAATGGCGGCACGACGTGGAAGCGGCTCAGCGACGATCTGTCGCGCGCCACGTGGACGGTGCCGGCGAGCGTCGGCATTTACGCCAATACGCCAGCGGCCACGCCGACACGCCGCGGAGTCGTGTATACCATTGCGCCCAGCCCAGTCGACTCGAATACCATCTGGGCCGGCACCGATGACGGTCTCATTCACGTCACGCGCAACGGCGGTCGCACATGGAGCAATGTCACACCGCCGCAGCTGGCGCCGTGGTGGAAAGTGTCCATCATGGATGCCTCGCACTTCGATGCGAATACGGCGTACGCAGCCGTGAATACCTTCCGGCTCGATGACCTGCGGCCGCACCTGTATCGCACGCGCGACGGTGGCAAGACGTGGACGGAGATCACGAGCGGCATGAGCGCCGATGCCCCCACGAATGTCATTCGCGAAGACCCTACCCGTCGCGGCCTCCTCTACGCGGGTACGGAAACACACGTATGGGTGTCGTTCAACGATGGTGATGCGTGGCAGCCGCTCAAGCTCAACATGCCGCCGATCAGCATTCGCGACCTCATCGTGAAGGACGACGATGTCGCCGTCGGCACGCACGGGCGCGGCTTCTGGATTCTCGACAACGTGACGCCGCTGCGTCAGTGGGGAGCAGCCGCGCCGGTGGCCAACGCGACGCTCTTCAAGCCGGCGGTCGCCACGCGCGTGCGCTATTCCATGTACACCGACACACCGATTCCCCCCGATGAGCCACGCGCCGAGAATCCGCCCGACGGCGCGATGATCGACTACTACCTCGCGCGCGATGCGCAGCGGGTGGTGCTCGAGATCGTGAACGCTGCGGGACGCGTCGTGCGTCGCTATGCGAGTGACGATCCGACGCCGGCGCCGGCCGATGCGGGGAACGTGCCGTGGTACTGGTTCCGTCCCGCAGCGGCGCCGTCACGCAAGGCCGGGCTGCAGCGGTTCGTGTGGGACCTGCATTACGCGCGTCCGACCGATGAATGCTCGCTCCCCATTTCGGCGACGCCCTACAACACCAAGTGTGAGCCCGAAGGCCCATGGGTTGCACCCGGTCGTTACACGGCCCGACTCACCGTCGACGGCGCTGTGAGCACGCAGGCATTCACGGTGCGCATGGACCCACGCGTGAAGACATCGGCCGCCGCGCTTCGCCAGCAGCACGATCTGTCGGTAGCGCTGTACGACGCCATGCTCGAAGCACGTGCCTTGTCGGCCAAGGTGAAGCAGGCTGGTAACTCGGCGCTCGCGGCAGAACTGGAGCGTACCGCGTCATCGCACACGGCCGTCATCGATGCACTGCAAGACGCCGACAGCGCACCCGCTGATGTCGTGGTGCGCACCGCCACGGAGCGTCTCGCCGCGTGGCGGGCGCTACAACTCAAAGCGAAGGCGGTGGCGCCGTAAAGCCCTTGGGCACACCGTCGGGGTGCATGCGGCACGCCGGCGGTTGCTCGATGGTGTAGGTCAGATTGGCGACGCGCCACGCCGTGCCCACCTTGACCAGGGTGAAGTGGTCGATGCCGCAGTGCGACCACTTCCCCTGCGCCCAGAGGTCGTAGGGGAGCCACACCGAGGCAATCGTGCCGGCGATATGAATGGTGGGATTGAAGCCACGTTCGATAATGGGGGCACGTGTTCCCGTGACGCGCTGCGACGCGGCGGTGCGCATGGTGAACGCGCCGCCGGTGCCCGCCATTTCACGCGCCGCGTACACTTGCCCCTCTGGCGTCATCATGTCGGACAGGCCGATCATGTTGCCCACGTTGATGTACATGAGCGCCGAGTCGACGACCGCCATGACGGCGCGGCGTGTCGCGGCGGTGTCGGCGGTTTGCGCCATAGCGGTACGGGCGGGCAGCAGCACGACCAGCGCTGCAAGCGTGGGACGCAGCAGACGACGCATAGGGACGAAGCTCAGAAAGGAAGAGGCGTAAGCCAACAGATTGTCCCCATGTTAGCCGTACGTAAGCTCGGCCAGCAAGCGCGGCAGCTGCTGCGCCGTGGCCGCCTTGACGGAGACTCGCGTGACTCCAGCCGCCAGCGCCTCGGCCTCGTCTGCATCATCCGCGTAGCCGGTCACCATGACGATGGGGATCGACGCGCCTTCACGGCGAAGCGTCTGTGCCAACGCGAGTCCGGACATGCGTGGCATGGACAGATCGGTGACGACCACGTCGAACGCATCGGGCGATGCGCGGAAGGCATCGAGCGCCTCGAGCGGGCAGGTGAAGCTCGTCACCGTGTACCCGAGTGGGGTCAGTGTACGATGCGCCAAGCGCACGAGTGGCGGCTCGTCGTCGACGAACAGCACGCGCTTCGACGTGGATGTCGCCGCGCGAACGGGTGGCACTGCTGGTGGAGCAACCGCCACGCCCTCGACGCTGGGGAAAAGCAGCTGGAACGTCGCGCCATGGCCTTCACGGCTGTTCACCGAGATGGTACCGCCATGACTGCGCATGATGCCGTACGCCATGGAGAGTCCGAGCCCCGAACCATCGCCAACCGGCTTGGTCGTGTAGAACGCATCGAACAGCCGGCGCTGCGTTTCGCTGGTCATGCCCACGCCGGTGTCGCGCACCGTCAGTCGCGTGTACCGCCCCTCCACCACACCGGCCACGCTGGCGGCATCACCCTGTAGCGTTGTCTGGTCCACGGTGTACGTCACCTCGCCCACGCGGCTGCTGCCAATGGCATACACCGCGTTGGTGGTCAGGTTGACGATCGTTTCGTGCACGGCGGCAGCATCCGCCATAATGGGGAGGACGGCGTCGTCGGCATGAACGACGAACGAGATCCCGGCGGGCACTGTGGGCCGAAGCAGGCGCAACACTTCGTCCAGCACGTCGCGCAGATGAATCAGCTCCTGATGCGGCTCCCGCGGTCGCGCGAAGGTCGTGATGCGACGCACCAGTTCACTCGCGCGCTGCCCGGCCAGCAGAATCTCCTGCAGCTGCTCGGCGCCGTCGACAGAGAGGCCCGGCTCGTCCGCCACCAGTTCGGCGTTGCCGCGTATCGCGAGCAGAATGTTATTGAAGTCGTGCGCGATACCGCCCGCCAGGGTCCCGAGTGCCTCGAGCTGACGCGATATGAGGCGCGCTGCTTCTGCCGACTTCTGCGCCGAGATATCGGTGAAGCTGACTTGCAGCGACGACGCCCCTTCGTGAATGAGCGGCGTACACAGGATACTTGCTTCGAACGTGTTGCCCTTGAGGCCACGCAACGGCAATTCCATTGGAGCGGGTGCACCTTCGGGGCGACTGGGCTGACACTCGTTCGGCGACTTCAGCCACGACGGTGGTTCCTCGAGCAGAAAGCTGCGCATGGCAATGCCAAGAAGTTCGTTGGCGTCCGTCGCTCCCATCAGCCCGACTGCCGCAGGGTTCGCATAGCGTACGTCCCCCTCCCGCACGACCATCACGCCCACCGGTGACATTTCCACCAGCGCACGATAGCTGCGTTCGCTCGACTCGAGCGCGAGCGTCGTCGCCATCTGGTCGGTGATGTCCGCATGCGTTCCGGTCAGGCGAGTTGGGCGTCCTGCGTCATCGTGCTCTACCACCTTGGCGGTAGAGCGAATCCAGCGGAACGAGCCGTCTAGCCCCTTCAGGCGATACTCGATCTGTTCCGTTTGGCCCGATCGGACGCACTGCTCGAAGCGCTCCATGACCTGTTCGCGATCGTCACGATGAATGGCAGCAATCCACGCCTCGCGCGTCATCTGCCCCACTGTATCGCTGGTGGTCGCGCCCATAAGACGGGCGAACTGCGGACTCGCGGCCACCATCCCGGTCCGCAGGTCGAGATCGAACCACCCTTGCCGTGTGGCTTCCATACTGAGGCGCAACCGCTCCTCGGCGCGCTCCCGCTCATCGAGTTCAATCCGCTGCTTTCTGACCGCGGCGACCGCGACATTACGAGCATAGCCCACGAGCGATGACACGAAGAGCATCCCCACGCTGAGCATGACCGCGTGCCGCCAGCCGAACGGACGTACGACAACGGGCGAGGGGCGCGAGATTTCAATCCAAGTGAGCGCCGCCATCACGACCCAGACGCTGATCACAACGGCAGCGATTTCACGGCGCGGCAGGAACACCGCCGCAATGATCACGGCGAAAACGAATCCGAAGGTCCCCACCGTGCGCATGGACCCAAAGGACAGCACGAGCGCGGCGCTACCCGCAATGAGCGCGAAGGCCATGAGCCACACTGCAGCGCGCAGCAGCTGCCGGCCAATCAAGATCCTCGCGGCCCCCAGTGCCAACACTTCGAAGCCGAGTGCCGCCAGCTCCCCGCCGCTCGCGACACGCCACGCGGCGGCGATCGCCAGCAGCAATGCGGCAATCGCACCGTAGGTGACCGGCACGAGCACGGTCCCCTCTCGATCGACCGGATAGAGTGGGGAAAGATCGTCCGCGTCAGACACGTTTCGGTTCAGCGGGAGCGCCGGTTTTTCATGCCGCAACAATGGCTGTTACGGATGTGCTCGTCAATGAACCGGCGGCTCCGTGTTCCTGCGGCTTTGCCTTTAGTGGCTCGACCGGATCCATCGCCAGGTTTCCGCCCACGACGGCTCCTTTCCGTGCAGCAGAATGCCAAGCGCAAAGATCTTCCCC
>CANGXD010000023.1 GCA_947457545.1 Gemmatimonadaceae bacterium
CACCGTCTTTCTGTTGCACGACGTGGAAGGCTACACGCACGAAGAGATCGCGGAGGAGCTTGGCATCACCGCCGGTGGCTCCAAGTCGCAACTGTTCAAGGCCCGGGCGAAGCTGCGCCGGTTGCTCGCCCCGTTGGTGGAATCGCTGTCGCTCAATACCGGTCAGGATCGGAACTATGAAGGTGGATACGCAGGTGGATATGCAGCCCAGTAACGCGCACCTCGACCTCGAACGGCTGGCGGCGTTCGACGCGCTGCCGTTCAACGCCGATGAACTCGCGCATCTCGCGTCGTGTGCGGCGTGCCGCGCCGAGCGTGATGCGGTGGCGTCGGTCGTGTCGCTGGCGAGCGCGTGGGGCACATCGGCGACGAATGCCGAGGCGCCGAGGCTCGTGGAGTGGGAGCAGATCGCGGCCGGGTTGCGTGGTGATGTCACCCCGTCCACGGTGACGACGCCCGCCGATCGCGTTGTACCGGCTCGCGCCACGGCCGCACCGCGTCGCGCGTTCGCGCCGTTCCTGCGGCGGGCGGCTGCCGCCCTCATGCTCATCTCCGGCGGCGCGGTGGCCGGGCGCCTCAGCGGCGGCGTGTCCTCGGCCGATACGGCGGCCATTGCCGCGGCGCTCGGCGCTGAGCCGTCGGCGGCAGCGTCCGATGTCGCCGGTGGTGTCGGCGCGCGCGCGGTCGCCTTTGGCAACGAACCGGATTTCCGCACCGTCGACGAAGCCACCGGTGTCCTCTTTCGCGCTCAACGCGACTACGAGCGCGCGTCGCTCTGGCTGGCGTCCAACGATACCACCGTCCGCGACTCCGAAGTGTATCGCACGCGCCTTGCGGCGCTCGATCAGATGATGGCCGCGTCGAGGGCCGCGCTCCGCGACGCCCCGCAGGACCCCGTGTTGAACCACTACTATCTCGCCGCGTACACTGCGCGCGAGGCCACACTGCAGGCGCTCGGCGGCGCGCTGCCCGTGGACAAGATCATCGAGCGGTACTGAGTCATGGACGTACGAATCGGCAAGCCCTCATGGCGTGTCTGTGCTGCGGTCGGCGTGATCGCGGCGAGCGCGTGGAGCGCGCACGCGGACGCGCAAACGCCCGTCTCCACGTCGCGTCCGCGCACGACGGGCAAGCGCATGGTCAGCAGCGCGAACGCCGGGAGCGCGACGAACGTGTGCCTCGAACTCGAGTCGTCGCCGTCGATGCTGGTGAATGCGCCCGAAGGTTTGGCGCTGCTCCGGCTCAAGCGCGAACTCGAAAGTGCGGCGCTCACGCTCGAACAGCAGCGCGGCCTCGAAGGCAATCAGGTGCAACGTATCTCGCAGGTGCAGCGTGGCGTCGATTCGCTCATGCAGGTGGTGGTGCGCTTCACGCGTGACGAAGCTGGCAGCGGTCCACCGCGGCGCATGTTCATCGCCATCGACACGGCAATGCGCGTGCAGGCGCCCGACATCAGCAAGTTCATCCGGTCGCTGCAACCGCAGGTGGCCGCTTTCGCCGGCGAAGCCGAAGCGTCGCTCCCCAACGGCGTCACGGCGCCGTCGGGGTACATGGGGCTGTCGCTCTCCGGCGCGCAGATTCGCATCGTGACCCCCGATGGCGTCATGACGAGTCACTGTGAGTATCCGGTGGTCGAAACGGTGGATATCGGCTCGCCCGCCGCCCGCGCCGGACTCGGGGCCGGCGACACGCTGCTCGCCTACAACGGACGCGACGTGACGCAGACCGCGGTGAACTACGCGGAGCTCATCACGGCCGGCAACACGGTGCGGCTGCGTATCCGTCGCGCCGGCAAACCGCGCGATGTCCCCGTGACGGTGGCACCGCGCCCACAGGAAGTGCGGACGCTCGTGCTCTCGCGCGCGCAGCCCGGCAGCGCGCCGGCCATGCCGGTGCCGCCCTCGATGAACATGTTCAGCGGCAGTGGAGTCCTCGTGCTCGCCGGCGCGCAGTTCGCGACCATCGATGACGAGTTCGCCGAAAGCCTTGGCCTCGAGCCCGGCGTGCTGGTGTTGCGCGTGCCAGCCGGCACGCCAGCCGCCGACGCCGGGATGCGCTCTGGCGAAGTCGTGCGTTCGGTGAACGGCACACCGGTGCGCGATGTCGTGGCGTTGCGGCGCGTGATGTATGCGGCGCGCGAAGCGCGGCTGCTGGTGCAGAACAAGGGCGGCGCGACTCGCACCGTGGTACTGACGCTGCGCTGAACACCCACTCCGCCGCGTGCGCCACGCACGCGCGACGGCGGCGACGCACTCAGCGCTTGAGTGACCCCGCCGGGACGGCGTACACCAGTCGGACCGTCGCCTTATCCGCCTCGCTCAGTTCGCGCACCCGCACCCGCGCCGACATGATGTTCTCGGTGTCTCGCGTGTGGTCGAGCCCCAGCAGGTGTCCGACTTCGTGCAGCGCGATCGCGCGCATCTGCGGCGCCGTAATGCTGCCGCCATTGGGATGGGTGACCGCGAGCTGAATGTCGCTCGAGAGCAACCAGTGGGCACCGTCGCGGCTCCACACCGTCTTGCCGCTGATGCCGCTGGCAAAGGTGCTCACGAAGCGCACGTGAATATCGGCCGTGGCCGAATCGCGCACGAACGTGAAACGCACCGGAATGCGCGCGCCCACCCACGTGTCGAACGCATCGCGCACGGCGGGCGTGAAGTCCGGGTTCCACATCTCCAGTTCCGTGCCTTCGCGCACGAACACGCGCAGCGGACGCGTCACTCGATCTGGCCAGCGTGAAATCGCGGAGTCGCGGGCGGCGAGGAGCTCGTCGATGTAGGTGCCGCTCATGCCACTCACGATGCGCCGGCGCATCTCGTCGGTGTTGCCGGCGCTCCGCGCATTCCCCGCCGCATCGGCGACCAGGCGTTCTTCACTGTGGGGGACGGCCGTCCGTGAAGCCGCCGACGGCGTAGCGGCCATGCGTGTACGCAGCATGTTCGCGCGTGACGGACGTCCCACGATCGTACCACTCGCTTCGTCGAGCACCGAATTGCCACGTGCACCAATCGTCTGGCCACCAATGAAACAGGCGAGGCCAACGACACAACAGGCGAGCAAGGTTTCGGCGGTCTTCATGAAGGCGCACGATCAGGAAGCCGGTGTGCCCTCCGAGAGGAAGGCCTGCACCGCGGCAAAGAACGCATCGGGGGCTTCCCAGAAGGGATTGTGACCAGCGCCATCGATGGGGACCAGACGCGCGTGCGTCAGGAACTCCGTCGTCCGGGCCGCCTCCGATAGCGGCAGGACGTCTGCCGCACCATGGACGACGAGCGTCGGCACGACGAGGTCACGCAACCGGTCGCGCCAATCGTAGCCCTCGCGGCGCAGGCGCGCGGCGACGTGCGCTCCCGTCACACTGTCGCCCCGCGGCGGGCTCACACTACGCGCGAACGCCTGATCCGCAAACCACGCGGGGAAGTACGCCTGCGCGTAGTCGGCGTGTTGTGCCACATCGGGCACGTGCAGCGTCGCCG
Source organism: Gemmatimonadaceae bacterium (assembly GCA_947457545.1). Classification (GTDB taxonomy): domain Bacteria; phylum Gemmatimonadota; class Gemmatimonadetes; order Gemmatimonadales; family Gemmatimonadaceae; genus Gemmatimonas. The sequence continues at coordinate 3,477 of CANGXD010000023.1, forward strand.
GATCGATTGCCGCCAGCGGTGCACGCGCGTCACCGGCGAGGCGTGCCAATGCGGCGTCGTGTAGTGGTGGCAGCCATTCGCCGGACACACCCACCGCGTTCACCAGCACGAGCCGTCGCACGGCGTGGGGGTCGCGGGTGATATCGAGCGCCGTGGAGAGCATGGCAATGCCGCCGCCCCAGGAGTGGCCCAGTACATCCCATTGCGGAATGCCCAGGGCTTCACGCAACGCGGGAACATCGCCCGCGTCGTACTCGATGCGAGACGCGTGCACACCAGGCGGTGTGGACGACGCCCCACGGCCGCGCTGATCGTAGAAGATCAGCGGACGATGTTGCGCAAGCGGTGCGAGCGCAGGCCAGAGCAGACGGTGATCGAAGAGCAGGCCGCCGTTGATGCACAGCAAGGGCAGTGCATTGCCAACGGGCGGCGTGCGATACACGGCGAACGTGAGTCCGCGCGCCTGCACGGCCAGCCGTTCGAGCGGTGGCCGTGCAGGTTGCGTGCGACGGAAGGCGAGATACCGCGACAGCGAGGGCGATGACACGCCGTTCCGTCCCGTCGCCGTCAGGGGAAGATGCCCATGTCGACGTATGACTGCGCGACCTTGTCGATCGCGCTCACCATGGCGGCGGTCCGCAAGGTGACGGTGGGATCACCAATGCGACGATGCACCTCGGCGAGCTGTCGGTACGCGACGATCATCGACTCGGCCAGACCGCTCGCCACGAGGTCTTCTTCGTCGGCGCCTTCGGTGAGGGCGAGCGACTCGGCGTCGGTGAAGCGCGTGCCGGTCTTCTCTTCGATGGCGCGCAGGAGCTTGCGCAGCGTTTCCTCTTCGTGCCGCTTCTGCATACGACCGAAGCGCACGTGCGAAAGGTTCTTGAGCCACTCGAAGTACGACACGATCACACCACCCGCGTTGAGCCACACATCGGGCAACACGAGGAGGCCGCGCTCGGCGAAGATGGCTTCGGCTTCCGGGGTGCTGGGGCCGTTCGCCGCTTCGGCAATGATGCGCGCCTGAATGCGCGGCGCGTTGTCGGCGGTGAGCTGATGCTCGAGTGCGGCGGGCACGAGAATGTCGCACGGCAGCTCGAGCGCCGTCATGGCGTTCGGCATATCGGTCGCGCCGGGAAAGCCCAGGAGCGAGCCATGTTCCTTGCGCCACGTATCGAGCGCCACGATGTCGAGCCCCTTCTCGTTGGCCACGGCGCCGTTGTATTCCGCGACGGCCACGATGTGCGCCCCCGCTTCCTGCAGGAAGCGCGCGGCCCAATAGCCCACGTTGCCGAGCCCCTGCACGATGATGCGCTTCCCTTCGAGACCGCGCGTGAGTCCCAGGCGCTTCATGGCCTCGCCGTCGTCACACGCCTCGCGCAGGCCGTAGTACACGCCGCGTCCCGTGGCTTCGGTGCGGCCGCGAATACCACCCTGTGCCAGCGGCTTGGCCGTGACGCACGCAATCGCGTCGAGTTCGCCGTTGGCGAGCGAGGCGTACGTGTCGGCGATCCACGCCATTTCCTTCGACGAGGTGCCATAATCGGGCGCAGGCACGTCGATGCCGGGGCCGATGAAACGCTTGCGTACGAGTTCGAAGGTGTAGCGGCGGGTGATGCGCTCGAGTTCCGCTTCGGAGTACTGACGACGGTCGATCTTCACACCGCCCTTCGCGCCACCGAACGGGACATCGACGATGGCGCACTTGTACGTCATGAGGGCGGCGAGCGCCTGCACTTCATCTTCGCTGACGCCGAGCGCGTACCGGATGCCGCCCTTGGTGGGCGACTTGTGTTGCGAGTGTTCGGCGCGCCACGCCTGAATGACTTCGATGGTGCCGTTGTCGCGCCGGATGGGGAAGCTGACGAAATACACCGCATTGCAGGCGCGAATCTGCGCGAGCAGCGTTGGGTCGTGCTTGGTGTAGGTGGCCGCACGATCGAACGTCGCGTTGACCTGGGCCAGAAAGCTCGTGGACATGGGTCGGGAGCTGAGGTGGGAACCCGGTGGCACACACAGCGACGGCATCGTCGACTGGTGACCGGGCCTGAGAGAAAGCTATGGAGTCTTCCTGCAATGCACAGGAGGGGCACCAACCATTCCTGCGCGCCTGCCATCTGTGTGGCTGCCGTCCGCCGTCTCGGCGTGGAGCCGCGGCATCGCGCCGAGATTGCAGACGGCAGCCACACAGATGGCAGGAACGCAGGAGCTACGGCGGCCAGTTACCACTGACGCACGTGATCGGCCACTCGTCCCGTGGCAATCAGCTCGTGCAGTTCCTCGCCAAGCACGTTGCTCATGGCGTTTACCTGTTCCCAGCGGCGGAATCGTTCGGCGTCGGTGAGCGTGTAAAAATCCTTGCGGTCGGGAATCTTGCCGCCGGGCAGCCCCGCAACGAACGCGGCGCTCGGTGCAATCAGCAACGTGCGCGACATGTTGCGCGCGCCGGCACGCCGCCACGGCAGCGACTTGTCGAACCACCCCGGTACGATATGCTCGAAAAAATGCGGGAAGAGTACGAGGCCATCTCCGGGGCCGTAATCGAGATCGAGATGGTAATCGGTGAGGCCACCATCCCAGTGCACGCCGGGCGTGTCGGGAATGCGCACACCTTCGAGCAACAACGGAATGGAGCCGCTGGCCAGGAGCGCGGCCCGCGCGTTGTTGGTCGTGAGCGCGTGGTGCACAGTGGGCAAATCACGCAGATGCAGAAACGGTGACTCGTCGCCGCTGGTGTGAAAAATCGTACGCCGCACTTGCAGGGCGAGGGTGCGCCGCGAGATGAGATTGGCGGCGGCCGCAAAGGCGAGTGCTGAGGCCAATACGAGCCGCGCACTGCTTGCCGCGGCGCCGCGCGCTTCGGCGGTAATGACGTGCACCCGAAAGCGGTCGTTGTGCACGATGTCGTGTACGCCGCTCTCACCAAGCAGGTGATCGAGACACCGGGTAAGCACGTCGGTCACTTCGCGCGGGCTCGGATTCTTCGTGTACACCTGATGGTGGATGTACGCGTCGTGCCCGCGGGCGAGTGCGGCCAGCGGGTCGCGCTGCGCCAGGCACGCCATGCGCCAGCTACCGATTGACGAGCCGATGCAATGCAGCGGCGTCGCGCGCGTCTGCTGCAGAAACGTGCCGAACAGATAGCGGTCGAGTCCCGCGATGCCGAGCCATTTGGCACCGCCGGAGGCCCCGGGAAGGATGTCGATGTCCTGGGCGCGTAGCCCACGCTCCCTGATGAGGGCGAGCGCCCGTGGGCCGGCGCGCAAGGCGAGTGAACTCGGCATCGGACAAATGTAGACCGTGGTGTGGCGCCATAATCCCGATTGACACACTCGGGTATTTGTGGTTAGGATCAGAAATCAACGAGTGAGAACCATTCTCAACAAAGAATCCCCAGCGGCACCTGTATGCGACGTCTTCGCCCGATTCTCTTCTGGACCCACTTGGTCGCTGGCGTCGTCGCCGGCGCCGTGGTCCTCATCATGTCGGTCACGGGCGTCCTGTTGACGTACCAGAAGCAGATGACGCTTTGGGCCGACTTGCGGGGCGTCGAGGCGGGGCCGCCGGCACCTGGTGCTGTCCCGCTCAGTTCCGATTCACTGGTCCGCCTGGTGGCATCGCGCTCGGAAAAGACACCAACGTCGGCAATCTGGCGTAATGGTGCTTCGATGCCGGTAGAGTTCCAGTTCGGACGAGAGGGTCGGGAGTACGTCAGCGCCTACACCGGGGCGGTCGTCGGCACGGGAAGCGCCGGCATGCGGAAGGTGTTCAGCGTGGCCACCGACTGGCACCGCTGGCTCGCAATGAAGGACGACGCGCGCAAAACGGGACGCGCCATCACGGGATGGTCGAACGTGGCGTTCCTCGTCTTGGTGCTCACCGGGATGGTGCTCTGGTGGCCGCGCAACCTCACGTGGACCTCGGTGCGCAGCGTCCTCTGGTTCCGCCGGGCGGAGACGGCCAAGGCGCGCGACTTCAACTGGCACAACGTGATCGGGATCTGGAGTGCGCTACCGCTGGCCGCGATCGTGGCCAGTGGCGCGGTGATCTCCTTTCCGTGGGCGAGCGATCTGGTCTATCGCGCCGTCGGCGAGGCGCCGCCGCCGCGTGCGCCGGAAGGTGGATCGTCCCCCCGGACCGCCGAGGGTGCGGCGGGGGGGCGGGAGCGTCCGTCGGCGCCGGTGGCTGGGCGCACGACCGACAATACGCTGCTGGTGGGCGACGTGCCGGCGCTCGCAGCGGCGCGCATGTCCGACTGGCGCGCGGTATCCCTGGCGTGGCCCAAGACCAGCGAGGCGCCGCTGGTCTATACCATCGACCGCGGCATGGGCGGCGAGCCCACGAAGCGCGCGACGCTCACGATGTCGCGCACCGGTGAGCCCACCAAGTGGCAGCCATTCGACTCGCTCAGCACCGGCCGGCGCGCGCGCAACGTCATGCGCTTCACGCACACCGGCGAGGTGCTGGGCTTCTGGGGGCAGACGCTCGCCGGCCTGGTATCGCTCGGGGCGGCGGTGCTCGTGTACACGGGGTTGCTGCTGTCGCTGCGCCGGTTGCTCGCGTGGCGCCGCCGCACCGCGCGCGCTACGGCGTCACGTCAGCCCGACGCACTGCGCGCTTAGCGTCCACAGTCGCTCGCCCAGCTGCTGGTCCTGCGCCCGCGCGGTCAGCGGCTGCGCGAAGGCCGCGCGCCCTTCCTTCTGGCGATTGCCCCAGCTCCAGTGCACGCCGCTGCGGGCGCCGAAGGCGTCGTCCGCGACAACCTGCGCGAGTCGATCACCGGCGAGCGTCTGCGTGACGTACCCCTTGGTGATGTTCTTCTGAAACCACGGGAAAATGCGCTGGAACGCCGGCGGGGTATGGCGAAAGAGTGGCGTGTCGGCCACGCACCCCGGGTAGAGCGTATTGAACACGATGCCAGTGCGCTCGTGAAAACGGCGATGCAGTTCGCGTCCCGTAATCATGTTGCACAGCTTGCTGTCCTTGTACGCCTTGCCAGGCTTGAAGGCCTTGCCGTTGATCATGGCAATCGGCGCTTTGAAGCCCGCTTCGAGTCCTTCCAGATTCCCGATATCGGCTGGCGCAGGAATGGGGATCTTGCCACCGAACTCTTCGTAGTTCGCCGTCACGGTGCCGAGGATGATGAGACGGCGCGAACGGTGCGTGCTGCGTTCGAGATCGGGGAGCAGCAGGTTGGCCAGCAGGAAGTGCCCGAAGTGGTTGGTGGCCACACTGATTTCGTAGCCTTCGGGGGAACGCTGGGCTTCCGTGAGCCGTGGCAGATAGACGGCGGCGTTGCACACGAGCGCATCGAGCGACCGGCCGGTGGCGCGGAACGCGTCGACGAAGTCGCGCACGCTGCGCTGCGAGCCGAGATCGATCTGCAGCAGCGTGCGCTGGGCCGGCGCGATGCCCAGCGCATCGGCAGCCGCAGCAGCCTTTGCCAGATCTCGGCAGGCCATCACGACATGCCAGCCGCGATTGGCCAGCGCTAGGGCGCCATAGAGCCCGACGCCTGACGAGGCGCCGGTGATGACACAGGTGGGGGCGGAAACGGCAGCGGTCGACATGAGACGCGACGGGAGGGGCAGCGGAAATGCCAGGTCGGGCGGGATACGGGAGCAATCTGCTCGACTATGCGCCGCGGAATATTGGCAGATCCGGCCGGGCCCGCCAGACCGGCAGTTCATCCCGTGGTCCCGCCACGGTCGGGGTCGCCGCTTGCCGCAGCCCTCGCGGGGCCGCATTGTGGGGTATGGAGTCAGTGACCGACGAAATCCCCAGGATGACGCGCCCCCGCGATGATGAACTCGACATGTTCGGGATCACCCATCCCGGTCGCGTTCGCACGTCGAACCAGGATCAGTTTCTGTTGTGCACCGTGCACCCGCAGGTGGTGGTGCATGGCACGAGCCTGCAGGACACCTCGGCGATTACGCTGCGTGGCGAACGGGTGGCCACCATCATGCTCGTCGCCGATGGAGTCGGTGGCAGCGCCGATGGCAGCGAAGCGAGTCGTCTCGCCACCATCGCGGTGACGGAATACTTCGCATCGGCGATGAAATGCTGGCACGCGGCCGGCTCGGCCAGTGAACACGAATTCACTGCCGCGCTGCGCGAGTCGGCCATCGAGGCGCACCGCCGCGTGAAAGAACAGGCGGCGATTCAGCTGGAAGGGCGCAAGATGGCCACCACGCTGTCCATTGGCATCGTGGTGTGGCCGTTGCTGTACGTGGTGCAAGTCGGCGACAGCCGTTGCTATCACTATCAGGACGGTGAGCTGCGACAGCTCACGCGCGATCAGACGCTCGCGCAGGAGATGATCGATCGCGGCGCCCTCACGCCGGAGCGCGCGCACAACTCGCCGCTCAACCACGTGCTCTCGAGCGCCATCGGCGCCGACGACGCGGTGCCCGAAATCTCGCGCCTCGACGTCAGCCATCGCGGCAGCATCACGTTGGTGTGCAGCGACGGTCTCACCAAGCACGTGAACGACGCGGAGATCGCTGACGCGTGCGGACGGATGACGTCATCGGAGCAGCTGTGCCGCGAGCTGTGCGACCTTGCGCTCGAACGCGGCGGGAGCGACAACATCACCATCGTGGTCGGTCGGGCGCTTCCTTAGCCTTCGCCTGCGAAACTGCGGAGGACTGCCACCGCGGTTCGGGTTTGAACCACCACTGCGGTTGATGGACTGCCACTGCGGTTCTGGACGGCACCTGCGGTTTGGGAACACTGCGGTTTGGGGTCGTTATGGAAAGTGCCGATCCGGCGTTGCCGGATCGGCACTTCCTTTGGTGGTTTACCTCACCACAACTGCAGTGGCGGTCGTATCAACCACCAAAAGACGCGCCCGTCGGCGTAGCCGACGGGCGCTTCCGATTGAACCCGAACTGCAGTGTTCCTCAACCGCAGTGGCGGTCCAGAACCGCAGTAGCAGTCCATCAACTGCAGTAGCAGCAAAAACCCGAACCGCTGTTCGCAGTAAACCGCCCCAAGCGCTCAAGTGATGACCGTCGGCGCCTCACGCCCCGTACGCACTACGATCTCGGCAAGCGCGAGCGCCGTCTCCACTAGCTCGCGCAATGCCTCCGCCGTCTCCATCGAAAGCCGCTCCGTCGCGGTCTCTTTCGATTCGATGTACACGCGAATCGTCGCACCTTCGGTGCCAGTCCCCGACAGCCGATACACGATGCGCGCGCCGTCGTCGAAGAGCACGCGGATCCCTTGCTTCGCGCTCACGCTGCCATCGATGGGATCCGTATACGCGAAGTCGTCGGCGGCCTGCACGCGGCGACCCGCCAACATCGAACCGGCCAACGACGACAGCTGCGCACGCAGATGCGCCATCACACCGTTGGCGGCATCGGTCGGTACGGCTTCGTAGTCGTAGCGCGTGTAATAATTGCGGCCGTACGTCGCCCAATGGGCGCGCACGATCTGCTCCACGCTTTCTCCGCGCGCGGCAATCACGTTGAGCCAGAAGAGCACGGCCCACAGACCGTCTTTCTCGCGCACATGATCGCTGCCGGTCCCGAAGCTCTCTTCGCCGCACAGCGTGATGCGTCCGGCATCGAGCAGATTGCCGAAGAACTTCCAGCCGGTGGGCGTCTCGAAGCAGGGGATGCCCAACTTCGCGGCAACCGCATCCACCGCGGCACTCGTGGGCATGCTGCGCGCCACACCACTCAGGCCGCGTGCGTACCCCGGCACCAGCGTGGCGTTGGCGGCGAGCACCGCCAGACTATCGCTTGGCGTGACGAAAAACCGCTGCCCCAGAATCATGTTGCGGTCGCCATCGCCGTCACTGGCCGCACCAAAATCGAGCGCGGCCGCGCCGAACATCTCTTCGACGAGATCGTGCGCGTAGGTCAGGTTCGGATCGGGGTGACCGCCACCAAAGTCGGGGAGCGGTACGGCGTTAATCACGGTACCGGCCGGCGCGCCCAACCGCCGTTCGAGAATCTCCACCGCGTATGGCCCCGTAATGGCGTGCATGCTGTCCATCCGCATGCGGAAGCCGCCGGCAAAGAGCGCACGAATGGCGCCGAAGTCGAAGAGCGACTCCATCAACTCGGCGTACGCCGCGACCGGATCGACCACCTGCACGGTAACGCCGTCGAACGTGGTCGTTCCGACGACATCGAGGTCGATCGGTACGACATCGGCAATGGCGTACGACGTCAACACCGCGGCACGCGCCGCGACCGCGTTGGTGTACGACTCCGGTGCCGGTCCACCATTCGCGGTGTTGTACTTGATGCCGAAGTCGCCGTCGGGGCCGCCGGGATTGTGGCTCGCCGAGAGAATGATGCCGCCCGCGGCGCCTTGGCGAATGAGATGCGAGGCTGCTGGCGTGGAAAGCCATCCGCCACGTCCCACCTGAAGGCGCGTGATACCGTTCGCGACCGCCATGCGAATGATCGTCTGAATCGCTTCACGATTCAGATAGCGCCCGTCGCCGCCGACGACGAGCGTGGCGTCGGCAGGGAGCGCTGCTTCGTCGAGCAGCGCCTGCACGAAATTCTCGAGATAATGCGGTTGCTGAAAGACCGGCGTTCGCTTGCGTAAACCAGACGTCCCCGGCCGCTGGTCAGCGAACGGGGACGTGGTGACGCGGGAGATGGTTACACCCACTTGAGATCAGTTTTGGAGAGCGGGAGTTGGCGGACGCGCTTGCCGGTCGCCTGATGAATGGCCGCGATGAGCGCCGGAATGAGCGGCGGCATGGCGGGTTCACCAATACCAGTCGGTGCGAACGTCGTCTTCTTCCAGTGCACTTCGACCACCGGCGGCGCCTGCTTGATGCGCAGCAACGGGAAGTTGGCGGGTGAGCCACTCGCCGTCGTAGCTGGCGAGAAGTTCCCCTGGTCCGCCTTGCCGCCAGTGAACGTGATTTCCTGGCCGTACGCCTGGCCAAGTCCGTCGAGCACCGCGCCTTGCACCTGCTGTTCGGCGTGATTGGGGTTGATGATCTCGCTGCCGACATCACCCACCGCCCACACCTTGTCCACCTTTACTTCACCGGCCTTGCTCACCGTGGCCTGCACGACCTCGGCGAAATAGCCGCGGTGGCTGAAGTAGAACGCCACGCCCATTCCGGTACCCTTGGGCAGCTTCGTCTTGCCCCAGCCAGACACATCGCGCGCCATCTCGAGCACACCGATGACACGCTGCGCGTCCATCTGTCCCGCCTGCTGCTGCGGCGTGAGCGGCTGCGCAGGCGCGATCTCGGACTTGAGCGTGTCGATGCGGAACTGCAGCGGATCCTTGCCCGCCGCAATGGCGCACTCGTCGATGAAGCCCTGGAAGGCGAACGACAGCGCGTTGGAGCGCGGCGCACGCAATGCGCCCGTGGGCACGCCCAGCGGCATCACCGACACATCCATGCGCAGGTTGGGCACGAAGCGCGCGGGATATTCGCCCGGCGACATTTCGGCGCTGGGGGCGAAGCGCTCGCCCTCGCCGAATGTTGCGCAGTGATTGCGGAAGGCGATGAGTTTGCCGCTCGCGTCGAGGCCGGCGGTGAACTTGTGGAAGCCACCCGGACGGAACATGTCGTGCTGCATGTCTTCTTCGCGCGTCCACAGCAGCTTGACGGGCACCTTGGCTTCGCGCGCAATGAATGCCGCTTCCACGAGCGGATCGTTGTACAGGCGACGCCCGAAGCCACCGCCCGCGCGCACCATGTGCAGAATCACCTGGTCTTCCTTGAGACCGAGCGTGTTGGCCACCAGAGTGCGCCCGCCGGCCGGCGTCTGCGACGTCGTCCAGAGTTCGCACTTGTCGGCCGTGACATGCGCCGTGCAGTTCTGCGGTTCGAGCGGCGCGTGCGCGATGAACGGATAGCTGTACTCCGCTTCGATCACCTTCGCCGCGCTCTTGATGGCCTCGTCGAAGTTGCCGTCGTTGCGAATGGTGCGCTGCGCTGGGCTCTTGAAGAACTCAGCGGCCTTCGCGGCAAAGCCGGTGCTCGACTGCTGCGCGGTAGGATGCTCGGCCCATTCCACGACGAGTTTCTTGCGTGCCTGCTGCACCATCCACCAGTTCTTGCCCACAATCGCCACGCCTGGCATGAGGCCCTGCAAGTTCGTCGTACCGTCCACGACGAACGCGTGCGTGACGCCGGGCTGCTGCTTGATGACGTCGAGATTCGCGCTCTTCACCTTGGCCGCGAACACCGGCGACTTCACGAACGTGGCGTAGTGCATGTTGGGCACCGTCACGTCGATACCGAAGATCGGCTTGCCGGTGAGGATGTCCTTCACGTTCACCGTCTTCGTGCGCTTGCCGATGATGGTGAACTGCTTGGGATCCTTGAGCGGTACGGTGGCAAGATCGGGCGGCGTCACGGCAACGGCGGCGGCGGCGAGCGATCCGTACGTCGCGCTCTTGCCGCTCGCGGCGTGCGTTACCACACCCTTGGACGTCGTGAGCTCGGCGACGGGCACGTTCCACTGCTTGGCGGCGGCGGCGACGATCATGGCTCGGCCGGCGGCGCCCACGCGGCGCTGCGGCAACCAGTTCGTCGGCGTAGCCGTGCTGCCACCGGCAACCTGCGCCGGATACTTGTTGGGGTCGAAGTCGGCTTGCTCGACGCGCACGTTCTTCCAATCCACGTCCAACTCGTCCGCGATCAGCATGGGGAGCATCGTCTTGATGCCCTGGCCGATCTCGGGGTTCTTGGCGGTGATGGTGACGATGTTGTCGGCGGTGATGCGGATGAACGCGCTCAGCATGGGGTCGGCGGCCGACGCACCAACACCGAGTCGTTCAATGGCTTCGAGCGGCTGCGCGTAGCTGGCGAGCAGAATGCCGCCGCCGGCGAGTGCGCTCACGCGCAAGAAGTCGCGGCGATTCACGCCGTTGGTGTTCTCGTTGGAAGAGGTCATGATCAATCCTCCTCGTTGTTCTTGGGGGCGCCACTCGATCCCACCGCGGCGCCGCCCGCCTTGATCTCGGCCGCGCGGTGCACCGCCGCACGAATGCGCAGGTAGGTCGCGCAGCGGCAGAGGTTCGTGTTGAGCGCCGTGTCGATGTCGGCATCGGTGGGCTTGGCCGTCTTGGCCAGCAGCGACGCGGCGGCCATCATCTGGCCCGCCTGGCAGTAGCCGCACTGCGGCACGTCGAGCTCCTCCCACGCCTGTTGCACGGCGTGCGTGCCTTCTGGCGACAACCCTTCGATGGTCGTGATCTCAGCGCCCGCGGCGCGAGAGACCGGCAGCGTACAGGTGCGCTGCGCCACACCGTTGACGTGCACAGTGCAAGCGCCGCAGCGGTTCGCGCCGCAACCGAACTTGGTGCCTTTGAGATCGAGTTCGTCTCGCAGCACCCACAACAGCGGCATGTCTGCGGGCACGTCAACCGTGCGCGTGGCGCCGTTGACCTTGAGCGTGATCGGCATGGGACCCGTAGCCTCGGGGGAAAGGAAGGAGCAACCGGTGAAAAATCGCCCCGTGGGAGTCGGGAGTCCAGTTCGTCGCCACTCACAACCCGGATCCTGAACCCCCAAAGCCGGAACTGATCAGCTTCGGGTGCTGGGTTCAGCTGTCGGGTTATCGGTTCTCGTGCCGCTCGGGGAACGACAGGGGAGGGCGGGTGTTTGGAGATGTGAACGGCAGTTCACTGGGCGCTATGATCCAGTGGCCGCGGGCGCTTCCCCGCATAAACCGTGACCTCGGGCCAACCGTATGCGCCGATTCCTCTCGCTCCTTGTGCTGGCTGGCTGCTCCGCCTCACCTGCCTCGACGCCCGCCGAGGAAACGACCGGCGTGGTGCCCCCAGCGCAGCAGTTGGCCGACCGCTCGCCCACCCCATCGAGCACACGCGGCGTGGTAACCGCCGAAACGGTGGTGAGCGGGCTCGCGAACCCGTGGGCCATCGAGTTCCTCCCCGATGGTCGTGCGCTCGTGACGGAGCGGCCCGGTCGTCTGCGTCTCCTGTCCCCCAACGGCCAGCTGTCGGCACCGCTCTCCGGTGTGCCGGCCGTGTTCGCCCAAGGACAGGGCGGCTTGCTCGACGTGGCCATCGATCCGCAGTTCACGCAGAACCAGTTGGTGTATCTGTCCTTCGCCGAGGCGGGTGCAGGTGGGGCCGGTACGGCGGTGGCGCGCGGACGTTTGAGCGGCAACGCGCTGCTCGATGTGCAGGTCATCTATCGGCAAACGCCCAAGCTCGACGGTGGTGGCCACTACGGCTCGCGGTTGGTGTTTGCCGCCGACGGCAAGCTCCTGGTGACGCAGGGTGACCGGATGAACTGGCGCGACCGCGCGCAGGATCTCTCCATGGGGCAGGGGAAGATCATGCGCATCAACACCGACGGCAGTGTGCCCGCGGATAATCCGTTTCTCAGCAACGCGACTGCGCGGCGCGAGATCTGGTCGTATGGTCATCGCAACGTGCAGTCGGCGGCGCTGCATCCCACGACCGGCCAGCTCTGGACGGTGGAGCACGGTGCACGCGGCGGCGACGAACTCAATCGTCCGGAGCGCGGCAAGAATTACGGCTGGCCGATCATCACGTACGGGGTGGACTACTCCGGTGCGCGCATCGGCGAAGGAACCGCCAAGGCCGGCCTCGAGCAGCCCGTGTACTACTGGGATCCGGTCATCGCGCCATCTGGCATGGCGTTCTACACCGCCGACGCCATCCCCGGGTGGAAGGGGAGCATTCTGGTAGGCTCGCTCAGCCCGGGTGCACTGGTGCGCCTCGAACTCTCCAACGACCGCGTGGTGCGCGAAATTCGCTACCTCGGCGAACTCGGCGAACGCATTCGCGATGTGGCCGTGGGGCCCGATGGTTTCGTGTACGTCGTGACCGATAGCGGCAATGGACGCGTACTGCGCATCAAGCCGGTGATCGGCTGACGCGGCCGCCGCGCGTGTGAGCCGTCTCGGACCGTGGGGCCGTCAGCGCAGAAACATCCAGGATGCTGCGGCGGCGACTACGAGTGCACCAGCAACCATCATCACGCGTGGTACGCCACGAGGTGGCGCGACCGGTGGCACGGCCGCCGCAACAGCCGGGGTGCTGGACGCGGTCGGCATAGCCAGCGCGTCGAGCACTTTCACAATGGCGGAGGCCGAGTGCGGACGCTGGAGCGGATCCTTTTCGAGGCAACGCATGAAGATATCCGCCACTGATGCCGGTGTATCGGGGCGGACATCACGCACGGGAACTGGCGCTTCGCTCAACTGTGCCGCCATCGTGGCGCGAAGCGATTTGCGGACTAGCGGTGCGCTCCCGGTGAGCAGCTCGTAGGCGAGACAGGCGAAGGCGTACAAGTCGGCTTTGTGGTCGACCACCTTGGCGTTGCTGACCTGTTCCGGCGCCATGTAGGCTGGTGTGCCGAGTGTCATGCTGACCGTCGTCACGCGCCGACCAGCGTGCAGCGCCTCGGCACTGGCGTCATCGAGCGCCTTGGCCACTCCGAAGTCCGAGATCATGGCGACGCCGTCGCAGAGCAGCACATTCTCCGGCTTGATATCGCGATGCACGACGCCCTTGGCATGCGCATAGGTCAAGGCCGACGCGAGTTCACGCAGCAGTCGCAGCGCCTCGTGCATGGGCAAGGCCCCGCGCTTGGTGAGCAACTCGCGAAGCGAGTGTCCCTCGACGTACGGCATCGAGTACCAGTGGCACGACGAGGGGCCGGTGGCGCTGTCTGTGTCGCCCGCCGAGAGCAGGGGCACCAGATGGGGATGCTGCAGACGCGCGGCAATGAGGATCTCGCGTCGGAACCTGGCACCGTCGACGCCATCGGTGAGCACCGAAGGGAGCACCTTGAGGACAACGCTACGCTCGAGGGCGACTTCGGTGGCCAGGAATACACGCGACGAGCCTCCACCGCCCAACTCGCGGTTGATGACGTAGGCGTCTCTCAGCTGACGCTGGAGACGCTCACGAAGGTCCGAATCGCCGGCGGCGTGACTTTGGCTCACGGTGAATTGTACGACAAATCGGGATGCTCTGCTGTAGGCCAAATGCACTATGGCTACCGAACCGTGATGTTCATCACACTACGGCCTGCGTCGCGAGCTCCAGTGTATGGCGGAAATCTGCCAGCGTCCGCCCAGTCGGCGTGCCACGATCAACTCGGCGCCGAGGGTATCGACGGCGCGGTCCTCGTAGTTCCCCTTCGTTGCCGACGTGGACACGGAGTATGCCACATCGCCACTGACCGTGACCGCGCGTGGCTGACGCTCCGCCTTGATCGCGCGGGCAAAGGCGATGTCGGCCGGCAAGTGATGCGCCCGATAGTCCGCGAGTGATTCGACCGAACCGCTTTCGAGAATCACGACGTTGGGCGAAAGCAACGAAAGCGCCGTAGTGCTATCCCCGCTTTCGAGCGCGGCATGAAAGGTCGACACGAGCGTTGCGACCTGAGCGGAATCGCTCGGGCCGGCAGGCATGACGTGTCCGGCGTGCATGTCATGTCCGCCGCCAACGGCCCCGCCGTATGCGAAGCCGGTCATCGCCCCCGTCTGCGGGTCATGCTGCATGACCGCGCCAAAGGTCACGCTCGGTGTGGGCAGCGTCGGCAGGAATCCCACCGATGGCCCACCCATGTTTTCGATGCCCATGTGTTCGGACACCACGCGCCACGCCGGCACGCTCATGACTTCGGTGGTGTCGTCGCGAAAGCGCCGCGCCGCCAACATGATCTCCGCCCGCTTTTCGTTTCGCGCGACGCTCGGATTGGTGAGGATGTCGCTCACCGCGTCGTGCATCGAGTGCAGGTTGTCGAAAATGATCGCCGCTTCGGGATAGCGCTCGGCAAACTTGGGCGCGACCGCGACCGTCATGGGCATCTGATGCGGAAGCGAGCCCGGGACATCGTTGAGCATCTGGAAGAAACGCGCAACGGTGCCGCGGATGAGTGACTGCTTTTCGGTGCGTGACTTGCCAACCATCAGCGGTTCATACAGCCCCATTTGGAGCCAGTGATACCCCCAGATCAGGCCGTTGAACTTCGGATACTTCTTGCGGAACGCCAGCGAGTACGGCTGCTCCTGCATCAGGCGCATCGACTTGGGTTTGCTGCTGAACGCAAGGTCCGGACGCGATCGGTAATAGCTCAGGAGACGATTGACCTCGGCGTCGCGTGCCTCCCACGTCATCCGTTCGTCGGCGAGGACATCATATAGCTGACGGTGCAGCAGGTGTGCCCAGTCGAACATCATCTTGGCTTCGGGCGCGAGCCGCGCATACATCGGCTCGATCGCGGCTTCCTCGAGCGGGAGGCGCGGCGGCTTGATGAGCACCGTTTCCGTCAGAAAGCGGTAGCGGTCCTCTTCGAGTCGCGACGCCGGGGCGTCGGGAAAGCGCCACAACGTTTCGTACAGAATGGCGTGACCGTAATCGAACGCGTTGAACAGGCGATCGGCCGACGTGTAGTGCGTCCGGAACTGCCAGTTGTGCGGCGCCTGCAGGTAGAACTGCTTGTACGTGGTGCTCCATTGTGCGGGCAGCGTGGCTGGCGCGAGCAGTAGCGTCGCGGTGAGGAGCGCACGCGGAGCGGCCTTCAGGAATGCTTGCATGTGTCTATCTCCCGTTTAGCGGCGTGAGGTCCAGGGCAGGCCAATGGCGACTGCGGCACCCGTGGTGACGAACCATCCCTGATCGTCGCCGCGAAGGCGATATCCGCCACCGACGTCGAAGGCGACTCGCGGGCTGAGCTGAATGCGCGATCCGCCCGCGGCATCCCACCGCTGCGCGAGACCGGCGGTCATGGGTTCACTGGCGACCAGTTCGGCGGTGAAGAGCATCGACTTGAGTGGCAACGTCTTGTCGACGGCCAGGCCGGCGGTCCAGCGCGACAGCTCGGCGTTTGCCGACGTGACACTGGCGTTCACCGCATCGCGATTGAGGCTGATCTGCCCGTTCACATGAAAGCGGGCCCACGGAAACGTCTTGGTCGCAATGGCCTTGAACGACGGAACGTACCGGTCGGGCCCTGCCGGACCCGCGGGAATGAGCAGGTCGGCAACGACGGCCAGCGCCGGGAAACGCGTTTCGGCGTTGAGGTTGTAGAGCGCTGACATCTCGAGCCCCGCCAACGCCGTGCTGCGCGTGCCGCGCGGCCCCTCGGCGTGCTCGATCGGGAATCCGATTTCGACCTGCGTGCGCGGCAGCAGGCCGATCGCGATTTCCGGTTCGACCCCCCAGCGATAGGCGCCACCGCGAGCGCGCTCGAGTCGAAGCGGGGCCACCTGCAACTCGACGGAGCGACGCTCAATGGCGTACGCATCTTCGGTGCGGATGGGGCGGCCCGCATCGGTATTGAAATAGTCCGTCTGCGCATGCGCAGCGGCAGCAGTCACGTGGCCCGCCAGAAACAGGGCGGCCACGCGCAGGGTGTGCACGTTCATGAATAGCGAAGTCGCGAGACACGGATGCGGCACGGGTGGCGTTGCGATGCCGTGTGGCACGCAACGGAGATCCACCGTGCGAAGCGAATGAACCGAGTAGCGCCGTTGTCGATGACAACGGCGAACGGTCAGGCTCGCGGAGGGGGTGTCTCGGGCGCTGGGCGCACCGACGTCGGCGTGTCGACGTCGAGCGAGAGGACGCGGGTCGGAGTGACCACCACGTGCGTCGTGATGGTCTGGATCTCGACGACGATGGCGGTCGCCGAGCACGCCATCGCCATGGGGCAGCTGGCGTCCGGGCTCTGGTCCTGCTGCTGTGAACGCTGCTGCGAATGCTGCGGCGAGTGATGACCGCCGTGCGCATGGGTGTGCTGCGCCACGCCATGCTGCGATGGGCCGTGAGGCGACGCCGCGCCAAGCTCGCACGCGGCGCTTGCTGCCAGCAGCACGAGCTGCAGCAGGTGCACGCTGAACACCAGCGTGGCGGCGCGACGGATACGGGCGGACCAGCGAGTCATGGCGTCAACCTAATTGGAGCGTCGACGCAAAGACAACGACAGGTCCCCCCGCTGTCCATATGGCGCGCGGTCAGTGCTTCGTCGTGATCCGAATGACGCCGTTGCTGCCGCGTACGCCGAACTCGGCCATCGACACCGCATCCTTGAGCACTTCGATCTTCTTGATGTCGCGCGGATTGAGACCGATCAGCCCACCTGAACCCGGCGTCATCTGCTGGCCGTCGATCAGAATGAGCGGCTCGGTGTTGGCCGTGAACGACGACGCGCCGCGGATGCGGACCTGCACCTGGCCGTTCACGTTCAGCACCTGGACCCCGGGGAATCGTCCGATGAACAGCTCTTCGACACGGCTCACGGGCTGCTGACCGAAGGTGCTCTCGTCAATCGTATTGGCCGATTCCATCGTGGCCGCTGTCTTGGTCGCCGGGGCGTCCGCTGGCGCGGCCGTTGCCGCGGCTGGCGCGGCGGCGCCGGTCACCGGGCGCGGTTTGGCACACCCCACCAACGATGCCGTGACCACAAGGGCCAACCCAACGACTGCGGAACGGTTGGTCGTGCTCACGGTGCGGGTCCTGCGCAGTGCACTACGCATGCGTCCTCCGGGGGTCGTCGTGGGCCTCTTCCCTAAGTCTACCTGCAGTAAATGCGCCCTGTCGCTCCGTAGTGCCGTCTCATCCCACATTCATCGACTTCTAATCTTCGAACAGTGCTTTGCTTGGCTTGCAAATAATTGTTGCAACAAATAGGGTGCGTCATGGGCGTATCCAGTCATGATCTTTTCGGCGAGGCCCCGGTGCCTCAGCTCGCGCTTCCGGGCAGCTACGGCGAAGCGCCAACCGGCTACCGCCTTCCGGCCGCACTGCGCCTCGGTGCTGTGCGCCTGCAGGTCAGCGACCTCTCACGCTCGGTACACTGGTACCACGATGTCCTCGGCCTCAGCGAGTTGTCGCGCGAGCGAGACGTCGTGGCGATGGGAGTCGCCGGCGCCGCCGAGCCCCTGCTCGTGCTCGAGCATCGTCCACGGACGGTCCCGGTTCGACCGGGTTCACGGCTTGGGCTCTATCACTTTGCCATTCTGCTGCCAGACCGCCCGGCGCTGGGGCGGTTTGTTCAGCACCTCGCCCGTGTCGGGGCCCGGGCAGGGGCGAGCGATCATCTCGTGAGTGAGGCGCTGTACCTGCAGGATCCCGATGGACTCGGCATCGAGGTCTATCGCGATCGGCCGCGGAGCGAGTGGCAGCGCACCGGGAAGGAACTCATGATGGCCACCGATCCGCTCGACGCCGCCGGCGTCGTGGCGGCGGCCAACGACGAACCATGGACCGGTATGCCCTACGGCACGGTCATGGGGCATCTGCATCTGCACGTCGGCGACATTCCGCGTGCGACGGATTTCTACAGTCACGCGCTCGGTTTCGATCGCATGGTTTGGCGGTACCCCGGCGCGCTCTTCCTCGGTGCGGGCGGTTACCACCATCACCTCGGCACCAATACGTGGGCGCCCGGCGCTTCCTCACCGCGCAACACCGACGCCCAGTTGCTCGAGTGGAACATCGTGATTCCCGCTCCGGAGGCCGCATTGTCGTCGTTGGCCGAGGCCGGCTTTCGCGTGAACGGCACACAGGCGCTCGATCCGTGGGGTACACCGGTCCGCATTACCGGCTGATGGCGCACTGATTGACGGCTGGAACTAAATAGGGGGAGGGGGTATACTGGCATAACCCTTTCCCATCAGGAGCTGTCTATGGAACATGTAACCTTCGAAATCACCGGCATGTCGTGCGGCCACTGCGTGAAGGCCGTCGACAAGGCGCTGCAGCAGACCACCGGCGTCACCGTCGAGGCCGTTGCCATCGGATCGGCTCAGGTGGCTTTCGATCCTGCGCAGACCAGCGCCGAGCAGATCGCGCACGCCATCGACGACGCCGGCTATCAGGTCGTCGCCACCCGCTGACGTTTCATTCGCGCGCCGCTGCCGTTTTTCGCAGCTCTGCACCAGAGACCGCAGCGGTGCGCTGCATTGGATCGCGAGGGCGATCACATGACTGTTGCCACGGAAACGGTTCGCATCCCGGTCACCGGGATGACGTGCGCCGCGTGTTCATCCCGCGTCCAGCGTACCCTGCAGAAAGCCCCGGGCGTCACCGACGCCTCGGTCAATCTCATGATGAAGAGCGCGACGGTCACCTACGACCGCAGTGCTACCTCCACCGACGCGCTGCTCGAGGTCATTCGGGACACTGGCTATGGCGCGGCGCTCGCCGACGCCGACCAGAGCGCGTTCGAAGAACAGGAGGCGCGTGATCGCGCGCAGGGCGACGAATATCGGGACCTCCGGCGCAAAGCGCTGGTGAGTGGCGTGGTGGGTCTGGTGGCCATGCTGGTGAGCATGCCGCTCATGAGTGCGCTCGTGGCCGGTCACGCGCATGGTGTAGTCGCCGATCCGTTCATGCGCTGGAGCATGACGGCGCTCGATCCGATGCTTCGCGCCATCATGCCCTGGCTGTACACGGTGCCCAGTGGCACGCTCACGTTGGCGTTGCTGGTGTCAACGTTGGGGGTGATGCTGTGGGCGGGGCGTCACTTTTACACGCGCGCATGGGCGGCACTGCGTCATGGTGCGGCCGACATGAATACGCTCGTGAGTGTAGGGACGCTCGCTGCGTTCCTGTACTCGGTGGTGGCGACGCTGGCGCCCGGCTTCTTCACATCGCGCGGTGTCATGCCCGACGTGTACTACGAAGCGGTCATCATCATCATCGCACTCATTCTCACCGGCAACATGTTCGAGGCGCGCGCCAAGATGCGCACCGCCGCGTCACTGCGTTCCCTGGTGGCGCTGCAGCCGCGCACCGCTCGCGTGGTGCGCTTCGAGCAGGAAGTCGATGCGCCGGTCGATACCGTCGAGCCCGACGAGATCATCATCGTGCGTCCCGGCGAGCGCATCCCCACCGACGGTGAAGTTACGCAAGGTGAAAGTGCCGTTGATGAAAGCATGCTCACCGGTGAGTCGATGCCGGTGACCAAGCGCACCGGCGACCGCGTGATTGGTGGCACTGTGAACCGTACGGGTGCTTTCCGTTATCGTGCCACGACGCTTGGAGCCAGCAGCGTGCTGTCGCAGATCGTGCAGCTCATGCGCGATGCGCAGGGGAGCAAGGCACCCATCCAGCAGTTGGCCGATCGCATCAGTGCGGTCTTCGTGCCTGTGGTGATGGTGCTGGCGCTCGTCACGTTCGGCGTGTGGTACGTGGCGGCCGATGACGCTCCGCTGGTCCGTGCGTTCGCCGCGGCCGTGGCCGTGCTCATCATTGCCTGCCCCTGCGCCATGGGGTTGGCAGTGCCTACCGCCGTCATGGTCGCGAGCGGCAAAGGCGCGGAAATGGGCGTCCTCATCAAGGGCGGTGACACGCTACAGCGTGCGGGTGACATCGGCACCGTGGTCATCGACAAAACGGGAACCGTGACGGAAGGACGTCCGGTCGTCACCGATGTGCTGCTGGCCCCGTCGGCCACGGTGAGCGCCGACGTCATGCTGCAACGCGTGGCGAGTCTCGAGCAATCGAGTGAGCATCCGCTGGCCGACGCCATTGTGCGCGAAGCGCAGGCACGGTCGCTGGTTCTAGCGGCACCCGATACGTTCCTGTCCGTCACCGGGCGCGGCGCGCAGGGCGTCGTGCAGGGCACGGCGGTCGTGGTGGGGAACGCGGCCTTCCTCGCCGAATGGGAGGTCCATGCCTCGGCGCTCGACACCGAGGCACAGCGACTCAGCGAAGAGGGCAAGACGCCGATGTTCGTGGCGCTCGATGGGCAGCTCGCCGGCGTGATTGCCGTCGCCGATCCATTGCGGGAAACATCGCGAGTCGCGATTGGCCGATTGCATGCCATGGGTCTGCAAGTGGTGATGCTCACGGGCGACAACGAACGCACCGCGAACGCCATTGCACGCGCGGCGGGCGTGGATCGTGTCGTCGCGGGCGTGCTTCCCGACGGCAAGGTGGCGGAGATCAAGCGGCTGCAATCGTTCGGAACGGTCGTTGCGATGGTGGGTGACGGTATCAACGATGCCCCCGCGCTCGCGCAGGCCGATGTCGGTATGGCGATCGGCAGCGGTACGGATGTCGCCATCGATGCCGGTGATATCGTGCTCATGCGCGGTGACCTGCTGGGCGTCGTGCGCGCGATCGAGTTGTCTCGGCGTACGATGCGCACGATGAAGCAGAATATCTTCTGGGCGTTCATCTACAACGTCATCGGTATTCCTGTTGCGGCGGGTGTGCTCTACCCGGCGTTCGGCATCCAGCTGAGTCCCATTCTCGCCAGCGCGGCCATGGCGTTCAGCTCCGTAAGTGTCGTGAGCAACTCCCTGCGGCTCCGCCGCGCCACCTTCGCCTGAGCCATCATGCCGTCCAAAGCGGTTGCCGTCGATGCGGATGCCAAGTCGCGCAATGCCACACGCCTTCGCCGCATCGAGGGGCAGGTTCGCGGCCTGCAGAAGATGGTCGAAGACGACCGCTACTGCGCTGATATTCTGACGCAGATCGCCAGTGTGCACGAAGCACTGCGCGCCGTCGGCCGGGAACTCATGCGGAATCATCTCAAGCATTGCGCCTCGGCCGCCATTCAGAAAAGTCCTGAAGACGCCGAGGCGATGTATGACGAACTCGTGGAGATGATGTACCGCACGACGCGGTAAAGTCGCGGGGGCCGCCGCGTCTTCGTCTCGCCTTAGTCGCGCGCCGGAAACAGATCGATCTGCGGCGGTGACGTGGGGAGCCCCAAATGCTCGAGGGCGGCCACCGTCCAGCCGGCGCGATCGTTGGGGTCGAGCTGATGTACGGTGATCCCCAGCTCCTGTACCAGGTCATCGATGATCTGGTCAATCTGCTGCTGGAAGGTCGCGCTCACCGCGCGCTTGCCGTCGAACGCCGGCGCGCCGGTCACCGGCACCTTGAAGAGCGCCTGATATCCGCGCACCCACTGGAGCACAAGCGGCTCCAACTCCGGCTGACGGCCGGCACGCGCGACGAGATAGGCGTAATTGTCGAGCACGGAACGATCGCACACGACCACCTCGTAGTCCGCGCTCGCCTCGATCTCTTCGGCGATTTGCGTGTGCAGAATCCACGACTGCGCATCGAGGGTGGTTTCCTCGTTGATCGGCAGCGGACACCGGCGCGCTACCTCCTTCACGATGTCGACGCCCAGGTCGAGTCGTTTGAGCTGCGCCGCGAGGTCGAAGCAGAGCGTGGTTTTGCCCACGCCGTGCGTGCCGACGAATGCAACCTTCAGCCGATGGCGCCCGAGTGCATCGAGCGGGAGGAGCACAGACGAGGCGGACATACGGTGGATGCTAATCGATCGGTCCGCCTCGCTGCACTCCTTGCGCCGCACGCGCGCGCGGCACATTTCCTACGGAATGAATCACATGCTTCTGCGGTCCCAGGCGTTCATCAACGGGGCGTGGCGCGATGCCCGCGATCGGCGCACCTTCGCGGTCCACAACCCCTCCACTGGTGAGCTGGTGGGCACGGTCGCCGATCTGGGACGCGACGACACGCGCGACGCCATCGAGGCCGCGCATGCGGCGTGGCCAGCATGGCGTGCGCGCACGGCCAAAGAGCGCGCCGAGATCCTGCGCCAATGGTTCGCGCTCATCCTCGAACATCGCCATGTCTTGGCGGAGCTCATGTCGCGCGAAAGCGGCAAGGTGCTCACGGAAAGTCTCGGCGAGGTGACATACGGCGCGTCGTTCGTCGAGTGGTTTGCCGAGGAGGGCAAGCGCGCATACGGCGACGTCATCCCGCCGCACACGCGCGACCGGCGGTTGGTGGTGATCAAGCAGGGCGTCGGCGTAGCCGCGGCCATCACTCCGTGGAACTTCCCGCTGGCGATGATCACGCGCAAAGTAGCTCCGGCGCTCGCTGCCGGTTGTCCCGTGGTGATCAAGCCGCCCGCCGAAACGCCGTTGACGGCGCTGGCGCTTGCCGTGCTCGCAGACGCCGCGGGCATGCCAGCTGGTGTGTACAACACCGTAACCACGACACGCAGTCATGACGTGGGGCTCGAGTTGTGCGAGCACCCGCTGGTCCGCAAGCTGTCGTTCACCGGCTCCACGGCGGTGGGCAAACAGCTCATGGCGCAATGTGCGCCGACGCTCAAAAGGGTGTCGCTCGAGTTGGGCGGTAACGCACCGTTCATTGTCTTCGACGACGCCGATCTGGATGCGGCGGTCCAAGGGGCGGTCCAGTCCAAGTTCCGGCACAACGGGCAAACGTGTGTCTGCGTCAATCGCGTGCTCGTGCAGCGCACCGTGTACGACGACTTTGTAGCACGATTCGCCGCCGCCGTTTCCGCATTGCGAACGGGCGACGTGCTCGACCCCTCGGTGCAAGTGGGGCCGCTCATCAGCGAGAAGGCACTGCACAAGGTGCAGGCGTTCGTCCACGACGCGGTGGAGCACGGGGCGCAGATCGTTGAAGGCGGCGTCCACCGCGGGGGGTTGTTCTACGCCCCCACGGTGCTCGCCAACGCCACGCCATCCATGCGCATTGCGCGCGAAGAAGTCTTCGGCCCTGTCGCGCCGATCTTTGCGTTCGACACGGAAGCCGAAGCCATAGCCATGGCGAATGACACCACGTACGGACTGGCGGCCTATTTCTACAGCCGTGATGTCGGGCGCTGCTGGCGGGTGGCCGAAGCGCTCGAATACGGGATGGTGGGGGTCAACGAGGGGCTCATTTCGACGGAGCTGGCCCCGTTCGGTGGGATCAAGGAATCCGGAATGGGACGCGAAGGCTCCCGATACGGGTTGGAGCAGTATCTGGAGACCAAGTACCTCTGCTTTGGGGGCGTGTAGCATGGTTTCCCGTTGCTTGCCGATCTGCCCCTTGGCGACAAGGTTGAGGGGATCGTCCGATGCTCCATTTCTTCACCATAGGCTTCTTCTCATGCGCGTTGCGCTCGCCGTGCAGCTCACCGGTCTTCTCGTCATCGCCGCCGTCGGACAGGCGCAAGACCGCTCGCAATCACGCTCCATGGTGCAGGCGACGCAGGGTGTCGTCGCCAGCGAAAGCGTCTTGGCCTCGCAGGTCGGTGCACGGATCCTCGAGCGCGGCGGTAACGCCTTCGACGCCGCGATTGCCATGAACGCCATGATGGGACTCGTGGCGCCCATGAACGACGGGATCGGGGGCGACATGTTCGCCATCGTCTACGATGCCAAGAGCAAGCAGCTCTACGGACTCAATGCCTCCGGGTGGGCGCCACGTGCAATGACGCCCGACTATCTGCGCGGCAAAGGGCACACGCGCATCCCGTCGCGCGGGATCGACGCCGCCACCGTGCCTGGCGCGGTGAAGGGGTGGGAGGCGCTGCACCGACGCTTTGGAAAGATGCCCATGAGTGGCATTCTGCAGCCTGCCATTCAGTACGCCGAGCAGGGATTTCCCGTGGGCGAAGTCGTGAGCGTGTACTGGTCGGACAGCGAAGAGGCGCTGCGCGCCGACAGTGCGACCGCGCGCACGTACTTGATCAACGGCAAACTCCCCAAGGTCGGCGATGTGTTCAAGAACCCGGACCTGGCGTGGAGCTATCGGCAGATCGCCACCAAGGGGGCGGCCGCCTTCTACTCGGGCGCGATCGCGCAGAAGCTCCTGGCGAGCCAGCGACGTCATGGCGGCGTCATGAACGCGGCTGACCTCGCCGACTACGACGTCGAATGGGTCACGCCCATCTCTACCACCTATCGTGGGTGGACCGTGTACGAGTTGCCGCCGAACGGGCAGGGGATTGCCGCGCTCGAGATGCTCAACATCATGGAGAGTTTCCCGCTGGCGAGCATGGGCCATAACAGCGTGCAATCACTGCATCATCTCATCGAGGCCAAGAAGCTCGCGTATCTCGATATGCAGCGGTACAACGCCGATCCGCGCTTCGCCAAGGTGCCAGTGACGCAACTGTTGTCGAAGAGCTACGCCGCACAACGCGCGAAACTCATCAACACGACGCGCGCCACTTGCAACCTCACCTACGGCACCCCCGAAGGCACCGACAACGGCACCACGTATCTCAGCGCCGTCGACCGTGACGGCAACATGGTGTCGTTCATCCAGAGCAACTATTCCACCGTCGGGTTTGGCGCGGGACTCGTCGCCGAGGGCACCGGATTCGTCTGGCACAACCGCGGCGGTGGCTTCACGCTCGACGCGAACAGCCCCAATATCGTCGCCGGTCGCAAGCGCCCGCTGCACACGATCATCCCGGGTTTCATGGAGAAGGGGCCGGAGAAGATTGCGTTCGGCATCATGGGCGGGTGGAATCAGTCACAGGCGCATGCACAGTTCGTGGCCAACATCGTCGACTTCGGCATGAACATTCAGGGAGCGCTCGATGCGCCGCGCTTCTCCAAGGAGACCTTTCCCGGATGCGACGTGAATCTCGAGGCGCGCATTGCGCGCAGTACGCGTGATTCGCTGTCGGCCATGGGGCATGAGCTCGTCATGCGTGGCGATTACTCGAGCACGCGCATGGGCTCCGGGCAGGCGGTCTACCGCAACTTTGTTACCGGGCTCAACGCCGGTGCGAGCGATCCGCGCAAGGATGGTGCTGCCATCGCCGAGCTGCTGCCCCCGCCGCCAGCCGTGAGAAAGCGCTGACGACGAGGGCGTCGGGCGTCAGCGCGGCTTTCGCTGCTCGAGCTTGCCGAGTTCGCTCTTTGCTTTGCCCTTCATTTCCTGGGCCTTGCCTTTGAGTTGTTCGCTGCTGTCACCGGTCAGGGCGCCCAACGCGTTTCGGGCTTTCCCTTTCACCTGATCCATCGCGCCTTCGGCACGATGCTCCACGCCACGCTTCTCTTTGTCGTTCATCGGACTCCTCGAGTCTGGGGAGCATCAGAACCCGCATTGCGCGTGCCAGCGCCTCACCGTGTTGGTGATGTGGCGTCAAGCCAGCCGCCGCGAAAGCCGGCGCGTTGGAGTCCACGCACGATGTACGGATTTCGACGCATCGTCTTCCACACCAGTTCCGTTCGCCAGTTCTCGAGCATCACCAGAATGGGGCCCTGATCGATGCCCAGATAGTCGTCGTCCACCCAGCCGTCGCCCGGCACCACGTGCCCATGCTGCAGCTTGGGTGGCGCACTGCGCAGTGTCGGATTGAAGGCGTCCAGGAAACCGTACTGTCCCCACGCGAGACCGTTGAATTGCTCGCGCATACTCACGGCCGCTCGCACTGACAGCTCCGGCGTAAAGACGATGCTCGACACCGCAGCGGTTGGGGCCAGCGTGCCGTCGTCGTTGGTTTCCCTGGTGGACACGCCGCGCGCCCAGTACGTGTGGAAACGTCGCGTGACCCCGTCGATGTCCATGGTGCCGTCAAACGGCCCATCGCTTGCCGTCAGCCCCCACATGTCTGCGCCGTAGCCGCGCCACCCCATGGGGTTCCGTATGGCATAGCTCCGCTGCGAGAGCGTCGCGCGCCGCGAATTCTCGAAGTAATCGATGCCACGCTCCCGCATGTACGCGTCCTGAATGCCACGAAAATCGATCCAGCTATGTGAGTACTGGTGGCCGAACAGCGGGGCGAAATCGAGATGCGGCTGCCCTTCGAACGTGTGCCACGCGTACGTACTCGTCCATTGTGCCCACGCGGCATCGTCCAACGGATGCGTGGGCGATCCCAGTCCCAGCACGATGAGCAGCATCGCTTCGTTGTAGCCCGTCCAGTTCGCCTTGATATACCCGCGCTCTGGACGCCATCCCATCGACAGGGTGCTCGGCCGCTGTACGAACCACGGCCAGTTCACCCGTCGGTACAGCGAGTCTGCCGTCGCGCGAATCTGTACCTCGACCGGTGAATCGCCCGCGAAGTACGACTGGCAGAACAGAGCGCCGCCGAGCAGCAGGCCGGTGTCGATCGTCGACAGCTCGACGTCGCGATACCGATGCCCGGTATCGAATTCGAGGAAGTGATAGAAAAATCCCTGATAGCCGGCCACCCCGCGTGGCGCGTCACCCTGTGGAAGCCGCCAGAGAGTTCGCAGCGTGTTGAGCGTGCGCTCCGCGGCCTGCTCGCGCCGAATCCATCCGCGCTCCGCCCCAATCGGATACGCCGTGAGTGCAAAGCCAATGGCGGCGACCGAAGAGAACGTGCGTCGCGGCCAACGGTCAGGCGTGAGTCCGGTCTGCGGGTCGGTGGTGTCCCAGAACCATCGAAAGGTGCGCTCGCCGATGGTGTCGAGCAGGGCGCGCTGTCGCAGAGATGGGGTGAATGGCGCTGGTGTGGTGACTGGATGTGGTGTGCACGCCCCGGAGAACACGAGGGACAGCAGCACCAACATCGCCCGCCAGCTCACGGCGGAAACGCGAAAGGCGTGTGGCATAATGACACCCTCGGCATTTGCGCGCAGCGCGTCAAGTCGGCGCGATATCTCAGTCGTGCAACACACACGAGCGCGCCACCAAAAAATCTTGACAACCCTTGCTGCCCGCTCGCAATTAGTGGAGTTCGTCCCTCCATATCGAATCAGCTCTCCACTCCCCGATGAAATCCCTCCTTGTCGTCCCTGTGGCCGTCCGACGCGCGATGCTTGCGCTCGTGACCGTTGCAACGGCGCTCGCGGCGGTAGTCTCGCCCGCGGCCGCACAAACCAGCACCGCACGCATCACCGGCGTGGTGCGCGGCGAAGATGGCGCCGTCGTGGCTGGCGTGGTCGTCACCGCCCGCAGTCTCTCCACGAACATCACACGCAGCGCCAGCACCTCTGAACGCGGCTTCTACGTCATTCCGGGGCTGACTCCCGACGAGTACGAAGTCACCGCCAAGCGGTTGGGCTTCGCGCCGCAGGGGCGTCGCGTTCGCCCGCTCATTGGTGAGAGCGTCACGCTCGACTTCAAGCTCACCACCAGCAGCGTACAGCTGTCGACGGTGGCAGTGAGTGCCGACGCCGCCCGTGCGAGCGCGGACCGACGCTCCACCGAACTCGCCACGAATATCGATCAGGAGCAGATCCGCTCCATCCCGTTGTCGGAGCGTAACTTCCTGTCGCTCGCGCTCCTCGCGCCGGGCGTGCGTCGCGATGGCGGCAGCATTACCAGCGGCGCCCAGAGCGCCAACAACATCAACGTCTTCGTTGATGGCGCCACCTTCAAGAGCGATATCCTCGTGGGCGGCGTGGTGGGACAGGATGCCAGCAAGGGCAATCCGTTCCCGCAGAATGCCGTGCAGGAGTTCCGCGTCATCACGCAGCAGTACAAGGCAGAGTATCAGCGCGCCACCAGCGCCATCATCACGGCGACGACCAAGTCGGGTACCAACACCTGGTCGGGCGACGCGTTTACGTACTTCCAGAACAAGTGGTCCATCGAGCGCGACTATTTCCAGCAGCGCCGCTGCGACTCGCTGGCCAACATCAACGCCACTGGCTGCGCGGTGAAGCCGCGCTACGATCGCTACCAGATTGGCGGTAGCCTGGGCGGCCCGATCATCAAGGACAAGCTGTTCCTGTTCGGGTCATACGAAGGAAACCTGCAGACGCGCGCCAACACGGTCATCGTGGGCGCGCCTGCCAACCTGCCGCCGACGCGCATTCTCGATTCGCTGCGCGGCTTCGAAGGGGTGTACGAGTCGCCGTTCCGCTCGCACCTCGGCTTCGTGAAGCTGACCTACGTGCCGTCTGAGCGGCACCGCTTCGAAGGCAGCGTCAACGTGCGCGATGAGTACGACATTCGCAGCTTCGGCGGCACGGACAGCTACGACAATGCGGAGCGCTTCTACAACAACGTGAATACGTATCTACTCAAGCATCAGTACTCGCGGGGAAATGCGCTCAACGAAATCACCACCAGCTGGCAGTCGTTCCGCTGGCATCCGGTCCCGCTGTTCGAGGAGAAGGTCGGCATCAATTACGCCGGCGTGCTTAAGGTGGGTGGCCGCAGCACGATGCAGGACTTCGATCAGCAGCGTCTGTCGCTGCGTGACGACTTCACCTACACCCTCCAAGGGTTCGGTGGCGACCATGTGCTCAAGGTCGGTGCCAATGCCGACTTCCTGAACTACAAGGTCATTCGTCCGCTCAACGGTAATCCGCAGTACACCTTCCAGGCGACCAACAACTGGCAGTTCCCCTGGACGGCCTCCGCAGGCTTTGGTGATCCCAACCTGGGGGCGCGCAATCAGCAGTATGGCATTTATGCCCAGGACGACTGGTCGCTGACCCGCCGCCTGCAGCTCAATCTCGGTCTGCGCTGGGACTTCGAAACGGACATGGTCAACAACGACTGGGTCACGCCGGACTCCATCGTCGGTGCCATCAACGCATGGCGCGGCACTTTGGCGTGCAACGGCTCGCAGCCGTTCCGTGAGCAGCTGTGTGACGCCTCGCCGTACATCACGGACGGCACGCAGCGCAAGCCGTTCCTCGGCGCCATTCAGCCGCGTGTCGGCGCGTCGTATGACCTGTTCGACAATGGCAAGACGATCCTGTTCGGTGGCTACGGCCTGTACTACGACCGCAACCGCTATGGCAATACGCTCGGCGAGCGCGCGAACCTGCAGTGGGTGACCTACAACTTCCAGTTCTCGAGCGACGGGCTCCCGCGCGGCGGGCAGCCGACGACGATCTGGAACCCGCGCTACCTCACGCGCGAAGGACTCCAGGAAGTGTTGCGCAGCGGGAGTGCGCCGGTGCCTGAGCTGTTCCTCACCGACAACAACACGCAGCCGCCCAAGGCACACCAGTTCAGCGGTGGCGTTCGTCAGAACCTTGGCGACTTCGAACTGTCGGCCAGCTACACCGGGGTGCGCGGCTTCAACAGCTTCTCGTGGTTCCGCGCCAATCGCGCCCCCAACGCAACCTGCTGCACGCAGTTCCCCACGCCCACCTCACGCCGGTACTCCAACGTCTTCGTGTCGAACGACGACGGGCGCAACTGGTACGACGCGATGTTCCTCTCCGTGCAGAAGCGCTACACCGAGCGCTCCAAGTGGGGCTGGCAGCTGTCGTACACCTTGGGCAAGGCGGAAGAAGAGGTCAACTCTGGCGACGTGTTCAGCTCGCTCGACATCCAGACGCCGGAGCAGTTCATCCGCTTCGACAAGGCCACCGACGAACGGCATCACATCACCGCCAACTGGATCCTCGGGCTCAAGTACGGCTTCAAGCTGAGCGGTGTGCTCGACCTTGGCACCGGTACGCCCTTCAACGCGACATACGGGTTCGGCACCGGCACCAACAACTGCACGCACGGCAACAAGGACTGCTTCAGCGGCAACGACTGGCCCGAGGGCAAGGCACGTAACTGGTATCGCCCCGACGGCGATGCGTTCCTCGGACTCGACGCCTGGCGCACGCGGAACATCGACCTGCGCCTCGAGAAGTCGGTGCGTACGTTGCGTGGACAGAGCGTCTCGCTCACGGCCGAAGTGTTCAACGTGTTCAACTACCGCAATTTCACGGGGTTCAACACCAACGTGGGTAACTTCAACGCGGCCGGCGGCATCACCCCGAACGCGAACTTCGGTATCCCCACCGGAGTGCTCAACGACCTCACCCGTATGGGTGCCCAGCGTCGCGCGCAGTTCGGCATGAACTATCGCTTCTAATTCTGCCGCATCGGGGCGGCGCCGGCGTTCGGCGTCGCCCCGTTGTGCGTCTCCATCTCCGGTTCCATGGCCCGACTTTCACACGCCGCCCGCCTCGCTCTGAGCGCGGGTGTTTTGTTTCTTGGCACCTCGACGCCACTCGCCGCGCAGCGCGTGAGTGCCTCCAGCGCCCGCATGAATCGATTCGTCGATTCCGTGCTGGCGCGTCTGACCCTCGAAGAAAAGCTGGGACAGCTGACGCAGTATCGCGGCCGCTTCAGCCTCACCGGACCGCAAACGCCGGAGGCGGGTGCGGAAGATATTCGCGCTGGCCGAGTCGGCTCGTTCCTCGGCGTGCGCGGTGCGGCACCAACACGGGAGATGCAGCAGATCGCCGTGACCCAGTCCCGCACACGCATTCCGCTGCTCTTCGCCGACGATATCATCCACGGCTGGCGTACCATCTTCCCCGTACCCCTGGCTGAAGCGGCGAGCTTCAACCCGACGCTCGCGGAGCGCACGGCGCGTATCGCGGCCGTTGAGGGAGCGGCCGCGGGCATTCACTGGACCTTCGCGCCGATGGTCGACATCACGCGTGAGCCACGCTGGGGACGCGTCGTTGAGGGAGCGGGAGAAGATCCCTTTCTCGGGAGCGCCATCGCCGCCGCCAAGGTGCGCGGCTTTCAGGGGACGTCGCTCCGCGATTCGCTCTCCTTGATGGCCACGGCGAAGCACTTCGTGGCATACGGCGCCGCTGAGGGCGGACGCGACTACAACACGACCGATGTCCCGCAACGCACGTTGCACGAGATGTATCTGCCGCCATTTCAGGCAGCGGTGAATGCCGGGGTGAAGTCCATCATGGCCGCGTTCAACCAGATTGACGGGGTGCCGATGCACGCCAACAGGGCACTCATCGATGGCGTGCTGCGCACCCGCTGGGGCTGGGACGGGATTCTGGTAAGCGACTACACCGGCGTCATGGAGCTGCTGCAGCATGGG
>CANGXD010000024.1 GCA_947457545.1 Gemmatimonadaceae bacterium
AGCGAGCGGATGCCTTTTGTGCATCATGCGGTGCGGTAGGCATCGGCGACGGCTTTCGCCATCTCCTTCGGTGATCACGACTTGCGCGCGGGTGGCTACGACAACCGCGCCGCGTTGTGCACTATCGAGCTACTCATCACCACGACGATCAGTTGGTCTATTGAGCACAACCTGACTGCGTAAGCGCACGATTGAGCACGAGAAGAGCGCGACAACGGCGCCTGTGCACAAAGATTTCTGATGGCATCGGCGCCCCCCGTGCGCGCTGCCGCACGCTCCCGGTACGCTCGCAAGAGCATCAACCACCGAGGAGCCCATGACCAACATCGTCGCGTCACCCATCACCCTCCCCGTACTTCGCCTGCGGGCTCACCACCTACAACAGCGTGGTGGCGCCCCAGGACTCGCGCCGGCCACCATCCCGGGTGCCGTCAGCGACCTGCGTGCTGCGCTAGCATGGCAACTGATGCAGCAGGGTGTTGCCCAAGACGAGCGTTGGGCGAGATACCTGCTCGATCCGTCGGCGGACCAAGATGCCACGCCTATCAACGTTCGCGACCTGCTTTCGGGAACCGCGCAGGCGGCAAGGCTCCGCGCCGCGGCCGCTGGCGGGCGGCGTCCAGGCAACGCCGGCAGTCGTGTACGGCGTTTGTTGCAGGCCCTCGGGCAGCGACAGCCCGACGATACCGCCGTGCAGATTGAGCTGCCCGCAGAATGGCAACGCGTCGAGTCGATTCTCGAGCGCCATGTGGCGAACGAAACATCCCGCACCACTCGCCAGTCACTGCAGCAGGTGCTGACCGGGATGCGAAACTTGGCGCGATGCGCCACCGCGCACGGTCAGGTGGACCCGTGTGCGCTACCCTCCACGCCGGAAGCGCTTCGCGCCGTGCTGCGTAGGTGGGAACGCCGCAACGTGGCGCACGACGTGTGGGTACTTCGCTCGGCGTCTCGTCTACTGGCCGATGCCGGCGTGGAACACCCCACGCTTCCAACGTGGGAGGCCGATCCTGGCGCGCCGGTCGCCGCACTCGAAGCGATCATGCCGCGCTTCATGGAGGATCTGCGTGCGTGGAAGTCTGTCGCGAGCCAGAACATCAGTCTGCGGGTCAAGCACCATCGCAGTCCCACCGTGCATGCAGCGCTGCGCCCGAAGTCTCAGTCGCGGTACCAGTACCAGGCGCTTCAATGGGCGCGCGCGTATCAGGAAGTGCGACGTCGAGGCCTGATCACAGACCTCGCCCTTCCCGAGGATCTGACGCTCATCGACCTGTGGTGCCTCACGTCGCGTGCGCGAGCGAGAGCGTCTGAACACTTGGCGATCTCGCCGGAAATCGCCGCGATGCGCAAGCGGATGCAGGTGACCCCGAGCGGAATCGAGCACAATGCCCCCCGGCCGCTGGCCCTGGTGGTGGTCGAGTTCGCGGTTGCGCAGGGTATCATTGGCGGATTCGACGTGCTGGAGAATCGCGAGCCAGAGTCGTCGTCGAAGCCAAACGCGATCAGTATTCCCCCGGCTGCCATCCAGATGCTCTTCGCCCTCGGCGCCATGACCGAGCGGGTAGTGATCGGGATCTATGGGGACGGTAGTGCGTCAGAGCAGTCGTTCCGGATGACATGGGACGTGACGGCGAAGGAGCTGAAGGCGGCGCTATCCGCGAGCAAGGATTCACGGCAGGATCTCGAGGAGCTCTTGAAGCGCATCACGTTGCCACAGCTGGTGTGCTGCGTGCTGCCCTGGCGAACGCTGGTAGATCTACCGCAGCGGCAGCGCGCGTTGCGAGCAGCGATGAGCGCGGCCGCAGCGCCAACAGCGTCTGCGCGCTGCACGCGCGAGGCGAAGTCGGCGCGCAAGGCGTTTCGCGGCGCCCTCACACGCTGGGTCGTGCAGGCCACCCTCGCAGCCGACCCGGTACGCATCAGCAATGCGCAACACGCGCGAGTCGGACGCGAGGTGCTGGTCGATGCGGAATGGAGCGGCACGGGCGAGCTTGTCCGCATCAACGCCCTATCGAGTACATTCCGCGCGCACGATGAGTCCGATGTGTCCGAGACAGAAACGAAGCACGACAAGCTCCGTCCCAGTTGGCGTTGGTCGCCAGCCATCTTCGATCATAAGTGGGCCGCCACATACTTGCAGGAGGTCTGGTGGCCAGCCGTCACAGAGCAAGGGCTGGTGCCGTCCACCACGACGATGCGGGAGGCAATTGGCATGGGGACCATCGCCTGGTTTATCAATCCCACGCCGCGGTCGCGCAAGGCGCCGCCAGTGGCCGGCGCGTACCTCTCCAAGGCGCTGAACGATGTGTGGGCCGATGCCCTGCTCGAGGGAATGCGCGAGATGGGACGGGATGACGTGCCAGACTCCACCGACGAGGCGCGGGAGCAGTGGCCGATTGTGTTGGGGCCACACAAGGTCCGGCATCTCTGGGCGACCTACTGGTGGGGGCTTCGGGGGCCTAACGGTCCTGTGCGCCTCCAACGTAACGGTGCAGAAGAGCGGACCTGTGGACAGCACATCGCCCGGCGCGCCACTGGGGATGTCGACAAGACCCTCGAGGCCCATTACGTGAAGTGCCAAGCGGTGATGCTCGAGGCGGCGCGACACCCCATCGACCACTTCGATCATCCCAGCGCGTATCATAGGGAGATGGACGCCACGTGGTGGCTCGGCGAGACCGTCGATTGGGCGAGGCGTTGGAGCGACAAGACCTTTCCGTTACCGGGCCGCATGCGCGATGCCTTTCTCTCGGAGACGACCCGTCGATGCGGGCCTGCCCGTGCTCGCGTCCGACGGAGACGGGTAGAATTCACCCTTCCCCACGAGTCGTCATCGTAATGTCATCTTGCCTCGCCATCTTGGCCTCGTCCCCTTTCCAACGGAGAGTTCCATGATGTTACGTGTCCTACTTGTACCGACCCTGCTCGCGGCCACCTCTACCCTCTCGGCGCAGTCGGCTGCGCTCAAGGTGAAGGAGGAGACGTCCGGTCTGCTGAAGCAGGCCAAGATCGCCCCCGCAGCCGCCCTCGCGACCGCCTCAGCCAAGGTGCCTGGCACGACGCTGAAGGGCGCCGAGATCGAGAAGGAGGACGGGAAGCTGCTCTACGTGTTCTCGTTCACGAAGCCCGGCGCGAAGGGTGAAGATGAAGTGTCGGTGGATGCGTTGACCGGGGCATTGCACAAGGTCGAGCATGAGTCTGCGGAAGACGAAGCGCGCGAGGCGGCAGAGGACGCTGCGAAGGCGAAGGGCAAGAACATGGGGGCCGGGACCAAAGGCGCGGCCACTGGTACGGCCACCAAGCCGACCAAGCCGCCGGTCCACTGATCGCCACGCTGAAAGATCATGCGCGTACTCGTGGTGGAAGATGAACCCGAAGTCGCGGAGTTCCTGTCCAGGGTTCTCCGCGACGCCACGTGGGCCACGGACGTCGTAGGCACGGTGGCCGCCGCGCATGAGCAGATGGCCGTGGTGAGCTACGACATTGCGGTCATCGACGTGGGCCTTCCCGACGGCGACGGGTTCGCGCTCTGCCGGGCGCTCCGTGCCGCGGGCAATCACACCCCCATTCTGTTGCTCACCGCCCGCAACGCGGTGAATGATCGTGTCCGAGGGCTCGACGCGGGCGCCGACGATTATCTGGCCAAGCCGTTCGCGGTATCAGAGTTGTTGGCGCGTCTCCGCGCATTGGCACGCCGCCCTTCCGCCGCCGTATCGCCAGTGCTGCACTGCGATGACCTCACGCTTGATCCGGGGAAGCGGGTAGTGGAGCGCGCCAGTTTACCGTTGTCGCTGACGGCCCGCGAGTTTGCGCTCCTCGAGTTTCTCCTGCGCAACGAAGGCCGATTATGCTCTCGAGCGCGGATTCTCGAGGCGGTGTGGGATGACAACTTCGACCCGGTCGCGAACGCCATCGACGTGCTCGTCGGCCGTCTCCGCCGCAAGGTGGACATCCCTGGTGCACGCCCTCTGCTGCGTACCGTACGCGGCTTGGGCTACATGATCTCGGCGACCGATGCGCGCTGAGTCTGCCCCCACGGTGCCAACGCTTTCCGGCATCAGTCGCCTTCGTCTTCGTTTATCGGCGGCGTTCACCGTGACGTTCATCGTGGCGCTCGCCCTCGTGGCCGTGGGCTCGCTGGGCTGGCTCATGCACGAAAGCACGCGCCGCTTGGATGGCCGCCTCGCGGCGCTCGGCACCGCCTTATCTCGCGCCATCGCCTTGGAGAAGGCGGAGTACCCAGACTCTGGGCTGGCAGCGGTCGTGGACGATGTCCAGCGGGAGTGGGTGGTGGGGCCCGACTCGTGGATCGTGCTCGATAGTGCTGGCGTACTCATCGCCGCTACCACGGATTCGACCAACCGTGGACGCGTGCTCGCGAGTCGCCCGAAAGTCACGGATGGCGTGAACGCGCTCGACGTGGAGCGTAACGGAGATGATTTGCGGGTGATGCCGGTACCGGTGCCCCCCCAAGGCGGACTCCCGGCGTACACGATCCTGACCGTGGCATCTACCGAGCCCATAGAACGCGATGCCGAGCTTCTGACACTCGCGCTCGCCGTCGCGGCACCACTCATCGCTCTCGTCTCTCTGTTGGGCGGCTATTTGCTCTCGCGTTGGGCGCTCAGGCCGACGCAAACACTTGGTCGCGCCATCGATGCGCTCGGCCCCGCCGCCATCGGGACACGTCTACCTGTGTCAGTGCCTCCCGACGAGATCGGGCAACTTGCCCAGCGGTTCAACGCCCTGTTGGATCGCCTCGCGGTGTCGCAGTCCCAGAATCGGGAGTTCGTCCGCGAAGCTGCACACCAGATACGGACGCCGCTTACCCTCGTACGCGGCGAGGCGGAATTGGCACTCAGCGCGACGTCGTCTGAGGCGACCACTCTCCGCGATGCCCTCACACGGATCGAGCGAGCATCGCGTCAGATGCAGCGCCGCGTCGATGAACTGTTCCTGCTGGCCGAGGCGGAAGCGGGGACCGTTCTCGAACAGCGTGCGCCAGTCGATCTTGACGCGCTCGTCGTGGACGGGGTCGACCTGTTCCGCGCCCGTGCCGCCCAGTTCGGGCAGCCCATCGCGTACAGCGCCCTGGCACCCGCCACCGTGATGGGGGACCAGACACTCCTCAACGAAGCCCTGCTGGAACTCCTTGAAAACGCCTGCCGGCACGGGCGCACCGATTCGGCCATCGCGGTGTCGGTCCGCTTCCGCGATAGCTGGGCCGATCTCGTCGTGGAGAGCCAGCGACCGCCAGACGCGTCACGCGGAGCACCGGCCAGCACCGGCCTCGGGCAGCGCATCGTGCGCTGGATTGCCGAAGTCCACGACGGCCACTTCGCGGTCGAACACGATGCGTCGGGTTGTTACACCGCCGTGCTGACCCTCCCAGCAACGTCCACAAACTCGCCGCGCCATGATGGCGCGCCCGCATAAGACGCGGCAGCGCCCCTTGCTCACTTCCTCTGTTCAATCCTGAATGATGCTCCGACTTTCACACAGACTTTTCCTCGCCGGCGTGGCCGCCCTTGCAATCGCGACGACCGCCAGCCCGGCGCGCGCTCAGGTTACGGTCACCCTGTCCGGCCGCGTGCAGGACGCCCCCTCGGGGACACCCATTGCGTATCTCACGGTACAGCTGCGTCGCCAAAAGGACACCGCCTTCGTCGCCGGGCGGCTTACGGATTCTGCCGGGACGTTCGTATTCACGAACCTGGCCAAGGGGGAGTATCTCCTCGACCTGCGGCGCATCGGCTACGCCCCGCTCAGCAAACCAGTCTTTGTTGGTGAACTGAGCCGCTTCCTCGACGTTGGGGTGCTGAAAATGGAGCCGGCGGCGCCCGCCCTCGACAAGGTGACCGTGACGGCCACGCGCGACGAGGTGGCCGGCGCGATGGACCGGAAGAGCTACACCGTCGCCGACAACATCGCCCAGAGCGGGGGCTCGGTCGCGCAAGCCATGGCCTCGCTGCCCGGCGTGACGGTCACACAGGACGGCAAGATCCAGCTGCGCGGCAGCGACAAGGTGGCCGTACTCATCGACGGCAAGCAGTCGGCGCTCACCGGCGTCGCGTCCCAGGCCGGCCTCGAGAACCTGCCGGCGTCCGCCATCGAACGTATCGAGATTATCACCAATCCGGGAGCCAAGTTCGATGCCAACGCCAGTGCGGGCGTCATCAACCTCGTGCTCAAGAAGGAGAAGCAGGAGGGCTTCAACGGGTCGGTGGGGTTCACCGGAGGCGCGGGCTCACTCTGGTCGCGCCGCGACAACCTGCCCGATGTGCGCGCCCAGCGGTTGTTCACGCCGAAGCTCAATCCGTCATTGGCCCTGAACTACCGGCGCGGCAGCACGAACAGCTTCCTGCGCGGCGACTGGTTGCACTCGCCCACGATGAACAAGAACGAGTTCGCCACGCGTAGCTTCACCGATGGCACGGTGATCACGCAGCAGATCCTGCGCAACCGACGCACCGACTACGCGACGCTCAACGGCGGCGTGGACCACGCGTTCGACGAGCACAACTCGCTCAGCGTCTCGGGACTCTTGAACCGCGAGAAAATCCTCGACGACGGCGACAACCCGTACTTCACAGGTGGCCTGAGCAACCGCTATCGCCTGTGGCAGTTCCTTGAGGACGAAGTGAAGTACACCGCCTTCGCCTCGACCGTGTTCACCCACCGGTTCGCGCAACCGGGCCACGTGCTCACCGTGACCGGCAACTATTCGTTCCACCGCGAGGATGAGCAGTATTTCTTCACGAATACGCTCCCGACGTTCACCGGTAAGGACGCGTTCAAGCTGCTGTCGGACGAACATATCGGCGACCTCAACGTGGACTACGTGCGTCCGCTGCCACAGGGGCGGCTCGAACTCGGGTTCAAGGGGCGCTACCGCTCCATCCCCGTGAACATGCAGTTCTTCCCGGGGCAGCAGTCGCCCATCGACAGCGGTGCCGGCGGCCGGGCCACCTATCGCGAGAAGATTCCGGCGGCCTACGCCACTTATGTGTTCGAGACACCGCTGGTGGAAGTGGAGGGCGGCGTGCGGGTTGAGCAGGTGCTGCTGGACTACGACGTCAATCCCAACCACAACACTTATCGCAGCGACGGCTACCGGTACTTCCAGCCGTTCCCCACCGTGCGGTTCGCTTGGAAGCCGGCCGACAACCACAAACTGTCGCTGTTCTTCAACCGGCGCGTGGATCGGCCCAACGAAGTCGACATCCGCATCTTCCCCAAGTACGACGAGCCGGAGCTCATCAAGGTGGGCAACCCCGGGTTGCGGCCGCAGTTCACCACCTCGGTGGACCTCGGGTATCGCACCACCTGGGGCTCGGGCAGTTTCTATGCTGCCGGCTACCGGCGCCTCGTGGACGCCACCATTACGCGCATTGCTACCCAGGCGCCGGGCAGTCCCATTCTCTACAACGTGTTCCAGAACGCCGGCCGCAGCTGGATCACGGGCTCGGAACTCGTGTGGCAGCAGACGGTGTCGCGCAGCCTGTCGCTGAGCACGAACGCCAACGTGTACCGCACGACCATCGGGGCGTTCTCGGTGCTGAACCGCTACCCGGTGCCGGTCACGTACACGACGAACCGGGAGTCACTCATCTCGGGCAACTTCAAGGTGAACGCGAACCTGATGCTGCCGGGACGCATCGACGCGCGCATCTCGAGCATCTACCTGGCCCCCGATCTCTTTCCGCAGGGGCGTATCGGTGCGAGGTACGCGCTTGACGTGGGACTACGCAAGAACGTGCAGCAGGGCCGCGGCGAGATCGTGCTCAACGCGACAGACCTGCTCAACACCAATCAGGTCAGGCGCACGCTTACCGGGACAGACTTCCGCTATGTGAGCACCGACTACCTCGAGACGCAGGTGGTGCGGATGGGGTACACCTGGAAGTTCTAACGGTCGGCCGCGATAGGTGGGCAGCGACGCGCGTTTCAGTCGACAACGGGCATGTCCCGCCCAGCGATCTCCGGACCCCACTCCTCGACGCGCTTGCGTCTGGCGTGATAGACAGGGAGTGACTGCCCGCGGGCGCGGCACTGGAGGTCGAGTCGCTCCGTCCAGAGCCGACGGGTCTCGCGGTCACCGGCGGGGCGAATGCGGCGCCGGAGCGTTATGACAGAAAGGCCGAGCGCATCCGCGATTTCGCGTAGGGTCATGCGAGAGGCATCGAGGACCGCCGCGCGACGGCGGATGCGAGAGGAGGAGGTGAAGGAGGAGTGCATGGGGCGAGCGTACC
Source organism: Gemmatimonadaceae bacterium (assembly GCA_947457545.1). Taxonomy (GTDB): domain Bacteria; phylum Gemmatimonadota; class Gemmatimonadetes; order Gemmatimonadales; family Gemmatimonadaceae; genus Gemmatimonas. The sequence continues at coordinate 8,253 of CANGXD010000024.1, forward strand.
GGCACACACGTGCCGGTCGCAATTACTCGCTGTCAGACGAACTCCGCGTGCCGGCGCCCCCGAGGGAGGCCGCAAACGCTGTCGTGCGCCCACTTGGCGCTCACGTCCAGCTACGAGGTTTGTATGACACTCACCCGCTCGCAGGTCAGCCCCGCCACGCCCCCTGTCGCCATCACGGCCCTGCGCCTCCTCGCGCTCGTGGCGGTCCACGGCGTCCACGACGCCACCCGCAGCCAAGCCCGCGAACTCTTCTCCCGTCATGCTCGACCTGCAATTCGGCTCGCTGTCGCCGAACACTACGGTGCGCGTGCCGCCCGCGGTGGGTATGAGCCCGTGGTGGATCGTGCGATTGATCGGCTGCGCAACGCTGGCGGTCTCGAGGTCGGCGTCGAGAGCGATGCCGCACTGTGGCAGGTAATTCAGGCCGCTGTGTGGCCAATGACTGTCACAAATAATCAGCCCGAACTTCGCGTCCCTCGTGCCAGTGGCCGCACGGGAGTGCTCCACCACATCGGCGCCGATGAGGTCACCTCACTGCTGCGGTTGGTGCGCCCCGTGCTGGGCAGCGACGACTTCATCGCGCTCTGGATCGCGGCACGTGGCCCCGCGTTGCCCGACGTCGTGGCCCACGAGCGGGCGCATCGGCAGTTCGAGTGCGCGTTGCTGCAGTGGGCCCTCGAGCGGCCGGCACTGCGGGGATATGCCGACCACGTCGCGACACTGGTCGCGTGATCACCTTCGCGCCTGCTCACGTCGGGGGCATCGGCGCCCCTGGCGTGATCCCCTTCAGGGCGTGCTACGACGAGACCCTGATCCGCTATGCTTTCTCGCGGGACCACTTCGGATCCTGCCCGCGACACATCACCCGCACGAGGAGTTGCCTTCAGCCAAACCCCAATCGGAATCATCACCTTCGTGACCGCGGCCTTCGTTGCCGTGCTCGCCATCATGGTCGCGCTGTGGCTCAAGCACCGCACCAAGCAGGACACCGCTCGACGCGACGATGAGCGTGCGCGGATGGAAGTAGCGCTGGAAGAAGCTCGAACGCGCGAAGATGCCGCCAACCTCGAGCGCGCACAGCTCGAAGCTAGTCTGCAGGTCACACGCGAAGCCGCCGAAGCCCAGCGGACGGCGCTACAGCAGTTGTCGAGTGAACTGGGCGACCGCCTGTTGCAGCAGCAGGCCTCGGCGTTCCAGGCGACCACCGCGGCGCTCGAACGCCGCGCCAGTTCGGAGAGTGAGGCGATCCGTGCCGCGTACGAGGCGGCGACCGCCGAGCGTAACGAACGCCTGCACCTGGAGCTGCAGCCCGTGCACGAGACGCTGCAGCGAGTGGCCGACACTACGGTGGCCACTGACACCCGAAGTGCGTCGGAGTTTACGCGTCTTGTGACGCTCGTGCAGGGTCTCAACGACGAGCAGCGCGCGCATCGCGAGGAGACGCGCAAGCTGCAGGACACCCTTCGGGTGTCCCAGGTGCGCGGGCGGTACGGGGAGTGGACGCTGCAGCGCGCACTGGAAGCCGCCGGCCTCCAAGAGCGGGTGCACTACGTGATGCAGCCCGCCCTGCGCGACGAGGAGGGACTGTTCCGGCCCGACGCAGTGCTGTTGCTGCCGCAGGGTCGAGCAATAGTCGTCGACAGCAAGGCCCCGCTACAGCACCTGCTGGACGCCCAGCACGCGTCAACGCAGAGCGAGAAGACCGCGCTGCTCGACCGCCACGCCAAGGCGCTGCGCGGGCACATCGATCAACTCGCCAGCAAGGGCTACCCCGCACGGATGTCTGCCGTGGTGCCGGATCGGGTGCTGCTCGATGGCGCGCTGCTGTTCGTGCCGGCCGATGCGGTGCTGGATGCAGCTTACCGCCGCGACCCGAAGCTGTTGCAGCACGCGGCCGGTCAGCAGGTACATCTCGTGTCGCCGGCCTCGCTGTTGACCGTGCTGAGCGCGGTGGAGCAGTTGTGGCGACAGGACGGACGTGATCAGCGGGCGGCGGAGATTGAGAAGATCGGGGCGGATCTACTTGGCCGTCTGGGCGTGGTGCTCGGTCACGTAAGCGGTGTGCAGCGCGCGATGACCGACTGTGTGGCGGCGTACAACGCGCTCACCACGTCGTTGGAATCGCGTCTGCTCCCCATTGCCCGACGGATGGAGGAGCTGGGAGTTCGCACGCGCGAGGCCACGCCCACTATCGGGGAGATCGACACGGTGCCACGCGAGTTGGGGCCGCGGCTCAGCCGTGCGTTGGTTGCCCCGCAGACGGACGTCACCACGATGTCTGTCGCGTCCGACGAGACGGCCGCCGCGGCCTGACGCGGCGCCCCCCGCCACATCCACACACGCTGGGGTCCCGGTCATCACGGCCGGGACCACTACCACCTCACGGAGGTCCATATGGCCAAGAGGAACACCAATCGTCGGAAGGCGGCGCGTACTACCATCGACCTGCTGCTCGCGAACGGGTGCGGCGTCTTCACGCTGTTTTTGGCGTCGCGCCAGGCCTCGTATTCCCAGGCGCAGGCGGCTCAGCACTCGTTGGAGACGCTAATCGCGAAGCGCGTACGCACATTCATCGGGCAGTCCAGTGCGCAGAACACCGGTGTAGCTCCCGACGCCCCGCTCTGGGCATCGGCCGGCGATATGGTCGTCGTGCCTGTGTCGACCGAATTGCTGATTACGCAGGCTACGGCGTGCGTGGTGGCGGCCCTGCCCCGCTGCGCGAGCCGCAGCGTGGATGACTTCGAGCGCTGGCTGGCGCGCCAGATCGCCGATGCCGTCGACGCCACCCCGGAAGACGGGCCCCCGTCGCCTTCCGCGCCTGCCGCGATGGCGCAGGTGTCGGCGTCTTGGGCCCTGCACACGCTTCCGATTCCGCGCGCGCAACGGGACGCGCTTGTCGCCGCGGTGCTGCAAGAACTCACGGCCCCGGAACGCGAGATCCTGGAATCGATGCAGGACCCGAAGGCGTCATGGGTGGACGTCGCGGCGCGCGTCGGGAGCAGCATGCTCGCAGCGAAGCGCCTCTACCGCCACGCGGATGATCGCGCACACAAGATCGCGGTGCAGTTCGCGGCGCGTGCGGCGGGGCTGACTCAGGCGCCGGAGATCGGCGCAGCCGCCTAAGGAGAACGCCCCTGCGATCCACGCGGTCGCAGGGGCTACTCGCCATCGGCCTGTCGGTCGCTGAACCTACGCTGCAGGCGAGCCATCAGGCTCGCGCGACGAATCGGCAAGCCACGACCCGTCCGCCTGTTGAATCAGCCCCGCGCGACGAAGCGCCGCATGGACATACGCCGCGCGCAGGGCATCCCCGTCGGCACCAAGCTCCGCGAAGCCGACCGGCAAAACGAGGTACTCGAGGAGGTGGTGCGTCTGCCATGCCCGCGAGCCGTCAGCGGGGGCGTTCATTTTCACACGCCAATACACGCGTGGCGCCGTCGCGGCCTCGGCCTCGTGACCGTGCTCGATGCAGTGCTGCAGGTAATTCCGAAGATCATCAAACGGCGAGGGGTCGTACTCGAACTCCGGGCGGAGACGATCCCACGTCTGCGCGGTTGACGGGGTGATCCCGATCTGTGCTGCTGCGTCGCGATAGCTCACTTGTTCGTCGCGGAGTGCGTAGTACGTCACGCGCTTTTCAACTTGGATGTCGGAGTCACTCTTCTTCGGTCGGGCCATGGTGAACCGGTAAAGGTGGAGGCGTGCGATAGCATATATGCGGGCACGCACGATGATGGAGCACCCAATCCGGTGCGCACGTGCTCGCCTACTCGTAAAAAACCCCAACTTTCGGGTCGGGTTCCGTTCCAGTCACGGCCTCTTGTCTGCTCGTGGTCTTCTGGCTCGAGGAGAGTCGCTGCACCGGTTTCCCGGGCCCCACCCAGTAGGCTCGGGTCATGAGCACTTCGATCAATCACATCGGCAGCGTGGTCCTACCCACGACCCTCGTGCCGACCCTGCTCGCTGATGCCGCGTCGCTGCTGAGTGACTCGACAACGAGCACAGTACAGCACGCGATGGCGTCCTATCAGCAAGCGATGCTGCTGCTGGTGCGCTGGTACGAGGCAGGGCAACTCGAAGGCCGCGAGCCACGCCCGCTTCCCCCCACGGGCGGGGGCCTTCCCCGCGCCATCGAAGCCGGGCGCGATACGGTACCATGCACTGCAGCGGAAGCCGTGTCGTCGTCGGCACGGACGACGGCGCCATCGCGCAACGTCGCTCCCCCGACGACGACGTCCCCAGCGCCCATCGAAGTAGCGATTGCTGAGACCGCGCCGGCGCCGGTCGTCGATGCGGCGAGCGAGGGACACGAGACGGCGGCGCCGTTAACCGCACAGGCGTTGAATGTGCCACCGCAGGCACCGGCTCCGGCCCCACCGGTCGGGTCGGCAATGGCGCCGACGCCTGCGCCCACCGCAGGGTCCGGCAAAGCACGCCCTTTCCTACGCCCGTTGCTCCCGCCGTCGGCGCCCCCGCTGGAGGGTCCCCCACCCTCTGACGCGCTCGGTCAGGCCGCTCGTGTCGCGATCTCCCGCCGCTACGACGCGGACGCGGCCGACCCTGACGCGTAAATCCTCTCGATCCTGGAGTCTCATGCCACGTCCTCGTCGGCTCCTCAGCCACACCACCCACCTGCCCGACGGTCGTCGCGTTGTTCTCGAAGAGCGCCGGAATCGGCGCCCTCAGGCCCGCTGGTGGGATCCCACCAAGCAGCGGTATCACCGAGTCGCCCTCATGACTGTCCCGCACCTGCACAACGGCACGACCAACCACCTCTGCCCCACCATGATTGCGCGCGCTATCGAGGAGGCGGCGACGCGCCTGCCTGCCCCGCATATGCGCCCGCTGGCGACCGTAGACGGTGCCCTGCATGCCGCAATCGACGGCGATGCGAAGAAGGAACGTCGGAAGGGGAGCGAACAGCCCAAGGAGTGGAGCCGCGCGCGGGCCGAGCTGAACGCCGTGCTGACGTCCCCGATTCCGGTGGCGGAGCTGCGCCCGCAGCACATCACCCTCGTCGCGCGCTCCGCGCTGCTGCGTGTATCGGCGGGGCAGTCGGTCGACGAATGGGCGAACAGCATTGATGCGTATGCCGCGGCGGTGTCGTCGGCGCCGTCATCGCTCCAGTGGATCGCGGAAATGCAGCAAGTGCTCCGCGCGATCTTCGCCGCGGCGCAGGACGCGCCGGAGCCCGAAAAGCGCCGGACGGTAGGGCATGCCTGGGCGGTGCGCTGTGCGGAATTGCTTCGTGCCGCGCTGCGCCAGGCGGGAGAGCACCCGGAGTTTGCGGCGTTGCGGCAGTTCTCGCTCGCGAAGGACATGATGATCGCGCTCGAAAACGAGGCGGAGGACGCGGGAATCACACTGCCGGACGGTCCCGCCCGTCCAAGATACGAGGAGAAGGCCACCCGAGGTCTGTTCCGTCTCTTGCGCGACCCACGCTGGCGCCTCGTCGCTCTCCTCTCGCGCACCAAGCGCGGACGGGTGGGCGCCCTCGAACTGACACGCGACGCGCTGGTGGTCCGGAAGGGACAGCTGACCGTGCGGCAGTGCGTCGGCGGCCAGAAAAACCCGCATCAGTTCCAGCACACGCCCCTCTCGCCCGCGGCCGCACAACTCGTCCAGCATCTGCTGCTCACCCACTACGCCGAGGCGGAAGCGCAGTACCAAGAAGATGGCACCGATTACGCACTGTTCCACGGATGGGTGTGGGACGGACGTGCACTGAGCTCCAGCGCGGCCGCCCCGTTCGTCGACGTGGATCCTCGCCTGCTCCTCCTGCTGGAGATCGGCGCGGAGGCGCGCTGGGAGCAGCAGATCCGCCTCTCTCGGCGCGACCTGCTGACCTGCGGGGACACGTTCCTCACCAGCGAGGTGGGACTGGGCGAGAACAAGCGCTCGGGCACCCGACCGTTGTCGGCCTCCGCCCTCGAAGCGCTGGGTTTTGAACTGGAGTACGGCTACCTCGCGGAGCTTGAGCAAGCGTATCGGCGGGGCGAACTCTCGAACTACCCGCTCTTCGTTGGGAAGGAGTTCAAATCCGGCGTCGCGCCTTGGCGTGGTGAGGCGCTGGCGCCGCTTCACGAAGACGTCCTCAAAACATGGAACAAGCGGCTCGAGAAGGCGCTGGGCATCGCCTCGGTGGACGGCCTGGGGTTCCGCGGCTGGCGTCGCCGTTTGGCGGATGTCTATGAGCGCTGGGCCACCAGCGCCCGCGTCAAAGACATGGTCATGGGGCACAAGCAGGTCCACGTCAATTTCCAGGGTGGATCGACGCGCGAGGTCGTATATCTCGACGCGCATGATGAGGCGCTGACGAACGAGGCGGTGCGGTTGCTCCAACACACCCGAACCCAGTGGGCGTTGACCGGCGAGGCACCGCCGGCCGCGGTCTGAGCACGGCGGCGCCAGCCGCATCGCGGACGCCGTACGCGTCACGACCACACAACACAGCGGGGGGCGGCCATGGTGGCCGCCCCCCGCTGTGTACTTGGTACTGCGTGGTGGTACCCAACGTCGCCCGCAACGTCGCCCACCGATTTTCCGCTCGGCGACGTGGGGTCGCTAAGTCAAACGTTTTGAACTACTTAACCAGTCGGGACGGCGGGATTTGAACCCGCGACCCCCTGAACCCCATTCAGGTGCGCTACCGGGCTGCGCTACGTCCCGTCGCGGCTGACCACTCCGCGAACAGACTGGAGAACATAACCCGCGCGACGGCCCCAGACCAGCCCCCACCCCCACTTCCCACGCCCGCTACCGCCGCGTCAGCGACAACGCCTCATCCACACGACGCTTGAGCTCCGCCAGCTCCACCGGCTTGAGCATCACCGCGTGCGCCCCCGACGCCGCAATCCGCTCGGGAGTGAGCCGATGACTGAAGCCCGTGAGAATCAGCACCGGCAACTCGCTGCGCAGCGCACGCACCGCCTCGGCAAGCAGGTCCCCGGTCATGCCAGGCATCGTCTGGTCGGTAATGAGCAGGTCAACCGATGACGGCTGCTGCCGAATGAACTGCAGCGCCGGCTCCGGGGCGTTGAACACATGCACCACATGTCCGTAGTGCTGCAGTGCGCGTTCCACAACGGCCGCGACTCCCGGTTCGTCGTCGACCACCACAATGGTCGTGCCCGCGTACGGGCTGTCTCCCAGTACCTCCATCATCCCCTCATCCCCTGATGCGCTCGTGACCACCCCCATCGGCTCGGGCTCGTCGTCGATGGATTCCACCTCGGACGGGTCCAGCCCTTCATCCCACAACCCCTCGATGACCGCCTGCGGAAAGCGGATCTCGAACACCGACCCCTTCCCTTCTTCACTGTACACATCGGCGCGCCCGCCGTGCGACACCACAATGCCATGCAACACCGCCATGCCAAGTCCGGTGCCTTCGCCCGTCGGCTTGGTGGTGAAGAACGGCTCGAAGATTCGCGAACGCACGTCTTCGCTCATCCCCGCTCCGGTATCGCGAACCCGCAACACGACCACCGCGCCATGCGGCGCCGGCTGATCGTCGGGGACCACCCGTGAGGACAGTTCGAGCGTCAAGAGTCCGTTCGTGGTGTTGCGCATCGCGTACTCGGCGTTCGACACCAGATTGAGCAACAACTGCTGGAGCTGGGTGGGATCACCCATGAGCAGATGCGCATCATCGGATCCTTCAATCGTGAGCTGCACCGTGCGCGGCACCATGCGCCGCAGCAACGGTTGCAAGTCAAGGACGAGGCGCGACAGGTTCACGTACTCGCGCGTCGGACTCGACCGCCGCGAGAAGGTGAGAATCTGCCGGACGATATCACGCGCGCGATCAGATGCGTCGAGGATGGCGCCGAGGTTGTCGTCATTGCTCCGCCCGCGGCGCAGCGCCGTGCGTGCCAGCTCGGCGTTCCCGCGAATCACCCCCAACAAGTTGTTGAAGTCGTGCGCAACGCCGCCGGCGAGTGTCCCCAACGACTCGAGCTTCTGCGCCTCTCGCACCTGCGCCTGGAACCACGCCCGCTCGGCCTCGGCCCTTCTCACCTCGGTCAGGTCGCGAATGACGACGTGCTGCAGCACCCGATCGGCAGAGGGCACCTCGGTAATGCTGTAATGCACCGGCACCACCTCGGCCTTGGCCGCGATGGCCCACTCGCCCGAGACGCGGAGCCCGCTGGCAGTGGCAGCCTCGCCGAAGAGTTCGGACACCGTACGCCCGTGCAGCGCATCTGGTGAGCTCGCCCCGAAGAGTCGCGCCGCGACCGCATTGCTTGCCTGTACGCGGCCGTCTTCAAGCAGGAGGTGACCGTCGAGTGCCTGCTCGAAGATGGTGCGGAAGCGGCCCTCGCTATCGCGTGCCCGACGTTCGCTGGCGATCAGCTGCGCATCGCTCGCACGAAGCGTACGAATGCGCCACCGATACGCGATCGTGAGTAGCAACAGCACCCCCAAGGCGTACATGGCGCGGGCAGGCCACGATTGCCAGATGGGGGTGAGTACGGAAAAGCTGCGTTGTACCGGTCCGTATTCGCGCCCCGCCCAATCATATGCCCACACCGACAACACGTATGTCCCGGGCGCGAGGTCGTGATAGTAGCGGCTGGGCACATCGACCCATTCGCCGTCGACCGGATCACTGACGATGTCTTCCGCGGACGATAGCCAGTCGGCCGTGCCGCTCAAACGCACCCGATACCGGGTGAGCTCTTCCCGATGAAAGGTGAGCAACATGGGATCGACATGCACGTCGTTTTCATCAGGGCCGAGCATGTCGCCATCGGCGATGTTGCGTCCACGCGATTCGGACACGACGCGCATGGTGAGTCGTGCCGGCGGCAGTAACGCCGCTCGCCCGACATCGGCAATGCCAATGCCATACGACGTGCCAACCCAGACCACGTTTGGCGCTCCCCCAGGAGCAATCGCCACGATGCCACTTGCCGCGAGCCCATCCGCATCGGAGATCTGCGTGAGCACACTCCACTTTTCCGGCGACGGCGCCGTCACATCGAACACCGCCAGTCCGCCGAACGTGGAGGCCACCAAGCGACCGTCGGCGAGGCAGGCCATGTCGGTTATGCCGAGCGTACTGAGTACGCGCGTCAACGATGCGGCCAGCGCTTTCCACTCTGTCGCGGACTCGGCTCGCCACACAATGCCGTGGTCGTCATCTAGCGCGAACACCCTCGTTGTTCCCGCGGACGTCACGGTGCAGAGGCTGCGAACCACGCCATTGCCAACACCGGACATGCCGAGCCCGGTAAACGCCTCGACGCGCGTCGCCGATGCCCCCACGACCCGTGCCCGATGACGCCCGCCAAGATAGACGACAGGCATACCACCCTCGCGTCCCGATGCAATGGCCGTGACCGTATCGGTCACCTGCGGCCACGCCGGTTCCCATCTTGTGCCGCTCCAACGTCGCACGCCATGGCTGGTCGCCGCGAGCAAGGCATTCGTCCCGTCGGGAAGGGTGACCCGTTCCACCTGAAAGGTGCGAACATCTTCGAGGCCGTTATCGACCCTGATGAACGCACTGCCGCTCTGCCGCCACGGAATACCGTCCGCTAGCACGACGATCTCGCCGTCGCCATCGGCGCCTGTGACGCCTGGCGCGGCGAACGACACGCGACGAATGGATGTGGGCACTCGGCGTCGATCTGCGGGGCCGATCGCGAAGCGACTCCGACGCCCCTCTGCGGATATGTGGAGGAGATCCTGATCCTGAGTACCCACCCACAACGCATCCCGTCCGTTGGCGCCACGCTCGGCGAACAACGCGCTGACCGTGACCGCCGACGCACTGTCGTTCAGTTCCAGTGCACCGGCGACGCCGTGCGACAGGCGCACGAGATAGCTGCTCCGCGCCGAGGCATAGACCGCGGAGCCACCACCATGACCGGGCACGCTCTTGAGCAATGTGATTGGCGCATGTCGGTCGGAGATGCTGGTGCTGAGCAGTGTCCAATTTCCATCGCGCAACCGGTACACCGCTCCTTCACTCGTGCCTGCCCAGACTTCGTCGCGATTACGGCCCGCGTTGACACTCGCCAATCGAAACACGTGATCAGGCGATCCAGCAGTGCGCACGAACCGATCGCTTCCGGCCGAACGATCGAGGACAAAGACCCCGCCGGAGCCTGCTGCGTACACGCGACCGCCACGCTCGCCGTCTATTGGAAGCACGAATTGCACATCAGGCAGCGTCAGCCCCTGCGCCGCGCTATACAGCGACCATTGGCCTTTGCGGAAAACGGCGACTCCACCCGAGGCACTCGCCGCCCAGAGTTCCGGTGTGCGGTCGGCGTCGGCGCTCCCTGCAACCATGACCCCGAGGGGCGCCATGGCGGTGGGAAGCGACATGGGCACGAAGCGTGACCCGTCGAAATACGCGACGCCGCGCGACGTGCCGGCCACAACTCGTGGCGAGCCATCGATGGCAAACGATTCGGTGAGACTGAAGACCACGCTCCCCGCGAGCCCCTCTGCTTCGCCGAAAACCCGCCAATTTCCCCCGCGCGACCGGTGCACCAGCCCCCGACGCGTCCCGATCCATTTTCCGCCATCGCCCTGCATGAGCAACGACCGGGCCTGCTGATTCTCGAAGCCTGGCGGCATGGATTCCCGACGCCACTGCCCGCTCAGATACGAATACAGTCCGTCATCGGCACCAATCCATGGGATACCGGTGCGGTCCACTTCCATCGCGAAGACCGTCGACGCCCGCAGCCCGGAGGCCGCATCGAAGCGCCGTTCGGCGAAGACCTGAATTCGCGTGTCGTCGGGAATGACCTGCCACATCGTCCTCGCGCCGGACGCCGGCGCCAGCTGCGCAGACAGGGGCGACGACATCGACACCGCCAGCACGCCGACTAGGGCGGCGGCGCGTCGAGACCACGTGGGCATCACGTTGTGGAGCAGCACTCGTTGCTTACTTGAAATCTCGAGCCGCGTCGCGCACCGCCTGCTGCATCGCAGGATACGTGGGGTTCACCGCTTCCAGCGTATCGACGAGCATTCGGGCGACGAGGTAATTCCGCACGGCCTTTTCGTCGGAGGGAATGACGAACCACGGCGCTTCGGGCGTGCTGCATTTGGTAAGCACGTCGCGATAGGCCTCGGTATACTCGTCCCAGAGCGCGCGGTCGTCGAGATCCTCTAGCCGGAACTTCCAATTCTTGCGCGGATCGTCGAGACGCGCCAGTAGTCGCTCACGCTGTTCGTCACGCGAGATATGCAAAAAGCACTTGCGAATGATGACGCCGTTTTCATGCAGCATCTGCTCGAAGTGGTTGATCTGCGCAAAACGCGGCTGCCACACGGCTTCGGGCGCCAGCTTGCGAACACGAACGGCAAGTACGTCTTCGTAATGCGAGCGATTGAACACGCCGATCATCCCGCGCGGCGGCACCACCTGGTGTATGCGCCAGAGAAAATCGTGCTTCAACTCGAGCGATGATGGAGGCCCAAACGCCGCCACGCGGACACCGGTGGGGTTGAAGGCGCCGTACACCGACTTGATGACGCCGTCTTTACCCGAGGCATCGCGGCCCTGCAACACCAACAGCAACGAGTGACGGCCGTCAGCGTGAAACGCCTCCTGCAGTTCCGCCAGACGCGAGAGTAAGACCTGCGTCGCCGCCTCGAGCTCCTTTTTGCCGGGCGCGTTTTCGATGCGGGCTGCTGTGCTGCCCAGTGCAACCTTCTCGCCGGCGGACACCGCCGAGACACGCAACTCCCCCTTGAAATCTTTCGGCATCAGCGATCCCGCGCGACGGCGGCGCGCCCTTCAAGTTCGGTAACAGGGAGCATGAACACGAGATCACGGTCCGGCGTCGGATCGTCGTGGGTGAACGCCTCCGGCACCAACTGGCGAAACGCCGCGACGCCGGCCGCATACTTCTCCCGATCGTGCGCACTGCCTTCGGGGTCCGGAAACTCTACGCGGCCACGCACCACAACACTTTGCCAGGTGAAGAGCGCGTCGACTTTGTCGACTTCGAACGCCACCCACGGATGGTGTGCGAGCACGTCCACCTTGGTGCCGAGTTGCGTGCGCCCCCAGATGTAGCGGTCCTTGCACACGTAGTGGATCGGCTCGATGTCTACCCGGTCGCGGAATGTGAACGCGATGCGTCCCACATACTGCGACTCGAGCAGCGCGAGGCATTCCGACGTGGTAAGCACGCGAAACATGGGTGGGTTGCTCATATCCCCTCCGTTGGTTCGTACGGTTCCATGTGAATGAGCACGCCGGCGGCGGCAGGCACGCACTGCCGGATGGCGGACTTCACCCGCCCCGACAGGATGTGCGCATCGTGCAACGACATCGTGGGCTCGGCCTGAACGTGAATGTCCACGTAGAAGGCTGTGCCCGTCTTTCGGATCTTGAGCTTCTCAATGGCCTGCACGCCGCTCGTGCCCATGGCGGCCGCAGCGATCTTGTCGTGAATGACCGGTGCCGGAGCGCGGTCCATGAGATCGCTGAGAGCGGTGCGTATCAGCACGCCGCCGTTGATGACGATGATTCCCGCCGCGACCAACGCGGCCCAATCGTCGGCGACCTCCCACCCTGGTCCGCCCACGACGGCGAGCGCGACGCCCACGAACGCGGCGCCCGACGTGATGGCATCGGCACGATGATGCCATCCATCGGCGGCCACGGCGACGCTGCCGTGCGCCGCGCCCGCCTGCAGCACCTTCTTGGCCAGCACTTCCTTGACGACGATGACCAATGCCAACACGGCCAACGTCCACGGTGCAGGCGCACTATGTGGCGTGCGGATTTCGCTGATCGATTCGATGGCGATACCCGCGGCGGCGCCCAACATCAGCAACGCGACCACTGCCCCCGCCAGCGCCTCGGCACGGCCATACCCGAACGGATACCGCTCGTCAGGATCACGACTGGCAATGCGGAGCCCGCTCCACACGACCAGGGAACCCACCATATCGGTCCCACTCTCGATCGCGTCGGCAACCAACGCGTACGCGTTTCCCAGCAACCCGGCGACCAGCTTCACGACCGCCAGGATCGCATTGATCGCCAGCCCGATCTGGGCAAGCCGCTGCGACGATGCGTAGGAGGCCGTGATACCGCGGGGGTCGGACGTGGGTGGGGAGGTCATCACCCGAAATATGGACCGGAACCGGGGCGTCCGTGACAGGGAGATCGCCACAAGACCGGTTAGATTCCCTCATCATGAGCACGGCATCCAGCGGTTCGGCGACGGTCCCCGCCCCTACCCTTTCTCATCGCCTCGAATATCTGGCCACCCGCGGTGCGGTGGCCGGTTTGCGGCTGTTGGGTTGGCGCGGCGCCAGCTGGGTGGGCGCAAAACTTGCCCGACTCGCCTACAAGCCCATCGGCATTCGCGCCGGCGTCGTGGAACGACAGATCGCCGCGGCGTTTCCGCAGCTGTCGCCCGAGCAGGTGCGCGACCTGTCCGCCCGGTCGTACGAAAGCCTCGGACGCACGTCCATCGAAACCGCGATTCTTCCCGGTACGCCGCGTGAAGCCATTCTCGATCGCGTCGAGCGCGTCGAGGGCTGGCAGTACGTCGAAGCAGCGCTGGCCAAGGGGCGTGGCATCATTGCCGTGACGGGCCACCTGGGCAACTGGGAGTTCGCGGGCGCCTATGTCGCCGCACGCGGCGTGCCCATCGATGCTGTTACGCGCGGCGCCGCCAACAAGCTGTTCGAAGCGTACATCACGCAGACACGGCAGCGCATTGGCATGGAAGTCATTCATGACAAGGACGCCGTGCGCAAAGCACCGCGGGCGCTGCGTGACAACCACCTCGTGGCGCTGGTCGCCGATCACGATGCGTTGGGGCTTGCGAGTACCTTCGTGCCGTTCTTCGGCCGCCCCGCGAAGACGCCGCGCGGTCCCGCCGTGTTTGCGCTGCGCTTCGATTCGCCCGTGTTGTTCATGACGGGTGTGCGTCAGCCCAGCGGCAAGTACGCCTTCATCGTGAAGCCTGTCGAAGTGGAACTCACGGGCGATCGCGACGTCGATGTCGATGCCATCGTGCTGCGCTACACGCAGATGCTCGAAGAGATGATTCGCGAATACCCCGAGCAGTACTTCTGGCAGCATCGCCGGTGGCGGCGGCAGCCGCCTGACACACCGCCACATCTGCGCGAGCCCTGATGGCGTTCGGCTTCAGCTTCCGCGGCAATGGGCCCAAGCGCTCGTGGCCGGTTCGTATTGTGCGGGCGTTGTTCCTGCTCGCCGTCGCGCCAATCCCCCTCATTCTGCTGTTCGCGGTGGTAAATCCACCAGTGACCATGGTCATGGCAGGGCGCGCGGCGGAACGCTTTGGCAATGGCGATCGTCCCGTGTGGCCGCAGCATTCGCCCATTGCGCGTAGCGCCATGAATGGCAACATCCGTCGCGCCGTCCTGGCTTCGGAAGACGATCGTTTCTACCTGCACAACGGCATCGACTTCGTCGAAATCGACAAGGCGCTCGACCGTCGCAAGCGCGGCGGCAAACTGCGCGGTGCGAGTACCCTCACGCAGCAGGTGGCCAAGAACATCTTTCTCTGGAACGGACGATCGTTCATCCGAAAAGGGATCGAGGCGTATCTCACCCTGCTCCTCGAGTTGCTGCTCACCAAGGAGCGCATTCTCGATTTGTACATCAACCTCGCCGAGTGGGGCCCCAATCAGTTCGGCATCGAGGCGGGCGCGCAGTACCACTTCAAGAAGCACGCGTCGCAACTCACTCGTGAGGAAGCGGCGCGCATGGCCGCCATTCTGCCCTCGCCACGGAAGTGGTCGCCACGCGGCAGTATTGCGAGTCGCCGAATAGCTGCTATTCTCGGACGCATGCAATACGCCGCGCCCAAAACCGAAGTCCCCAAGTAGTCGGTACACTGTGACCTGCCTCCCGCGCTCCATCACGCTTGCCTTCGCGGCGAGCCTGCTGATGAGCTGCGGTGGAGACGCTACAGTTGCGCCCGCCATGCCGAAGCCGCGCCCGGGGGTATGGACGGTGCCGGTACTCCCCAGCATGCCGGTATCGGTCGTCGATGCCCCCGTCACGTATGCCGTAGAACCGCTGCGCAACGCGCTCGAAGCCAGTGTACCACGGACCTTCGGCTCTCTCGACGAGCGCGTGCGCATTGATGGGCGCAAATCCGTCGCCTACGCCGCCGTGCGTACGCCATTCACCGTCGGTTTCGAAGACGGGCGGCTCACCTTGACCACGACGCTCTCGTATCGGGCGCGCGGCTACTACAACCCGCCACTCAGCCCTACCGTTTCTGCGGGATGCGGTACCGGTGACTCGACGCCGCCACGCATGCGACTCGTGCTCACCAGCGATCTGCAACTCGACTCCACCTGGCAGCTGGTGACGCGCACTCATGTGTCGTCGCTCCGCCCGCTCACCGCGACGCCGCGTGACGCCTGCAAGGTGACCTTCCTGCAGATCGATGTGACCGATCAGGTCATGAAGACGGTCCGTCCGCTTGTCGAGCGGCAGTTGCCACGTGTAGACCGTCGTGTCGCCCGCATCGACGTGAAACGCCGTGTGTCACGCTGGTACGAACAACTGCAGAAAAGCATTCGCGTAACCGACAGCCTGTGGCTGCAACTCATGCCGGTCCGCATCGCCCTCGGCGACATTACTCTTCGCGACAGTCAGTTCGTGGCCAACATCAGGTTGCGGGCCACACCGCGCCTCGTCACGGGCCCCAAGCCCGAAGATCTGCTACGCCCGCTGCCCCCGCTGCGACAGACGTCCACCGATGTGGGCGACAGTGTGCATCTCAACATCGAAGGACTGCTCGATTATCAGGACGCCACCGCGATGCTGACCAAGCAGTTGGTCGGACGCGACTTTCGCCGTTTCAGCCGATCGGTGACGGTGGAGCGCGTGGTCCTCTCGGCGTTGAGTGATGGCCGAGTCCTCCTCACCACGACGGTCGGCGGGTCGGTACGGGGCAATCTCTATCTGGTCGGCACCCCACAGGTGGACCGCGTGGAGCGTGCCCTCATCGTTCCCGATCTCGATTTCGATGTCGCGACCTCCGATGCACTCGTGAGCAGTGTGGCCTGGCTGCGCCGTGGCGATTTTCTTCAGCGGTTGCGTGATGGGGCCAAGTTCCCGCTCGACGACATTCTCGAGCGGACGCGTCAGAAGGTCGAAGGCGCATTGAACCGTGATCTCACCGATGGGGTACGCCTTTCCGGTTCAGTGCACACCAGCCGGCTGGTCGATGTGCTCGTGCACCCGCGCTGGCTGGTCGTACGTGCCGAGGCCGCCGGGACATTGGCGCTCGACGTCGATCGCCCCCTGCGTCGCGCGCGCGATAGTACGGCTCGGTGACTGCGGTCACCGCTCATCCCCTTTGTCGCACCGACGCTCCCCGTTAGTCTGTCGCCATGCCCATCTCTGTAGCTCTCTCGCAGCGCCATTCCGTGCGCTCTCGCTATATCTCGTCGGCCCTGTTCGGCCTGGTTGGACTGTTCGCTTCCGGCGCCATTCACGGCGAAACACTTGGCGCGCAACCCACACAGGGCGCCACGGCTGAGATCGGCGGCCAGCCCCCCAAGACGTCAGCGACGCAAAAGGCCAAGAAGGCCGCGTCGCCCAAGTCCACGAAGGCCGCGCAGTCTGGAAAGGAAACGGTGCCAGCCAAGCCTTCTGGCGCCCTGGGGCCGCAGTCCGGCGATCGCCACCTCGCATACAAAGGCACCGGCAGCGACCTCGATACGCTCTGGCCCCCCAGCATGCCGGCCGCGCTCCCGGGGTCCATTCTCCCCGCCAAGCGGGTAATTGCGTTTTATGGCAACCCGCGCTCGACGCGCATGGGCATTCTGGGCGAATTCGAGCCCGCCGAGATGCTGCGCAAGCTCGATCAGGAAGTTGCCGAGTGGAATAAGCTCGACCCGCAGCATCCGGTGCAGCCGGCGCTGCACCTCATTGCGGTGGTGGCCGCGGGCGACAAGGGCTTCGACGGCAAGTTCCGCAACCGCATGGACAGCACGCTCATCGAAAAGGTGTACGGCTGGGCCAAGAGCCGGAACGCCATCATGTTCATCGATGTGCAGGTGGGACTGAGCACGTTGCAGGCCGAGCTGCCGCTGCTCGAGCGTTTCCTCAAGCGCCCCGACGTGCACCTTGGCATCGACCCCGAATTCTCCATGAAGGACGGCTCGCCTCCGGGCAAGAAGATCGGGACGTACGACGCGGCCGACGTGAACTACGCGTCGCGCTACCTGGCCGAACTGGTCGACAAGCACAAGCTGCCTCCCAAGATGCTGGTCATTCATCGGTTCACGAGGAAGGGCGTGACGAATGCCGACAAGATCAAGCTCGATCCCAAGGTGCAGATCGTGATGCACATGGACGGCTTTGGTGCGCCATGGCTGAAGCGTGACTCGTACTACAGCTACATCAAGAAGGAGCCCGTGCAGTTTGCCGGCTGGAAGCAGTTTACCAAAGCCAAGAACGACAAACCGACCACGCCGCGCGAGCAAATCTTGCGCTTGTGGCCGCAGCCGCTGTACATCCAGATCCAGTAACCCTGGCGCGGCCGCGCTGGGGACGGCCCTCCTTCCCCGGAAGCGACGAATGCATCGTCGTGACATCGTGAGGGCCGCTGCTGCTGCAGCGGCCCTTTCGCTTCTCCCCAGTCAGGCGCAGGCCGCGTGGGCGCACGCGCTCGCCGCGCCGCAAAGCACGCTCACGCCCCTGCAGCGGGGCGTCATTACCACCGTGGCCGATGCGCTCATTCCGCGCACCGACACCCCGGGCGCCAACGACGTGAACGTGCTCGCGTGGATCGAGATCATCGTGGCGGACTACTACACACCCGCCGACCGCGCCCTCCTGCTGACCGGACTCGACGCGATGGACGCCGACGCCCGCGCGCTCACCGGCAGTTCGCTCAACGGGCTCTCGGGAGAGCCGCTCACGCGCGTCATGAACGCGCTCGACGGCGCGACCGACCGCACCACGCCCGCCGTACGCGGCTACGGCCGTCTCAAGGGACTGGTCGTGCACGCGTACTTCACGAGCGAGCGCGTGCAGAAGGACGTGCTCAAGACGCAGATCATGCCCGGCCGCTACGACGGCGCGGCCGACATGCCAACCAAGGGAGCCGGCCGCGATGAGTGACACCTTCGTCTCGCTGGGCACCGCGCAGGCGCGCGAACGGCGCGTGTACGACGCGATCGTCGTCGGCAGTGGCATCAGTGGCGGATGGGCCGCCAAGGAACTCACCGAGCGGGGTTTGGCAACACTGGTACTCGAAGCCGGCGGCCCCGTAGACGCGGGCGGCAAGGACTTCGTGGAGCATGTGCAGCCGTACGAAATGAAGTTCCGCGGCTGGGGCGACCGGGAAGATCTCGAACGCACCCAACCCGTGCAGCGGCAGTGCTACGCGTGCGACGAAGTGGGGCGCAAGTTCTTCGTGAACGACCTCGAGAACCCGTACACGGCGCCCGACGATGCGCCATTCAAGTGGTTCCGCGGCCGTCAGGTGGGCGGCCGCTCCATCATGTGGGGACGTCAGGTATACCGCTGGAGCGATCTCGACTTCGAGGCCAACGCGCGCGACGGACACGGCACCGACTGGCCCATTCGCTACAAGGACATTGCCCCCTGGTACAGTTACGTCGAGAAGTTCATCGGCGTCACCGGGGCCAAGGAAGGGTTGTCGCAATTGCCCGACGGTGATTTTCTGCCGCCTATGCAGATGACCGTGGTGGAGCAGGCCGCGCGTGAACGCATTCTCAAGTCGTTCAACGGCGAGCGGGTGATGACCATTGGCCGCGCCGCGATTCTCACGCAGAATCACAATGGCCGCGCCGCCTGTCATTACTGCGGCCCCTGCGAAAAGGGGTGCGTGACGCATTCGTACTTCAACAGCATTGGCAGCACCTTGCCCGCGGCCAAGCGCACCGGCCGACTCACCATGCGGCCGCACAGTGTCGTCGCCGAGGTGTTGTACGATGCCAAGCGCGGCCGCGCCCGGGGTGTGCGCGTCATCGATGCACGCACCATGCAGGAGCACGTCTTCGAAGCGAAAGTCGTGTTCCTCTGTGCATCGACCATCGAGAGCGTGCGACTGCTGCTCAACTCGCGCAGCACGCGCTGGCCCGAGGGACTCGCCAACAGCAGCGGCACGCTCGGCAAATACGTCATGGACCATCACTACGGCAGCGGTGCCGGCGGCACCATGCCGGGGTTCCTCGACAAGCGCACCATTGGGCGTCGTCCCAACGGCATCTACGTGGCGCGCTTCCGCAACGTGCATCGAGCCGAGCCGGGATTCGTACGCGGCTACGGCATGCAAGGTGGCTCGAGCCGTGGCGGCTGGGGACGCGGGAGTGGCATGCCCGGCTGGGGCGCCGCGTTCAAGCAGTCGCTCATCGACGATCTGGGACCGTGGGGACTCAGCGTGGGTGGATGGGGCGAGACCCTGCCCTACGAAGACAACACCATCACGCTCGACGGCGCCGTGAAGGACAAGTGGGGGGTGCCAGCGGCGCGCATGCAGGTCACGTGGCGCGACAACGAGCGTGCCATGAACAAGGACATCATTGCGAGCGCCGTGGAACTCATGGAAGCGGCCGGATGCACCAACGTGCGCCCCAACCGCACGATGCATCCGCCCGGACACTGCATTCACGAAATGGGCGGCGCGCGCATGTCGAAGACGGCCAAGGATGGCGTGTTGAACGGCTGGAATCAGTCGTGGGACGTGCCCAACTTGTTCATCACCGACGGCTCGGCGATGGCGAGCAGTGCCTGCCAGAATCCATCGATCACCTATATGGCGCTGACGGCCCGCGCTGTTGCCCACGCGGTTGGCGAACTCAAACGGAGAGCCTTGTGAAGCACGACCACACGCACGAACCGCCACACGACGCGACGACGATGACGCGACGCAACGCGATCAGCACACTCGGAGTGACCGCGGTTGCGGGAGCACTCAACGGCGTATTGCCATCCGTTGCCGGCGCGTCGCTGCCGTTGTCAGAGGGACTGCCGAGTGCCGCCGCCGGTCGACTCCGGCAGTCGGTGGCGCGGTGGTGTTTTTCGCGGACGAAAATCGATGCCTTGTGCGCCACCGCCAAGGAGATCGGCCTCGTAGGTGTCGACCTGCTCGGTCCCGAGGAATGGGACGTGCCCAAGCAGTTCGGCCTGGTATGCACCATGGGCAACAGCTTCGGCACCATTCCCGTGGGCTTCAACCGCCCCGCCAATCACGACAAGCTCGTCGCCGACGGCGAAGCGTACATCCCCAAGGCCGCCGCAGCGGGCGTCTCGAAGATCGTGGTGTTCAGCGGCAACCGTGCCGGCATGAGCGACGGCGAAGGCATTGCCAACTGTATTGCCGGTCTCAAGCGGCTCATGCCGACGGCGGAGAAGCACGGTGTCGTGCTGTGCATGGAAATGCTGAACAGCAAAGTCGATCACAAGGACTATCACGCCGATCACACCGCGTGGGCCGTCGAGGTGGCCAAGGGCGTGAACAGCCCCAGCTTCCGGCTGCTCTACGACATTTATCACATGCAGGTCATGGAAGGCGACGTCCTGGCCACCATCAAGGCCAGCCTGCCGTACATCGCACACTTTCATACCGCGGGTGTGCCGGGGCGCAATGAAATCGACACCGCGCAGGAGCTCAACTATCGCGGCATCGCGCAGTACATCGCCGACACCGGCTACACCGGCGTGTTCGCGCACGAGTTCATTCCCAAGCGCGACGGCGTGACGTCGCTCAAGGAAGCCGTTGCCGTCTGCACGGTGTAACGCCGTCGCATCATGAGTGGCATCGTGTTGGAGCAGATCACGGAGCTCGCGGGACAGCAGTCGCTGTTCCGCGAGCTTGTTCGTGCCGCCTTCGAGCAGCGACTCGGCGCGGTCGCGATCGAATACGATTTCCATAAAGGCTGGAACGGCGGCTGGCGTTGTCGCGCCACGGTCGCCGGGAAGTCGCCGCTCGATTTTGCGCTGCTGCGTACACCGGCCGGGGCGCTCGTGGCGCTGCCGGTGCCATTCCCCGCCGGCTGGCGACGGTATGGCGTGGCGGGGTCGGATGGGGGGGCGTGGACGGTGGACGATGCTGGGAACGTAACTGCGGTGGTATGATCCGGCGGTTCACAGGGCACGGATCTAGCCCTCTGGGGGAAGGACGTAAGGGGAAAGGGAGAAGCGCGGTTGTGTCCACTTGGGAACTGCGGTTGCGGTTATGGTGGACGGCACCGCGCTTCTCCCTTTCCCCTTGGGTTCTTCTCCCTGAGGGCTAGTGCCGTAGCCAGTAAGCCGCCGGACCCGTCTCGTATCTCAAACTACTGAAAAGCCAGTTGACAGCCGTCCCCCCAACGCCTATCCTACTGAAAGACCCGTACCTCACCCCCCCGACATGACCGACCTCCACTTCCCCCCTCGCGAGCTGGCCGTCATGGCCGTGCTCTGGCAGAACGGCTCCGCCACTGTCGCGGAAGTCCGTGAGCATCTCGATGAAGATCTCGCCTACACGTCGGTCCTGTCGGCGCTGCAGACGCTCGAGAAGAAGGGCTACGTGCGCCCGGAAGCCGAAGGGCGCGCGTACCGCTACTTCCCCACCGTCGCCGCGGACAAGGCCGGCCGCAGCGCGATCTCGCGCATCAAGGACGCCATCTTTCAGGGCTCCACCGAGCGCATGTTCGCGCAACTCGTCTCCGACAAGCAGGTCAGCCGCGAAGAGCTCGAGCGTATGCGCTCACTGCTCAGCGAACGGCTGGGAGACGACGCATGAGCGCCGCCACGTGGGCGCCCGCGTTGGCCGCGTGGATGACCGTGGGGCTCGTGACGTCGGGCGTACTGGCGGCCATGGCGCTGCTCCTGCATTGGCTGGCCCGCGGCGCCTTCGCCACGCGTGCGGTATGGAGTGTGGCGCTGCTGGCCACGATCGGATTGAGCGTGACGCAACCGATGCGTCAGGCAGAACCCACGCCGACCAACGGCCGCGCCTGGTCGTCGGTCACGCTCGTTGCCGCGGCCGGCGCGCCCCGCGTACCAACCGTGTGGGAACGCATCGACCACGCCGCTCGCGATGCGGCCACGGGCGCGCAGCAGAGCGTTCGCTATATGGCGACGGCATCGGCAAGCACCGTGCGAGGCTGGCCGATTGCCGCGCAGTGGGCGCTGCTCCTGCTCTGCCCGCTCGCGTCGCTCGGCATGCTGGCGCTCGGCGCGTGGAGCTACCGTACGCAGCGACTGGCGCTGCGCACCGCGCAGGTCATGTCGATCGACGCAACGACGGTACACGTGAGTCCCAGCTTTGGGCCGGCCGTGTTCGGCACACGCGATCCGCGTGTGGTCATTCCACGGTGGATGTTGGAGCGTTCCGCCGACGAGATCCGTCTCGTGCTGCAACACGAGCATGCGCACATCGCCGCCGGAGATCCGTTGCTGCTGCTTAGCGGATGTCTCGCGCTCGCGCTGTTGCCGTGGAACCCGTTTGCGTGGTTCATGCTCTCACGCCTGCGACTCGCCATCGAACTGGATTGCGATGCCCGCGTATTGGCGGCCGGCGCGTCCACACGTCGCTACGGCGCGCTGCTCATCGATTTATCCGCCGCCTCGGCGCCACTCCCGGCGCTTACCGGGGCTCCCGCTTTTTCCCACCGCGCTTCCCATCTCGAACGGAGAATCCGCAACATGACGACACGTCCAGGTTCCCTGCGTACCACTCGCCGCTTCATGGCCATCGCCCTCACGTCCGGCGCGCTGCTCGCGGCCTGCGGCGCCGAGTTGCCGACCAGTGCTGAATTGGAAGGAATGGATGTGACAGCCGCTCAGCAGCGCGCGGAGAAGTTGACGGCTCCGGCGGCGGTCACGGAGTATGTGATCGATGGCAAAACGGCATCGGCAGTAGAAGCGCGCGGCCTCGTCGCCGAACGCATCGCGACCATCAACATTCGCAAGAAGTCGCGCGATGCCAACGTCATTTCCATTACCACACGCGATGCCACGGGCAAGGTTGAAGCAACCGAACTGACGGCCGCAAACGCGACGGGCACGGTTGACAGCATCGTGTTCAGAGCAACAGGAGACGTTCGCGAAGAAGTCGTGATTGGCACCAAGACGTCGGGCGCCGTAAGCGGTATCGTCATCCGGACGGATACACTCGGCGGCAGCAGGGCTATGATGCTTCGCGCCGACGGCACGCCCGGCGATACGTCGCGCGCCCTTCGCCTGGGCCGTGGCATCAGCGTGAGCGGCTCCGTCCAGCCTTCGGATGTCCTTGTCTTTGTAGACGGCGTCAAGGCGACCGAGGCGGCCATGAAGATGCCCCCCGATCGCATTCAGAGCATCGAAGTGATCAAGGGCGCCGCGGCCGAGAAGCTTT
This sequence comes from Gemmatimonadaceae bacterium, assembly GCA_947457545.1. GTDB lineage: Bacteria > Gemmatimonadota > Gemmatimonadetes > Gemmatimonadales > Gemmatimonadaceae > Gemmatimonas. The sequence goes on from CANGXD010000024.1 coordinate 31,586, forward strand.
ATGGCCCCGAAGGCGCCAAGGGCGTCATTCGCATCACCACCAAGAAGTAAGCGCGGCTGGCGTCAGTACGACACGCGCTCCACATCGGTGCGCGTGAAACCGTCGGTCAACGTGAGCACGGGTTCGCCGAGATCGACCGCGAGTGCGTAAGCGAAGCAATCGCCCAATGTGAGTGATGCCGCATGCCGTCCGTGCCCATAGGTGCGGGCGGCTTCGCGTGCCCGGTGGGCCTGGGCGTCGGTAAACGGCACGACGGTGGCGTCGAGCTCACGGAGCAGCGCGTCCAGTTCGAGATCGCTTCCACCCTGCCGTTCGGCCAACAGCAGCATGGCGGCTTCGACGACCGTGGCGGCCGAGACGGCGCGCACCGGGCTCCGCATGATGGCGGTATGGAGGCGCGAGGCATCGGGGGCGTTCTGCCAGAGCGCCCGAAGCGCCGACGTGGTGAGAATCATGGGGTCGACTCCTGGCTCGTCTGGCCGGCGACGGGCGGGAAGCTGCGGATGCGCTCCTGAATGCGCTCGATGCGCGACCACGACCGCTCGACGGAGCCGAGCTTGCGAAGCTTCTCGCGGGTGAGCCGTTCGCGGACTGCGTGATGGATAGCATCGGTGATGCTCTCGCCTGTGAGATCGGCCAGCTCACGCACCAGCCGTTCAGCGTCTGCACTCTTGATGTTGATAGCCATGGCAAGAAATATCGACCGCTGTCTACCGTTCCTTAACGGGCCCAATCGTTCCGTGGTCGGCCCCTTGTCCCGATTTTTGGGACAAAGCACAGTTTTCCGGGCCCAGCCGTCTTGACTTTTCCGGAGTTCGTGCCGATGCTGAAACACATGACCGCGCCCCACATGGCCTCTGCACGACTTATTAGCCTTCTCCCCGTCGGCGTTACGATTCCCGTAACGGCGATTCTTGTAGTACTTAGCACCCGGGAGCAGGGCCGCACCGTCGTCAGCATGTGACGCACACCGCCGCCCCTCCCGACTGCAACGGGAGGCGGCGCCTGGTACATCTGCCAAGGCCCCTCCCACGGAGGGGCCTTCTTCGTACCAGCCTTGGAGGTTCCCATGTTCATGCCCTTCGATCGTACGCCGCACACCTCACGTCAATCGCATTACACCCCGGTGCCCGACGCCACCGGTACCCCGTTCCAGCAGCGACACAACACGGACGGTGGCCGTCCGCACAGCGCCGACAAGAACGACTTCCGCGATCAGGCCGACGGTGCGCCGTGAGTGCGGCCCTTCAGGGCGCCCGCGCCGCATCGATCAGCGATAGACGCGGGCGCTTGTAGGGCTGGGGTTGGGCTTTCCCGTCCACACCCACGAACTCCACCGACAGCTCGCCGCCGTTCACATACACCACGAGAAAGTGGTACGGGTTATCGCGTTCACGCGTCCCGGGGCGCACCAACTGTTCCAGCTTCACCCCCACACCGCGCGACGTGGCGCGGTAGCGGCCAAGATCGGGAGCGCCCTGCCAGGTATAAATGGGCGCGCCGCCGCCGCCGCTGATGACATGATCCATGCGCTGCCACGCACCCGCCGGCGACTTGTAGCGCTCGATCCAATGCTCCAGAAAATGCTCGTGCCCGGTGACCATGAGGCGCACGCCCAACTCGCGGAATAGCGGCAGATAGCGACGCCGCACGGCCTCCGCCGGCCGCTCCACCGTAGAGCCGCCATGCGGCCCACTCGACAGCGGCGGATGATGCGAGAAGACCACCACGTGCCGATAGCGCGACCGATCGAGACCGCGCAGCTGTTGCTCCACCCACGCGAATTGCGTGTCGTCCTCGGCGATATTGGAATCGAACGCGAGCACGAAGGTGTTACCGTAGCCGAACGCGTAGGTGGGATAGCCGTTCAACCGGCGCGTGGCGTTCTCCGGCGGAATGAGCTGCGCGGTCGCGCGCAGATAGTTCTGCAGCCCCTGCTGTCGTCCGCGTGAGGAGAGTGCCGACGCCGTGGTGACGTCGTGGTTCCCGGGCGCAAGAAAGTACGGGACGCCGCCAACGGTGGTGAGCCGATTGATCAGGCTGATGAAGCTGACGTTCCATTGCGCCGCATCGCGTCCATCGACTACGGCATCGCCACTCTGCAAGACGAAGCGTACGGCATCGGG